>CAZVRR010000009.1:0-29743 GCA_964629745.1 uncultured Planctomycetales bacterium | reverse complement strand
CATGATCCCACCCCATCAGCATCGCGTCGCGAAGCCCGGGCGCGAGCTGCCCGAGCGCCCCGTGCGCGGCCGCGCTGCCGATTACTCCAGCGAATCCATGTCGATCACGAAGCGATACTTCACGTCGCTGCGCAGCATGCGTTCGTAGGCTTCGTTGATCTGCTGAATCGGGATCATCTCGATGTCGCTCGTAATGCCGCGCGCGGCACAGAAGTCGAGCATCTCCTGCGTCTCGGGAATCCCGCCGATCATCGAGCCCGCCAGGCTGCGGCGCTTGACCAGTAGGTTCCAGACGCTGGGCGAGGGATGCGGCACGGCCGGCGCGCCGACGAGGCAGAGCGTCCCGTTCAGACGCAGCAGGTCCGTGACGAGGTCCAGGTTGTGCGGCGCGGCCACGGTGTCAAGGATGAAGTCGAAGCTGCCGCGCTGCTTCTGCATGGCGGCCGTGTCCTTCGAAACCACCACTTCATCCGCACCCAGCCGGCGGCCGTCTTCGACCTTTCCCGGCGAGGTGGTGAACAGGACCGTATGCGCACCCAGCGCGTGGGCGAACTTCACGGCCATGTGCCCCAGGCCGCCCAGGCCGACCACGCCCACCTTCCGGCCGGGGGCCGCGCCCCAGTGGCGCAGCGGCGAATACGTGGTGATCCCCGCGCACAACAACGGCGCCGCCGCCGCCAGGTCCAGCCGCTCAGACACCTTCAACACGAAACGCTCGTCGACGACGATCCGCCTGGAATAGCCGCCGTACGTCATCCGGCCGGGGATATGACGGTCCGGGCTGTTGTAGGTGAAGATCGGTTCGCGCTGGCAATATTGCTCGAGGCCGCTTTCGCAGGACGGGCAGGAACGGCACGAGTCGACCAGGCAGCCGACGGCCGCCAGGTCGCCCGGCTTGAACTTGCGCACGGCGGACCCCACGGATGTCACGCGGCCGACGATCTCGTGCCCCGGCACGACGGGAAACGTGACGCCCGGCCACTCCCCGCGCGCCGTGTGCAGGTCCGAATGACAGACGCCGCAGTAGCGAATCTCGAACTGCACGTCTGTCGGCCCGGGATCGCGGCGCTCCAGCGTGAACGGCGCCAAAGGTGCAGTGGCGGACTGTGCGGCATAGGCGGGTGTGGACGTCGGCATCGCTCGTTCTCCTGTGGGGCGCCTGCTGGCGCCCTTGGCCCGGGGCGGGAATCTCTCCCGTTGAGCCTATCGGCTGGAAGCGACTCGTCAAGCGGACCCGCCGCCGCCACGGCGCGCGGGCGCTACGATCAGGCGCACCGCTCCGGCGCGCGTGCTCCGCGAGGCGGCGCAGAGGAAGTGAGGATCAGCATGGAATTTCGACAGCTGGGCGGTGCCGGGTTCAAAGTGCCCGCACTGAGTCTTGGCACCGGCACCTTCGGCGGCCGGGGGGAATTGTTCGCCGCCTGGGGCGCGACGGACGTCGCCGAGGCGACACGCCTGGTCAGCATCTGCCTCGAGCACGAGCTGACGATGTTCGACACGGCGGACATGTATTCGGCCGGGGCGGCGGAGGAGATTCTGGGCCAGGCGATCAAGGGCCGCCGCGACCAGGTGCTCATCTCCACCAAGGGCGGCTTCCGCAGCGGACGCGGACCGAATGACATCGGCTCGTCGCGCCAGTACCTGATTCGCACCGTTGAAGGAAGCCTGCGGCGTTTGGGGACCGACTACATCGACCTGTACCAGCTGCATGCATTCGACGCGCTGACGCCGATGGAGGAAGCCCTCCAGACGCTGGACGATCTCGTCCGCGCGGGCAAGATCCGCTACGTCGGCTGCTCCAATTTTTCCGGCTGGCACCTCATGAAATCGCTGGCCATCTCCGACCGTTACGGGCTGGCGCGCTACGTCGCGCACCAGGCGTACTACTCGCTCGTCGGCCGTGACTACGAGTGGGAGCTGATGCCGCTTGCGCTCGACCAGAAAGTGGGGACGGTAGTCTGGAGTCCGCTCGGCTGGAGCCGGCTCACGGGCAAGATCCGGCGCGGCCAGCCGTTGCCGCCGGCGAGCCGCCTGCAAAGCAAGCTCGTGACCGACATCGGCCCGCCGATCGCCGAGGAACTCCTGTATCGCGTCATCGATGCGTTGGAGGAAGTCGGGCGCGAGATCGGCAAGGGCGTGCCGCAGGTCGCGCTGAACTGGCTGCTCCAGCGGCCGACCGTCGCAACGGTGATCATCGGCGCCCGCAACGAGGAACAGTTGCGGCAGAATCTCGGCGCGGTGGGATGGAACTTGTCGGCGGACCAGGTGGCGCGACTGGACGCAGCGAGCGCCGTCACTCCCGCATACCCCTACTGGCACCAGCGACACTTCGCCGAGCGCAACCCGCCGCCGGTGTGATGCCCCCGCGCGCCTGCGTATCTCACCGCGACGGACGCCCGCGTGACGTCCTGCGCTTCGCAGGCATCGCGCGCGACGCTTTCGCCGCCGGCCGCGCGGGGACGGGTGGCACGGCCTGCGGTCGCTCGCGTCGGGACGCGGGCGACTGCAGACCGTGGCCCTCCGCAGTCCGTTGGTTCGCCGGTCGGACGGTCGCTTCGTAGTTCGCGATGTACGTCCGGGCGGGTATGCGCCGCACGGCCTGCCCGATCACGTCGAGCGCCAGGTCGTCGAGCTTCTTGAAGCGCAGGCACGCCTTGCCCATGTCGAGCCGCTTGCCCGTGCGAGCCCATGCCGCCCGAAACCACGACTCCTGCTCGGGGTTGCCGTAGATGCCCATCAGGTACAGCGACATGCAGTTCTTCTGCGCCGCCAGCCCCGCAAACGGCAGCGGCTGGCGCGGGTCGCAGTGGTAGCCCGCCGGGTAGACGCGGTGCGGCACGTAATACCCGATCATGCCGTACTGCATGCCCTCCTCGTATTCCGAATCGAGGTTCTCGCGGATGACGGCGCGCACCGCCTCGAGCACGGCGGCGCGCTCAGCCGGCAGCTGCGCGAGGTATTCCTGGACGGTGGCGGCCTGGCTCCGCATCGGCTCACCGCGGAAAGAATGTGAATTCGGTGGATCCGTCGCCGGGCGTCACGGCCCCGTCAGCTTGGCGATGAACGGATCAATGTCGAACACGTTGACCACGCCGTCGTTGTTGATGTCCGCCAGCAGCACGTGGCAGTCCGGATAGGCCGCCGCGTAGCCGGCGGCATCGGTCAACGCCAGCACGAACGGGTCGATGTCGAACGCGTCGATGCCCCCGTCGCAGTTCACATCGGCCGGCGCGCCAAGCAGGCCGCCCAGGTCGATCAGGGCCGCCACCGCCCCGCGCACGGTGTCGATGGCAAAGTCCCACTCGTAATCCGGGTTGGTCATGACGTCAGTCAGCTCGTGGTAGGCGTCGTTGGACCCGCCCCAGATCTCGTTCGGCGTGTTCTCGATCAGCCCGATTGCGTCGTAGCCGAACTGCCAGAAGGCCCACTGGTTCGACACGAACTGGTCGGAGACGTGCAACTGGTAGTCGATGTCGGCGTAGGTGTCCATCCGGGCGGCGATGAAGTCGAGCAGCCACGACGACGCCGCGTTCGCGCCGATGTCGAGGTCGTGGTCGGGATCCGGCTCGTAATTGTCAAAGCTGGGATGGATGAACATGTCCAGGTTGATGGCGCCGAGAATCTGGTCGCCCTGCTCCTGGGCCTCCTCGCAGTAGGCCTGGCTGCCGACCATCCACTGCTCCTCGCCCGAGAACGCGATGAACCGCAGCGTCGCATCGAAGCGGTAGCCGCCCAGCAGCCGCGCGGCGATCATCACGGCGGCCGTGCCGCTGCCGTTGTCATCGCAACCCGGGGCGTGGTACTGGTCGCCCGCGTGGTACGTGTCGTAGTGGCCGCAGATGACGTAGATTTGCTCCGGCTGTGACAACCCGGGCAGTTCGCCCACGATGTTGGGGCCGTAGGTCGAATCGTACACCTGCATTTCGGCGTCCAGCCCGGCCGCCGCGAAGCGGGTCTGGATCCACTGCCCCGCCAGCCAGATGTCGTCATCATGCGACCAGCGATTCTGGAGGGCGTACATCGACCCGGGGATGGGGACGACGCCCGTCAGGACGCTGAGGTATTCCTGAAATTCCTCCAGGCCCACCTGGTCCACGATGTCCGACACAGGGTCTGCCATCGTGCGGGGCATGCCGCCCAGCGCACCGACCACGATCGCAAGCGACAGGAAACGAACGCACATGACTTGTCCTCGCAACACTCCCCCATTTGCCATCATCGTAACGTGCTGCCCGCCGGACTTGTAGATTTTTTTACGGCGCGATCAGCAACTCCACGAATGGATCGATATCGAAGGCATTCAGCATGCCGTCTCCATTCACATCCCCGTGCAGCACGTCGCACGTGGGATAGGCGGCTGCGTAGGCTGCCGGGTCCGTCAGCGCCAGCACGAACGGGTCGATGTCAAACGCATTGACCACGCCGTCGCAGTTCATGTCGCCGGGCAGAACCGCCAGCGCCAGGAACAGGTCGAGATTCGCGCCGTCGTTCGGATCGTCCGGCTGGAGGTCGTGCTCGTTGCGGATCGTGAACCACACCGGGTCCGCCGCGACGGCCGCGTAGTTGACCCGCGCCCGCTCCGACAGCGCCGCGATCGACGACCCGCCGGTCGTGTGGGTGAGCTGCGTCAGCACGTCGTCCGCCACGCGGTAGCAGAACAGCTCGCGATTGGTGTCGGGATTCTCACCCAGCGGATCACGTTGCGACTCGAAGACCAGGTAACTGCCGTCCGGCGCCAGCACCGGCGCGAGGTGCAGCAGCGGGCCCGGCGTCGTGACCTGGACGACCGTCCCCGCCAGCGTGTCCTTGACAAAGATCTCCAGCGTCCCGTCCGGGTTCGCGCCCGTGAAATCGTACCGGGAGATGAAGGCGACGAGCCGGCCCGCCGCATCGACCGCCGGCGCTTCGCTGGCCTGGGCGATATCGGTAACCGTCACGGCACCGATGCCGGCGGAGGCATCCCATACCCAGATCTCAATATTCAGGTTCGGGTTCGAGCCGTCGAAATCGTAGCGCGAGCGGAAGACCACGCGGCTGCCGTCGCCGCTGGCGGCCGGCAGGTCGTTGTTGTTCGGCGGCGGGGTCACCGTGAGCTGCTCGAGCGCCGTCGATGCGCGCGCCAGCCGGAAGATCTCGAAGTTCGCATCCGGGTTCGTCCCGAGCGGATCGCCGTTGCTGCGGTACACGACGTACGCGCCGTCCCCGCTGATCTGCGGTTCAAACAGGCCGATTCCGCCGGGATGGTCGGTCAGTTGGCGGAGCGTGCCGTCCGCCACCGCCACCTCGAACAGTTCGAAGCTGTGGTCCGGGTTCGCACCGGTGTAGTCGTAGCCGGAGCGGAAGACCACGAATTGCCCGTCGGGCGTGATCAGCGGCGAGAAATTGCCGTAGCCACTGGGCGTGTCGGTGAGCTGGATAAACTCATCGGCCGCCCGGTCGAAGACGAACGCTTCGAAATTCAGCTCCGGGTTCGCGCCGGTGAAATCGTACGCCGCCGAGAACGCGATCCGCTGCGCGCCGGCCGTCAGCGACGGCTCGAACATCCCGTACCCGGCCGGCGTCTCGGTGATCTGCACGAAGTCGAATCCGGCCCCGCCGGCCAGCGCTGCCGTCAGCCCCGCAACCAGAACGACGCATGGACGCAGCTTCATGTTCAACCCTCCGAACTGGCTGCCGTCCAGTGTACCGCGCCGGGCCCCGCGGTCCGCGCGAATTCCGCCGCCCCGCCCCCGCGGCCGCCCGGATTGCGTCCGGTCGGCCGGCCCTCCTATCATCATCGATCCGGGCTGAACCAGACCTGACCGGCAGGAGAATGAGCATGACCCCGACCGATCCGTTCGGCGCGTGCGCCCCGCTGAAGACGCGTGGCGGCGAGGTGGCGATGTATCGGCTCGATGCACTCGAGCGGGCGGGCCTCGGCCGAATCGACAACCTGCCCTACTCCATCCGCGTGCTGCTCGAAGCGGTGCTCCGCAACGTGGACGGCTTCAGCGTACTGCCGGCACACGTACAGTCGCTGGCCGCCTGGTCGCCGGCAGCCGAAACCGCGGCGGAGATTCCATTCCAGGTGGCGCGCGTGGTGCTCCAGGACTTCACCGGCGTGCCCCTGCTCGTCGACCTGGCCGCCATGCGCTCGGCCATGCAGCGCCTCGGCGGCGACCCGCAGCGGGTGAACCCCCAGATTCCGGCCGACCTGGTGATCGACCACTCGGTGCAGGTGGACCACTTCGGCCGCTCGGCCGCCCTGGGCCTCAACGCCCAGCTCGAGTTTCAGCGCAACCGCGAGCGCTACGAATTCCTCCGCTGGGGCCAGCAGGCGTTCCGCGACTTTCGCGTGGTGCCGCCCGCTACGGGCATCGTGCACCAGGTCAATCTCGAGTACCTCGCCCAAGTCGTGCTGCGCCGCACGGTCAACGGGCGCGTGCAGGTCTTCCCGGACACGCTCGTCGGAACCGACAGCCACACCACGATGATCAACGGCCTGGGCGTGCTCGGCTGGGGCGTCGGCGGCATCGAGGCCGAGGCGGCCATGCTCGGTCAACCGATGTACATGCTGATCCCGCAGGTGATCGGGTTCCGCCTGTCCGGCGCGCTGCCCGCCGGCACCACCGCAACCGACCTCGTCCTCCGCGTCACGGAGATGCTCCGCAAGCACGGGGTCGTCGGCAAGTTTGTCGAGTTCTTCGGTGCAGGACTGGGCAGCCTGCGCCTGGCGGATCGCGCCACGATCGCCAACATGGCGCCCGAGTACGGCGCGACCGCCGGCTTCTTCCCGGTCGATGACCAGACGCTGGCCTACCTGCGCTTCACGGGGCGCGCCGCGGACGACGTCGATCTCGTCGAGCGCTACTGCAAGGAGCAGCGGCTGTTCCGCACCGACGCCAGCCCGGCGCCGCGCTACTCCCAGACGCTCGAGCTCGACCTGGGCACGGTGGAGCCCAGCCTGGCCGGACCGCGCCGTCCCCAGGACCGCATCCCGCTCTCCGGGATGCAGGCTGCTTGGCGGCGCGACCTGGTCCAGGTGTTCGGCAAGGGCGCGCCCGCCGGGAGCGCCGGGACGGTTGCGGTCGCGCGCGCCGAGCCCGCCGCGGTCGACGGCGTGCCCGTGACCATGGACGGCAGCCGCTTCACGCTGCGACACGGCGCCGTGGTCATTGCGGCGATTACGAGCTGCACGAATACGAGCAATCCGGCCGTCATGCTGGCGGCGGGCCTGCTGGCCCGGAAGGCCGTGGCACGCGGCCTCAAGGTTCCGCCCTGGGTCAAGCCGAGCCTGGCCCCGGGCTCGCGCGTGGTCACCGATTACCTCGCCCGCGGCAATCTCATCGAGCCGCTCGAGCGCATCGGTTTCTACACGGTCGGCTACGGGTGCACGACCTGCATCGGCAACAGCGGTCCCCTGCCCGAGGAGATCGGCGCCGCAATCACGCGCGGTGACCTGGTCGTATCGTCGGTCCTGAGCGGGAACCGCAACTTCGAGGCGCGCATTCATCCGCTCGTGCGGGCCAACTATCTGGCCTCCCCCCCGCTGGTGGTCGCGTATGCCCTGGCCGGCACCACGGACATCGACCTGGCCAACGATCCGCTCGGCGCCGATCTCTCCGGCCACCCGGTCTACCTGCGCGACATCTGGCCGACGCCCGCGGAAATCGAGGAGGCAGTGTCCACGTGCGTTACGCCCGAGATGTTCAAGGAGCGCTACGCCGACGTCTTCACCGGGGACGAGAACTGGCGCGCGATCAAGGTGGCAAACGCGGCGGTCTACGATTGGCGCGCCGACAGCACCTACATCCAGGAGCCACCCTTTTTCGCGGATCTCTCGCCCCAGCCGCAGCCCATCCGGCCGCTGGCCCAGGCGCGCTGCCTGGTCCTGGTCGGCGACAGCGTGACGACGGACCACATTTCCCCCGCCGGCTCGATCTCGCCGAAATCGCCCGCCGGGCAGTACCTGCTCGAGCATGGCGTCAGCGTGGAGGATTTCAACAGCTACGGCGCACGGCGCGGGAACGACCGGGTCATGACGCGCGGTACCTTCGCCAACGTCCGACTGAAGAACCTCCTGGCGCCGGGGACCGAGGGCGGCGTCACGATTCATTTGCCCAGCGGCCAGACGATGAGCATCTTCGATGCGGCGCAGCGCTACCGCCAGGATGGCACGCCGTTGATCGTGCTCGCCGGCGAGGATTACGGCATGGGCAGCTCACGCGACTGGGCCGCCAAGGGCACGTTCCTGCTCGGCGTACGGGCCGTGATCGCCCGGAGCTTCGAGCGCATCCATCGCACGAACCTCGTGTGCATGGGCGTGCTGCCGCTCGTGTTTGAGCCCGGGCAGTCGTGCGCTTCGCTGGGCCTCTCGGGTCACGAGATCTTCGCGATCCCGGACCTGTCGGACGCGCTCAAGCCCCAGCAGCCGCTGGCGGTCACCGCCACGCATCCGCAAACCGGCAAGACCACGCGCTTCACCGCGCTCTGCCGCATCGATACGCCCGTCGAGGTGGAGTACTACCGCCATGGCGGCGTGCTGCAGCTCATGCTCCGCAAGCTGCTCGCCGCCGGCCGCGCGGAATGAGCGGACGCCGGTGCATGGCGCTTCAGGGAGCTGTCTGCGCCGCAGCCGGGCCGCGCCCGGCGGCCAGCGCCTCCCAGTGCTTTTCGTTGAACAGGCACCCGGGGTCGCCCGCGTTCAGCACGTTGTAGTACGCATCGGAGCGGGCCAGGCAGCCGCCGCAGTAATGTCGGAATTCGCAGACCTCGCAATGCGACAACCGGCGCGTGCGATCGCAGGCCAGTTCCCAGATGTCACTGCCGCGGGCCAGCTCGAGCAGCGGCCGCTGCCGCACGTTGCCGAGCACGCGATGCGGCAGGTACACGCAGGGCGTCACGTCCCCGTTCGGCTCGATCGCCACGTAACAGCGCCCCGCACCGCACCCGCCGAGGTACTTCGCAATCACCCGCGCTTTCCAGCCGGCGCCGGAGCCGGCGTGGCTGGCCGCGGTACGCCCGGCCAGCGGTGCGAAGGCCAGGCAGGTCCGACCGAGCTGCGGGGCCGTCGAGAGCACGCCGATCTGCCCCGACTGCATCCACTTGTTCAAGGTCTGCAATAGCTGCTCGCGCTGGCGCGGGGTCAGGTCGGAATCCGCCATCTCGAGACCGCGACCGACGGGGATGAAGTTGAAGTGCGCAAACGTCGTGGCCCCGATCTCGAGCGCCAGGCGGATCATGTCCTCGACCTCGCCGACGTTGCCCTGGTGTACGCACATCGCGACGCCCAGCCGCAGCCCCGGCGTGCGGGCGACGATCCGCATGCCGCGCACCGTGCGCTCCCACATGCCCGGTACGCCGCGAAATGCATCGTGCTTCTCCGCGTGCACCGAGTCGAGCGACACCTCGACATACTTCACGCCGGCCGCCGCGAGCTCCGCCGCGCGCTGTTCCGTCAGCAGCCCGCCGTGCGTGGCGATGCTCGTGTGAATGCCGTACTGCTGGCATCGTTTCAGCACCGGCAGCAGGTCGGGATCAATCGTCGGCTCGCCGCCGGCGAACGCGATCATCGGGATATACGCGGCGCCGGCCTGGTCCACGACCCGCAGACGCTCTTCGAGGGTCAACTCGTCCGGCAACGGGCGGTGGGCCGTGTCCTGGTAGCAGTGCTGGCACCGCAAGTTGCAGCGGTTGGTGAAATTCCACACGACGAACAACGGGGCGCTGAAGCGCTGCGGAACGCTCAGGCCGAACTCTGCCACGCTGCGCAACGTGAGCACCAGCCCCCGCACCGTGCTCGTATGTTCCACGATGCGTTGCCGGAAGACCTCGTCCGACGTCGTGCCCTTGATCCGCCGGATCGCAGCGTGCACCGGCCAGTACGCGAGGCGCTGGGCCAGCGGCGCGGCCGGATCGCCGTACGTCCGCAGGGCCTCTTCGATCCGCGTGACGCGCCCCGGGCGCGGGCGCGACAGAAACGCGAGCAGCTTGCGGACCGCGTACCGGCCCACCACGTTTTCCAGCCAATGGTGATACGAGAGGTCGAAACGACAGCCGCCGTCCTCGCCCGCCGCGTGACGGCGGGCAGCGGCGCGCAAGTACTCGGCCGAGCTGACGTAGCCGTCGTCCGTCCGGGCCGCGCGCTTGTCGGGGTTCGTCGATCGCGGCCAGGATACGGAGTACTGCTTGCCCAGGCGCCGGGCCGTCGAGTGTGCCGGCAGTTCACGACTATGGGCCGCCCGCCCGTCGGCGCTGCTTTCACGCGTGGTGCTGCGGTCCATCGGGACCTCCAGCCGGGCCGCCCCCGGGCGCCGGTGAAGCCCTGCCGGCGGCTGTCGGGTCGGCCCGCTTGGCGGAAATCATACGGCGGTGTCCCCCCGGCGGCGAGGCATGCGCTGATGACGGATTACAGCGGTTCGTCCAGTTCGGCGGAACGCTGGATCCACAGCGCGCGACGGCCGCGCAGCGCGCCGGCCGTGCCGGCAAACTTATTGCGGCCGCCGACTTGCAGCAGGAGGTTTTCGTGTACGCGCTTGTCGAGATGGATCAGGTCGCCGACGCGCAACCCGCGCAGCTCGCGGAGCTTGATGCGCGACTGGCCGAGGAAGGCCGTCGCCGCGATCGTCGTCCGCGTCAGGTTGTGCAGCAGGCGCTGCTGCTGTAACGCCGTCGCCCCCTTGCTCTTGTAGCCGAACCACGATTGTGTGGTGAGCTTGCTCAGGACCGTCTCGATCGTGTTGAACGGCACGCACATGCTCATCGTGCCGGCACACGTGCCCATCTTGATTTCAAACGTGATGAACACGACCACTTCGCTCGGGGCGACGATGTGCACGAGCTGGGGATTGCTCTCGACCTCGACGACCTGGAACGACGCGTCAATCAGGTTCTTCCATGCTTCCGCCAGATGCGACAGGGCCCGCTCCACGAGGCGGTTAATCAACCGCCACTCGATCGAGGTCAGCGGTCGTTGCGGGATATAAAGATCGGAACTGCTCCCGCCCAGCAGTCGATCGATGATCGGGTACACGATCAAGGGGCTGAACTCCAGGCACATCTGGCCTTCCAGCGGCGGCGCCTGGAGGATGACGAAGCAAGTCGGGTTCGGCAGCGAGTGAATGAACTCGCTGTACGTGAGTTGTTCCACCCCGACCACGCGCACCTCGATGATGGTGCGCAGGAATCCCGACAGGGTTGCACCGAAGTTCCGCGCGAATCCGTCGTGAATCGACCCGAGGGCGCGGATGTGGTCCTTGCTCACGCGCTCCGGTCGCTTGAAGTCGTAACTGGCGGCGCTGCGCCGGCGTACGGGCTCCGGTTCGACCACGGCATTCAGGTCGGGCGGCGCGGGGCCACCCCCAGGCGCTCCCGCACCGGGCGTTTCGGGCGCGCTGCCGACTGCCGCCAGCAGCGCGTCGATTTGACTCTGATCGAGAACGTCGGACATCGGGGACCCATGGGCCCGTCCGGCGGTCCGGGCCGCAGCGCAATTTTCGCTACCCCCTCTATCGGTAAGCTCGCGTCGGGGCTGCGCGCCGAAGCGCCGGAGCTGCGCGAGGGCGGCCCCGTTCCCCAAAAAGCGACCGGCGGTGGCCTCCCTGCCACCGCCGGGACACCGTCACCGGGATGTCCCTACTGGTTGGTACCTGGGCTGCGGGCGAGCGAGCGCTCCAGCTCCGCCACCAGGTCCCGCAGGGACATCTCTTTTGGCCCGGACGGCGTCCTCCAGGCAACCGCGCCAGACCGTTCGAGAACCTGCTCGATTCGTCGAACGGCCATCAGCACGGTGGAGTGGTTCTTCTGACCCATCTGCCGGCCGATCTCCGGGTAGCTCAGCCGCGTGTGTTTGCGAACGAGGTACATCGCGACGCCACGGGCGAGGCTGATGCGGCGATCGCGGGCCCGGGAGTGAATCGCCTCGCGCGCGAGTCCGAAATACTGGCTCACGCAGCGCTCGATCTCCGTCGTGTCCAGCGGCCGCTCCGCAGGCGTTGCGCAATCTTCCGCTGCCAGGCGGGCCATCTCGAGGTCAACCGGCTCCCTGGTCAGCGAGGCCAGCGCCACCAGCTTGTACAGCGCGCCTTCGAGTTCACGCACGTTCCGCGTGATCCGGCGTGCCAGGAGTTCGAGCACCGAGTCATCCAGTTTGACGTTCATGCCGGCAGCCCGGCGGCGCAGGATCTCCACGCGGGTGTGAAAATCGGGCGGATCAATCTGCACGATCATGCCCGAGATCAGCCGGTTCACCAGCGGCTCAGACAAGGTCGCGATCGCACGCGGGTGGCGATCCGACGTCAGCACGATCGTCTTGCCGCACGTGTCGATCGCGTTGAACGTGTGGAGGAACTCCTCCTGCGTCCCGCGCTTATTCGCGAGAAAGTGGATGTCGTCGATGATCAACAGGTCGACCTGGCGAAACCTCGTGCGGAACTGGTCCACGCGGCTCGACTTGAGGGCCGAGACGAACTCGTTCGTGAACTCCTCGCCGGAGAGGTAGCGCCACTCCAGTGTCGGATGATTCCTATGCACCGCGTTGCACAGGCCGTGGAGCAGGTGGGTCTTGCCCAGCCCGCAACCGCCGTGCATGACCAGGAGCCGGAAATCCGCCCCCGGGCGGCGCGCGACGCACTGCACCGCGGCGAACGCCATCTGGTTCGACGCGCCGACGACGAACGACTCGAGCTCGCCGCGCAGCGCGCCGGCTCCGCGCGGGGGACGCGGGGCCGAACCGACGTGTCGCGGTTCCTCGCGCGGCGCGGGTGGCGTGCTGCGCAGCTCGCGTGCGCCGTGTTCCACGTGCACGTCGATCTTCGGCTCCATCCCCAGGACTTCGCGCGTCGCTTCCTTTAAATGGGTCATGAAGTTGGATACGATCCAACTCCCCACCAGCGGGTTGTCGACGCGCACGTCGAGTCGATTGCCATCGAGCACGAAATTCGTCGTCGTGTCAAACCAAGTTCGAAAGCGGCTTTCCCCGATCCGTCCTGCCACTCGTTCTCGGATATGACAGACCTTCTCCGCAGAAGAATTATTCACCGCCGCCTCAGAATCGAATGTCGCCTGAGAATCAGACGCCTGGGAAACCTGTGTGGTGGATGCCGCCGAATTCCCTCGCGGTTCTCTTCACTCCGCAAGAGGGAGTTTACCACAGACTCAGGGCGGACACAACTCGCGCGCGGGCGATGTGTGCGTGTGAACATCGTAAGCGCCCGCTCCAGCGCGGATTGATGGCGAAAGTTTTTTTTGCTGCACCGCTCATGCACGCTTTGTCCACAACTTTTGCCCAGAAACACCGTGAATTGCGGGCGCGCCCGGCGGATCGGCGTCAGCGCCACACGTACAGGAACGCGTCGCGCTGCGCTACCGGCGTCAGGCCAAAGCGTGCGTACACGCGCTTCGCCGGCACGTTGCGATCGTCCACCGCGAGGCTCAGCCGCTTCGCGCCGCAGTCGCGCGCCTGCGCCAGGGCGCGACGCAGCAGCACGTCGCCGATGCCACGGCCGCGAAACGACCGCGGCACCCCCATGTACACCACCTCGAGCGCGTGACCGTCCGCGAGGCGCGCCAGCAGCAGGCAGCCGGCGTACGCCTCACCGATGCGCAGCAACTGCCACAACTGCGGATCGAACTGACCGCTGGCGCGGTGCGCCGCGATGATGTCAGCCACGGGACGTAAACCCGCCAGCTCGGGGCAATCGAGGCTTTCCTCGTAGGTCGCCTGGAGCGTGGCGGCAAAATCGGGGTACGTCTGCGGGCCGAACGAAATCCACCGCCCCACGTCGCCGGCCGGCGGATCCACCCACGGATGTACCGCGTCGCGATCGAGATACACGAGCGGCGCCATCCACGTGAACCCCACCCGCGTCACGACCTCGCGCAGGGACCCCGCCCCCGGCGGAACCAGCGCCTGCGCAAAATGCAGCCGCCGCGGCGCCATCTCCTCCAGCGCCGTCCGCAGCAGGGCCACCTGCGCCGCTGCGTCGATTCCCAGTTCGCCCGGCGGCGGCAGCATGACGATTGCCGTGCGCCCCGGCAGATACACGCTCAGCACCACGGCGGCAGGATCAGACGGGCCCCCGTCTCTCCACCCCGCCCACTCCACGCCGGTCGTGACAAGATAGCGCGTGAATTGACGCACCGCGTCGCGGCCGGAGCGCCGTCCCGCCCCCGGCAAGGCCAACACCCACTCGAGGGCTCCGGTCAGTTCGTCCGCCCTGATTCGCGCCATCACCACCTCGAGCGCTACCCGCATGCCTCGGCTTGGCGGGCTCCCGCGCCGCCGCTAGAATCCCGCCACGTGCCGGCGCGGCGAGGTCGGCTCATTCTCACGAGGAGATTTCCGTCATGCAAACGCGACGACTGATTGGGCTGCGGCTGGCCTGCGTTCTGCTCCTCCCGCTGGTCGCTTACGCCCAGGAGCAACAGGTGCCGGGCGCGGGCCCAGCCGCCGCGCGCGAGTTGCAACCCGGAACGCCTGCGCCCGATTTCGAGCTGACGGACGCCGACGGCAAGACCCACAAGCTCGCGGATTACAAGGACAAGATCGTCGTCGTCGAGTGGCTCAACCAGGAATGCCCCAAGAGCAACTTCAAGACCGGCAAAGGGCCGCAATCGAAGGCCCTGGCGGAAAAGTTCGCCGCCCAGGGCGTGATCTGGCTCGGCGTCGACTCGACCCACAATCGTACCGCCGCACAGAACCAGGCCTACGCGAAAGAGAACGGCATCCCCTACCCGATCCTGATGGACACCGACGGCAAGGTGGGCCGTGCCTACGGCGCGAAGACCACGCCGCACGTATTCGTGATCGCCAAGGGCACCCTGGTCTATGCGGGTGCCTTCGACAACGATCCCGACAAGGTCAAGCCCAAGGCGGAATACCGCGGTTACACGGAAGACGCGGTGCAAGCGGCCCTGAAGGGCGCGCCCGTGCCGCTGGCGAGCACGAAGCCGTGGGGCTGTAGCGTCAAGTACAAGTAGGAGCGATCGCTATCCGCCAGAGTCGAACATGGGGGCCGAACCGCGCAGCGCGCGCCGGCAACG
The DNA here is from genome assembly GCA_964629745.1 of uncultured Planctomycetales bacterium. Classification (GTDB taxonomy): domain Bacteria; phylum Planctomycetota; class Phycisphaerae; order UBA1845; family Fen-1342; genus JAAYXS01. The sequence goes on along the minus strand of CAZVRR010000009.1, from coordinate 14,722 downwards.
CCACGTTGGCGACGCGCGCGGCCGGGTTTCTGTTGCTCGGTTCGCTCGCCGGTTGCCGGCCGGGCCTGCCTTGGCGGCTCACGACCTTTGAAGCCGCGCACAAGGAAGCCCAGGCTCAGAACCGCCTCACCTTCGTGTATTTCCGCGCCTGGTACCTCGTGGATTCGACGAGGTTCGAGGACGACGTGCTCAGCGACCCGGCGGTTCGCACCGCCCTCTCCGATTTCGTCTGCGTGCCGCTGAGCTACGACGTCGACCGTAACCTCGCCGGCCGCTGGGGTCTGAGAGACTTGCCGGCCTATGCCATCGTCGACCCCGCGGGCGTTCCCGTGGAGTCCGCGGCTGGACCGATCACGTTGCGCGATCTGCTGGCGGCGATCGATCGCGCCCGCCAGCGCTTCGCACCGCATACGCAACCGACAACGCGCCCATGAACCGCATCGCACTGCTCGGCGGCCTGCTCGTCGCCGCGAACGTCGCCTGGCCCGGCTGCGATGAAGCAGGGACGGGCGGCGCACCGCTGCTGGCGTTCGGCCGCACCGGCATGGGCGCCGGTGAGTTCAGCTATCCACGCGCACTGGCCACGGGCGACGATGCACGCCTCTACATCGTCGACAAGGCCGCACGCATCCAGTGCCTCACGCCGACGGGCGTGTACGTGCGCGAGTGGCGCACGCCGCTCAAGGACGCCGGTAAACCAACCGGCCTGTGCTGGGGGCCGGACAACCGCCTCTATGTCGCCGACACGCATTACAGCCGGGTGCTCATTTACGACCCGCAGGGTGCGCTGCTCGGACAGTTCGGCTCGTTCGGCACGGAACCCGGCCAGTTCGGACTGCCGACCGACGTGGCCGTGACACGCGACGGCCACGTCTACGTGTCCGAGTACGGAAACACCGACCGGATCAGCAAGTTCTCGCCGTGCCACGAATGCCTACTGACCTTCGGCGGACCGGGCAGCGGGGCAGCCACCCTCCGCCGGCCGCAGGCCCTGCTGCTGGGCGCCGACGAGACCCTCTGGGTGGCCGACGCCGGCAACCATCGCATCTGTCATTTCGACACCCAGGGTCGGCTCCTGGGAAGCTTCGGCCGCGAGGGCAGCGGGCGTGGCGAACTGCACTTCCCGTATGGGCTGGATTGGCTGTCCGACGGCACGCTCGTCGTGACGGAGTACGGGAACAACCGCGTCCAGCGGTTCACCCCCGCCGGAGCGTCGCTCGGCACGTGGGGCAGGGCCGGCCGGCGCCTTGGTGAGCTGGCCTACCCCTGGGCCAGCGCCGTGCTGCCGGGCGATCAGATTGCGATCCTGGATTCCGGCAACAACCGCGTCCAGGTGATCTCGGGCGCCGATCCGGACACCTGGCGCAGCCGCTGAGTGCGCCTCATCGAATCCGCCGCCGCCAGCGGAAGGCATACAGCCGGCCCAGGTGCCGCAGGTAGCGCAACTGCTCGGCGACGCTGAGCTTCGTTTCGCCCGCCGCGCGATCACGAAACGTGATCGGCACCTCCAGCACGTTCTGCCAGTTGTGCCGCACGATCAGCTCCAGCGCAATCTTGTAGCCCACCGGCGCCAGCCCCTCCAACCTGAGGTCGCGCCGCCGCACGGCGAAAAACCCCGCCATCATGTCGCGCACCGGCGTCAGCGGCCGCGCCAGCAGCCGCGCCACGTAGCTGTTCAAGCGCCGGTGCAGCGGCCAGTGCAGGTCAACGCGCCCGCCGGCGACAAACCGGCTGCCGATCGTCATGTTGACGCGGGGATCCTTCAGCGGCTCCAGTAGGCTCGGGATCGCCTCCGGGGGGTGCGACAGGTCGGCGTCGAGCGAGACAATCAGCTCGCCGCGCGCGGCGCGCAGCCCCGCGATCACGGCGGTCGCCAACCCGCGCTCCGTGTCCCGCACGAGGCAGCGCACCGGCCAGTGCCGCGCCGCCACCTCCGCGGCCGCCGCCGTACCGTCCGGCGAGTTGTCATCCACGATCAGCAGCTCGGCCTGGTTCGGCGCCAACACGCCAAAGATGCGCTCGGCCAGCGGCGCGATGTTCTCGCGCTCGTTGTACGTCGGAACCACGATGGTCGTGAAGCCGGCGGGCTCGTAAGGCATCCGCAACGCTCGCAATCGCGAAGGACGCGGGGCGCGGGGCCCCGCTCAATCGGAAAAGGCGAACCGGACGATTGTCAGCAACGCCTTGATCCCGTCGCGCCAGGTAATCTTCTTGCCTTCGCCGTACGTGCGGCCGGAATAGCTGATGCCAACCTCGTAGACGCGCCAACCGCCGCGGGCGACCTTCGCCGTGACCTCCGGCTCGAAGCCGAACCGGTCGCAGCGCAGCGGCATCTGCTTGATCACGTCCGCCCGGAAGACCTTGTAGCACGTCTCCATGTCCGTCAGGTTCAAATTCGTGAACAGGTTGCTGACGAGCGTGAGGAAGCGGTTACCGGCGTAGTGCCAGAAGTACAGCACGCGGTGGGCCTCCCCGCCGGCGAAGCGCGAGCCGTACACCACGTCGGCCTTGCCGTCCAGGATCGGCTGCAACAGGCGCGGGTAATCTTGCGGGTCGTACTCCAGGTCGGCATCCTGGATGAGCACGATTTCGCCCTTGGCAGCCTGGAAGCCGGTGCGCAAGGCCGCACCCTTGCCCTGGTTCACCCGCTGCAGCACCACGTTGATCCGCGCATCCGGAAACATCTCGCGCAGCTTCGGATAGAGCGACCGCGTCCCATCGGTGGAATAGTCGTCGACCAAGACCAGCTCGCGCTCAAGCGGGACCGGCGCGGCGAGCACGCGGCGCGTGATTTCGAGCAGCGTGGATTTTTCGTTGTACACGGGGATGATGATGGAAAGCAACATCGTAGTCCCGGCAGGTTAGACCGCTGCGAGCAGCAACGGGTACACGTACGCATCACGCGTCGCCACCGCCGCCCGCAACTGACTTCGCAACGACTGAATCGGCAGCCGCCAGAGCCGCGCCGCCAGCGCCGAAACGGACCGCACGCCCGGGTCCGGCTCGGCAAACGCATCGAGCAGCCGGCGTTCCAGCGGCCAGCGGTCGAAAATCGGTCGGCGAAACTCGTCCCACGTCGCCAGCAGGACGGGCAGCAGCGGTGCGCCGCGCTGCGCCATGCCGTTCAGACCCGCGAATACGAGCAGCGCCGCCGACTCGAATTGCGGGCAGCCGTGGTGCGCCACCATCAGGTGCCGCACCGCCGTCGCCGGCCGCCCAGCGTCGAGCAGGTGGCATGCCAGCAGGTAACGCGTCACCGCGCAGCCCGGCGCATGCACCACCTCCGCCGCGAGCCGTTCGCCCAGGTGCTCCGGCGGACAGGCGGCGTACTTGCGGATAGCCTCGACGATGCGACGAGCGTGCATGCGGCTGTGGACCCTCTGCGCCGGGCCGGCGCAGCAGGCAGCACGCTACTGGCGTAAGCCCAAGTCGTCAACCGGGATATCGGCCGCGTCGCCGTTCTGCGACGCAAAACGCACGCCGCCGCCCCCACCGCCGCACTTGCCAGCGCTGCGAAGCCCAACTAGATTCCTCCGCGCCGGGCGGGTGTACGGTGCCCCTTCCCTCGTTCGCGCCCGCCGTGGGCGATAGCGTGTAGGCACGCGAGGTGAGCCGATGATCAGCCGACTGCAACGAATCGGAGGCGGAGTCCTGGTCGCAACAATGGGCCTGCTGCTCTCCGGCTGCACGCCCCCCATGAAAATCCAGACGCAGTGGACGCCCGGCGTCGCGTTCGCCCACGTCGGCTCCTCGTACGCGTGGGCGCCCCGCGCTCCCGGCCCACAGGCAAAGCTGCCCGAGGGCTTCGACGCCGGGATGCAGCGGATCATCGAAGAAGGCTTTGCCAAACGCGGCTACCGGCAGCAAGCGCCGCCGAACTTCCTGATCCGCTACCACGTCACCAAGACGAAGCAGGGCGATCCGTGGACGCCCGGCGGTGTCGAAGAGTACGAAGAAGGCTCGCTGCTGCTCGATGTCCTGACCCCCGACACGAACAAGCTCGCCTGGCGCGGCTGGGCACGCGCGCGAATCGATGAACGGGCCGGGCCGGCCGAGCGCGAGGCACGCATGCGCCGCGCCGTCGACCTGTTGCTCAAGGAATTCCCGGCGGCGAAGCGCTAGGGGGCGCCGAGTCAGCGGCACGCGAAGCCCTGCCCCGTCGCGACGCCGCTGACGCCTTGCCGTGCGGATGACAGCGCGCGTGCACTTCCTGCAAGTGCTTCACCTGCACGTGCGTGTAGATCTCCGTCGTGCTGACGCTCACGTGTCCGAGCAACTCCTGCACCACGCGCAGGTCGGCCCCGCCCTCCAGGAGGTGCGTCGCGAAACTGTGGCGGAGCGTGTGCGGGCTGACCTGGCCGGTGATGCCCTGCTTCGTCGCTTCCCGGCGCACCAGCCGCCAGACGGCTGTCCGCTCGATCGGGCCGCCGGTGCGACTGAGAAACAGGGGCAGCGTCAGCGCGACGGACTTGGTCAGCGGCGTCTTGAAGCGGCCGCGTGCCAGGCCGCGTGCCAGCAGCTTGGGGCGCAGCTCCGTCCGGTATTGCTCCACCGCCTGGCGCGCCATGCGCCCCACCGGCACGACGCGTTCGCGGCGGCCTTTCCCCATGCAGCGCACGAAGCCCGACTCCAGGTTCACATCCTGGTCCGCCAGGCCGCATAACTCGCTGACGCGCAGCCCCGAAGAATAGCACAGCTCGAGGATCGCCCGGTCGCGCAAGCCCATCGCCTCCCCCGCCTCCGGCGACTCCACGAGCTGGGCCGTGCAGTCGAGGTTCAGTGTCTTCGGCAGCCGCTGCCAGCGCTTCGGCAGTTCGACCAGCGTCGAGCGATCGCTGCTGATCTGCCGCGTGGTATGCAGCCAGCGCAGCCACATCCGGATCGCCACCACCCGCCGCGCCAACGTCGCTTCGCAGTAGCCCCGGTCCGCGAGCTCCACCAGGTACGGCTGTAACGACTGCGGCGTCAGCTTCTCCCAGTCGTCCATCCCCCGGCGCCGGAGAAAATCCCCCAGCCCGCGTAAATCGCGCCGATAGGCCTCGATGGTGCGCGGCGACAGTCCGAGTTCCACCGTCTGGTGAACACGGAACCCGGCCAGCGAATCCTCAAATGCCGGCGTGCAGACCTGGTTGGCGCTGGGGGTGGCGGCAGCCTGCCGGGAACGGCGCATCGGTATCTCTCGCATCCTTGCGACCGATGATCGGCCGGTGGACGGGATTGTAGCACGAAACTGCCATTCAACCTGCCCGCTCCATCCGGTACAATGGGTGAACACGATCGTCCAAGGGGAAAGGAGCACTGCGATGCGTTCATCTCTGATTGTCCGCGCTGCACTCGTCGCGGGTCTGCTGCCGTTTTTGGGCGCCCCCGCCCGGGGCCAGGCCGCCGGCCGCACGCTGTTTGTCGGCAACAACGGAAACCTGGAGGGCAGCGTCACCGCGTTCGCGGTCAACGACGATGGCACGCTGACCTTCATCAATCGCGTGATCACGGGCACCCGACCCAGCACGTCGTACCCGTGCCCGGGCTGCAATCCGTACGAGCTGTCACTCACGCCCGACGGGCGCTACCTCGCGTCCGGCCACCCCGTTGGCTATACCTCCAACGAGCAGATCACGATCTTCGAGGTGGCCCCCGACGGCAGCATCGCCCAGCTCGCCGCGTTCCAGGTCCCCGGCACGCCGATGGACGTGGCCTGGCTCACCAACGAGCTGCTGGCGGTCACGCGCACCGACCCGCTGCCGAACGAGATCGTGCTGTACCGCTGGAACCCGCTCGACCTGTCGCTGACCGAGCGCGACACCCAGCCGGTCGGCAACTTCTCCACCTATCTCGCGGTCCATCCCTCCGGCGACTACGTCTACATCAACAACTCCTCGGGCGGCAATTCGATCCGCGCCTTTCGGCTGGAAGACGACGAGACGCTGACGCAAATCGATCTAGAGGCCACCGGCTCGTACTATCCGCTGGAACTGACGATCACGCGTGCCGGCTCGCGCCTCTACTCCGCCGGCGGCATCACCCACGTGCTCACCGGCTTCGACCTCGCGGCCGACGGGTCCCTGACGCCCCTGGCCGGCTCGCCGTTCCCGGAGTTCGGCAGCTCGCCCTCCAACGTGTTTACCAGCAGCGATGACGCGTTCCTGCTCGTCGGTCATGGAACGGACGCCACCCTGCGGAGCGCCTTCATCGACGCCGAGACCGGCGGGCTCACCTATACCGGCAAGTTCTTTGACGTCGGCTTGCAGGGCACGCTCGGCGACGTTTCCGCAATGGACGAGCTCGTGTTCGTCACCGACAACTCGACCGCCATCGACGGCGTCATGGGTGTGTACTCGTTCACGCTCGAGTCCGATGGCTCGTTCACCCAGAACGGCGACATCTACTCGACTGCGGGGATCGCGCCGCGCGGCCTGGCCGCCTGGTCGCCCGCCGGCGTCCTCTACGGCGATCTGAACTGCGACGGCGCGCTCGACGCGTTCGACATCGACCCGTTCATCCTCGCACTCACCGATCCGGACATGTATGCCGAGCTCTATCCGTCGTGCGACATCCTGGCCGCCGACGTCAACCAGGACGGCGTGATTAACGCGTTCGATATCGACCCGTTCGTCGAACTGCTGACGCCGTGAGGCGTCGCCTCGTAACACGGCACGACCACGAGATTCGAACGCCCGGCGCCGCCTATGGCGCCGCGCCCCGCCCAACCGCCCGCGCGACTTCAATAAAACGAAAGTTGATTTGCATTTTTCTAAATCGCAGTTACATTCTTATTGTGGCCGGTGCGAGCAACGACAAGATTGGGTCGGGCAGCCCGCCGCACCCGCTGCGGCAGCTCGATGAAGACGACCTGAATTTCGTCCTGCGGCTCGTGCTGGCGTCCGGCTCGCTGAAGGACTTGGCGGCGAGCTATGGCGTGAGCTATCCAACCATCCGTGTCCGGCTGGATCGCGTGATCCAGCGCCTGCGCGCGTTGGTGGAAAACCGCCCCGTCGATCCGCTGACGGACCTGCTCGCCGGATTGATCGAACGAGGCGAGTTGAGCGCGCGCGCCGCGCGGCAGATTCAGAAGACCTGGGCCGAGCTCCGGGGGCGGGAGCAGTGAGTGATGATTCAGCCGTGGTTTGAACCGACGACGTTCGGCACGTGGTACGGGGCGCTGGTGGGGGGCGGCGGCGGGACCCTGATCGGTATCCTGGGCGGAATTGTCGGAGGCGTGCTCGTGCCGCGCGGCATCGGCCGCCGGGCCGTCAGCATCGGCATCGGTGTACTCGTGGTCCTGGGGCTGGCCCAGATCGCCCTCGGCCTGGTCGCCCTGCTCAACCAGCAGCCGTACGGCATCTGGTACCCGCTCCTGTTGTGCGGTTTCATTTTCGCCGTCGTGCCCGCTGCGCTGCTGCCGGCGCTGCGACGTGCCTACGCCGCGGCCGAAGCGCGGCGCATGGACGCCGCGGCACTGCGGGAACGCCAAGCCGGCGGGTGATTCAGGGGCGCGCCTCGTCCGGCGCGGGGGCGCCGGACTGCGCTTCCACGACGGCGCGCCGGGCGTCGCGGCGGCTGCTGAGATATCCAATGACGCCCGGCAGAACCGAGATGACGATGATCGCGAGCACGACGAGCGAGAAGTGCTCCTTGACGATCTGCAATCCGCCGAAGAAATAGCCCGCGCCCAGGCAAAGCGTAACCCACAGCAGCCCGCCGACCACGTTGTAGAGCAGGAAACTGCTGTACGTCATTGCGCCCAGCCCCGCCACGAACGGCGCGAAGGTGCGCACGATCGGCACGAAGCGCGCGATGATGATCGTCTTCCCGCCGTACCTCTCGAAGAACGCGTGCGTGCGATCCAGGTGCTCCTGGCGGATCCAGCGCGAATGCCGCTTCAGGATGTACGCGCCGCAGTACTTGCCGATCGAGTAGTTCGCGCTGTCGCCGACGATGGCGGCGACGGACAGCAGGCCGAACAGCAGCGCCAGGCTCATCAATCCACGGGCGGCCAGCGTGCCCGCCGCAAACAGCAGCGAGTCGCCCGGCAGGAACGGCGTAAAGACCAGCCCGGTCTCCGCGAAGATGATCCCGAACAGCAGCGGATACACCCAGCGTCCGTACTCGATGACCGCCTCCTCGAGGTGCTGATCGAGGTGGACGAAAATATCCCAGGCGAACTGCACGAACTCCATGCTGCGTTCCTTGGTCTGCCCGCGGCGGGCGCTGCGGCTGCGCTAGGTGCGACCCGCCTCCTGCTCCGGGGCCGCCTTGCGGTGCCGCACAATGGCGCCCGTGATCAGGAACACCACGTCTTCCGCAATGTTCGTCGCATGGTCCGCGACGCGCTCCAGGTTCTTGGCGACCGAGAGCAGATCCAGGTATCCGGCGATCTGGTCGGCGGAGCTCGCCGCCGTCGCGACCACCTGCCGCACAATTTCGCCATACAGCGCGTCGATGGCCTCGTCTTCCGCGATCACCTGCTCGGCAATGACGGAGTCCTGCGACGCGTAGGCCTGGACCGCGCTGCGCAATGCACGTCGCACGCGTGGGACCAGCTCCCGGATTTCTTCGCTGCCCCGCGCCAGCTCCTGGACGGCCAGGTGCTTGGCGCGTTCCGCGACGTTCACCGCGCAATCGGCCACCCGCTCCAGGTCGTTCGTAACCTTCAGAATCGTGGTCAACAGCCGCAGGTCACTGCCCACCGGCTGGTAGAGCGCCAGCAGGCGGATGACTTCGGCCTCGACCGCAACCTCCTCCTCGTCAATCTCGCTGTCACGCTCCACCACCCGCCGCGCCAGCACGGCATCCGCGGCGAACAGCACCTCGGCGGACTCCTGCAACATGTCTTCGACCTGGCTGGCCATGCGCAGGGAACGACGCCGCAGTTCGTCCAGCAGGCTGACAAAGTGCATCGTCATGGCACGTAACCGTACGCCCCCTGCGCAGGAAGAGCAAGCCGCCCCCGCCGGCGCACGGCCTGCGTCCGTCGCGCCGCCTTGGCCGCTTCGAACGCCCGCGCTACCGGCCCGCCAGCAGCTCCACGAACGGATCGATGTCGAACGCGTCCAGGACCTCGTCGCAGTTGACGTCGCCCGTCACGTCCGGGTCGATCTCGGGGTACTGCTCCGCGTAGGCCGCCGGGTCCACCAGCGCCAGCGCGAACGGTTCGATGTCGAACGCGTTGATCTGCCCGTCGCCGTTCAGGTCGCCCACCACCGGCCCGTTCGGCACGACGCGGAAGATCTCGCCGCCATGATCGACGATGTACAGATTGCCCGCCGCGTCCTCGCCAAACGACACGATGTCGTTGATGCTGTAGCTTGGCGGATCCAGCTCGCTGGTGCGGTCACGGAAATCCGTAACGCTGCCGTCGACGTAGCGGAACGTCCAGATCTGGTTCGAGCAGTAATCCGCGAAGAAGTACGTGCCGGCCAGGTCCCAGATCTGGGCTCCGCGATAGACATAACCGCCGGTGATCGAGCAGCGGAACGGCGACCCGCCGTGCGTGTATTCATGAATGGGAAAGACCATCGTCGAGGCCGGGGGGCAGCCCGTCAGGTCATAGCCGATCGAGCCCTCGTAGCAGCGCCACCCGTAGTTCTGGCCCCCGATGCTGTCGGCCGGCTGGACATCAACCTCCTCGCGGGTGCCCTGCCCCACGTCCGCGATGTAGAGCTCGCCCGTCACGCGATCAAACGAATCGCGCCACGGATTGCGCAGCCCGTACGCCCAGATCTCGTCGTCGCCGGCGACGCCGATGAACGGGTTGTCCGCGGGAATCGCGTACGGCTCTTCCTGTGTCGCATTGCTGACGTCCAGCCGCAGCATCTTGCCCAGCAATTGGTCGGTGATGTCCTGTGCCCGGTTGCCGGGATCGCCGCCGCTGCCGCCGTCACCGAAGGCAATATAGAGGTAGCCGTCGGGGCCGAAGGCGATCCAGCCGCCGTTGTGGTTGTCGTACGGCTGCTGGACCTGGAGTATCTCCAGCTCGCTGGCCGGGTCGGCGAGGTTCGGGTCGGCCGCGCTGACCGAGAAGCGCGACACGAACGAGAACAGACGGAGCTGGCCCGGCGCGACCTCCACCAGCCGGGTGTAATCGACGAAGAAATGCCCGTTGTCGGCGTAGTTCGGGTCGAACGCCAGCCCGAGCAGACCGCGCTCCCCGCCGGACGTGACCGGGATCGTGATAAACGGCGTGGCCAGCATCGTCCCGCCGACAAGGTCATAGATGCGAATCGACCCGCCCTGCTCGACGATGAACAGCCGGCCATCGTCGCCGGGCGGCGCGGTGACGAACACGGGCGACGAGAGGCCCGCCACGACCCGCTCCGTGGTCAGCGGGGTTTCACAGGCAACTGCGCCACTCCCCATCGCCGCCACGCATCCCAGCAGCAGTGTCCGCCGCACGCTCTTCAGCCAGCGCTCACGCGTCATTCCAGGTTCTCCGGAGCTCGGGAATCTCGTCCCATGTCGAAACCCGCCCAACGAATAAGTAGGCGGAGGACACCGAGCTTCGATTTCGGTGTCGTTCCGCCTCACGTTCCCCCTTCGGCCCTGAACGAATCAAATATAACCTAAATAGTACTGATTTGCGAGCGAAATACCGCCTGAAGGAAATTTAAGGCCCCCTGCCGCCGGATTACCGCCGCACCGGGGTTCCCCGAATGAAGTGCTCCAGCCGGCGCATCCCCTCTTCGATGTTCGCGAGCGAGTTGGCGTACGAGATCCGCACGTACCCGGCGCCGCCGGGACCGAAGTCCACGCCCGGCGTCACGGCCACCCCCGCCTCCTCCAGCAGGCGGGCCGCCAGCGACCGCACGTCGTCCGTGTAGCGCTGGACGTTGACGAAGACGTAAAAGGCGCCCACCGGCTCCGTCAGGATCGGCAGGTCCATCGCCCCGAGCCGCGCCAGCACCAGTCGCCGCCGCTCGTCATACTGGCGGCGCATCTCGGCCACGGCCGGCCCCGCCGCACGCAGGGCCGTCACCGCCGCGAGCTGCGGAAAATCCGGCGCCGAGATGAACAGGTTCTGCTGGAGCTTCTGGATCGGCCGCACCAGCCAGTCCGGTACGATCGCGTAGCCCAGGCGCCAGCCGGTCATCGCGTACAGCTTGGAAAGCCCGTTGATCACGACCGCATCGGGCGCGAACTCGAGGATCGAATGGGCCCGCCCGCGGTACACCAGGCCATGGTAGATCTCGTCCGAGACGATGACGGCCCGCCCCGCCAGGAGCTCGGACAGCGCCGCCATCCGTTCCGGCGCGGTCAGCGTACCTGTCGGGTTCGCGGGCGAGTTCAGCACCAGCGCCCGCGTCCGCCGGCTCAGGCGCCCCCGTACCGCCGCCGGCGGATACTGGAACCCGTCGGCCTCCGAAACGGGAATCCGGACGGGCACGCCGCCAAAGGCGGTGACGAAATTCGGGTAGCAGGCGTAGTGCGGGTCCGTCAGCAGCACCTCGTCGCCGGGATCCAGCAGAGCGGCGAACACCAGCAGCATCGCACCGGAGCTGCCGACCGTCACGATCACGCGCTCGGGCGAAACCTCGACGCCGTATTGCTCCCGCTGCCAGGCAGCGATCGCGGCCCGCAATTCGGGACGTCCCAGGGAATGCGTATAGTGCGTGTGCCCCTCGCGCAGCGCGCGCAGGCCTGCTTCGACGACGAGCGCCGGCGTATCGAAGTCCGGTTCGCCCACCTCCAGGTGAATGATCGAGCGGCCCTGCGCCTCGAGTGCCTGGGCGCGCTCGAGCACTTCCATGACCAGGAACGGCGGCATCTGCTCGGCACGCCGGCTGACATGCCCCGCGCTGGCGGAACTCGACATCCGCGACTCCCTCCGTCCGGGCCGCTGGGCCCTGGTTCGGAGGGCTCATTCTAACAATCGGCTCGGATTGTCGCATGCGGCGAGCGCCTGGATGTGTGCGGGCTTCGTCCCGCAGCATCCGCCGACGATCTGCGCGCCCGCCGCACGCCATTGCCGCGCGAGTGCGCCGTACTGCCCCGGTGTCAACGCCTGGCCATCGTTCCACCCCGGCGTGGGCGCGCCGCTCAGGTGTGCGTACACGGCCACCGGCCGCCCCGTCCCCGCCCTGAGCCTTGGCAACAGCGCGCTGATCCCCCGCGGCGGAATGCAGTTCAGCCCCAGCGCCAGCGGTTGGCACGGCTCGACGGCCGCCACGGCGTCCGCCAGCCGTTCGCCGCTTAGCAGGTCGCCGGCCTCGTTGACCACGAACGACACGGCAAACGGCAAGCCCACGTCCGCGGCCGCCCCCGCCGCCGCCTGCGCCTCGCGTATCGTGTTGATGGTTTCGATCCACACCAGGTCTGGACCGGCGGCAGCCAGCCACTGCATCATGACCGCGTGCTCGGCGCTGAGCGTCCGGGCGTCTGGAACCAGCGTCGGGCGGTAGCAATCCTCCACCGGCGCCACGCTGGCGGCGACCAGCACCTGGCGCTCGATCGAAGCCGCGGCTGCGCGGGCCAGCGCGACCGCCAGGCGGTTCAACTCCGCGCCCCGCGCGGCGCAGCCGGCAGCCCGCAACGTGCGGACATTCGTGCGGAACGTGTTCGCCACCAGGAGATCCGCGCCCGCCGCCACGTACTCCCGGTGGATCGTGGCGACGACCTCCGGTGCGCTGAGCAGGGCGGCGGCCGACCACAACGGCAGCGGCGCCGCGACGCCGCGTCGTTCCAGCTCCGTTCCCATGGCGCCGTCCAGCCGCACCCCGCCGCGCGCCAGCCGCTCTCGTATCGCTTCCACGGCGACCATGAACTGACCCCGTCCGCGCTGACCACTGGGCCGGCCGCCAGTATGATACGCCCGCCGGCGGCAGCGCGGCGCAACTCCCGCGGCCGCCCGGAGCGAAAGGGCTGCCATGAGCCGGAGCATTCTGATCCGCGGCGGGCGCGTCATCGATCCCACCCAGAACCTGGATGAGGTCACCAACGTCGTGATCGCGCAGGGCAAGATTGCCGCCCTGGGTCGCAGCGCGCCGACGGCGGAAGAGGTTGTGAATGCCGCCGGCTGTATCGTGACCCCCGGCCTCATCGACATGCACGTGCACCTGCGCGAGCCCGGCCAGGAGGATCGCGAAACGATCCAGTCCGGCACAGCCGCCGCCGCCGGCGGCGGTTTCACCGCGGTCGCCTGCATGCCGAACACCGATCCCGCGCTGGATTCCGATTCGCAGATCGAGTTTGTGTTGCGCCAGGCGGCGCGCGTCGGCAGTGCCCGCGTCTACCCGATCGGCGCGATCACGAAGGCCCGGGCCGGCAAGGAGCTGGCGGAAATCGGGCTCATGGTACGGGCGGGGGCAGTCGCCTTCAGCGACGACGGCGTGGGGATCGCCGACCCTGGCGTCTGCCTGCGCGCCATGCGCTACGTGAGCATGTTCGAGCGGCTCTTTGTCCAGCACTGCGAGGACAGGTCGCTGGCCGGCTCGGGCGCGATGAACGCCGGCGTGACGGCCACGCGGCTGGGACTGCCCAGCATCCCGTCCATCGCCGAGGAACTCATGGTGCAGCGCGACATCACACTCGCTGCGCAGACCGAGGTGCGTTACCACGTGGCGCACGTATCGACCAAGGGCGCCGTGGCCATGATCCGCCGCGCCAAGCAGGAAGGGCAGCGCGTCACGACCGAAGTCTGCCCGCACCACCTGCTCCTGTCAGACGAGGCGTGCGCCGGCTACGACCAGAACTTCAAGATGAGCCCGCCCCTGCGCAGCCAGGCCGACATGCACGCGTGTCTCGCCGGCGTGAAGGACGGCACGATCGACTGCCTGGTCAGCGACCACGCCCCCCACGGCGACCAGGACAAGGAGCACGAGTTCCAGGATGCACCCTGCGGCATCATCGGGCTCGAGACAGCCCTGGCCCTCTTCATCAAGGCACTGATCGAGCCGCGCATCATCGACTGGCCGCGCCTCGTCGCGCTGCTGTCCACCCGGCCGGCTGAGTTGCTCGGCGTCAGCGGCGGCAGCCTCAAGGTCGGAGTGCCCGCCGACGTCACGATCATCGCCGGCGATCGCGAGTGGACCGTGGATGTCGAACAGTTCCGCTCGAAGAGCCGCAATTGCCCGTTTGACGGGTGGAAGCTGCGCGGCCAGGCCGCCGCAACGCTCGTCGACGGCGTATTCCGGTACCGCAACCCGGCCGTCCTGCCGCCGACGTGAGGTACGCGGCCGGGTATAAGGGCACATTCACCCCGAATTAAGCGAGCTGTCATGCACGCGCGGCATCTTGCCTGTGGGCGCCCCGGCGCGGGCGGCCCGGAGGAATGCCATGCTGTCGTGGATTCTGCTGATTCTCCTGATCGTCCTGCTGCTCGGCGCGCTGCCTGCCTACCCGTACAGCCGCTCATGGGGCTACTACCCCAGCGGGATCTTCGGCGTGCTGCTGATCGTCGTGCTGATCCTGCTGTTGACGGGAAGACTGTAGCGCGCCCGGGCCGGACCACTCAGGCCCTGTGCGGACCCGATACGAGCGCCAGCAGGCGGTCGGCATCCAGCGCCGCCAGCGCCGGCACGACCAGGTGCGCCCGGCCGACGCGCTCCGCCGGTCCGATGCCGACCACTTTCATTCCCGCCGCCAGTGCGCCGGCGACTCCGCTGGCCGCATCCTCGACGACGACGCAGCGGCCCGGCTCGGCCGCGAGGCGCTGGGCCGCGGTGAGAAAGACCGTCGGATCTGGCTTCGAGAGCGGCACGTCATTTCCATCCACGAGCACATTCACCAG
>CAZVRR010000008.1:15772-29898 GCA_964629745.1 uncultured Planctomycetales bacterium | reverse complement strand
CATCACCGCGGCGCTCAGGCCCACGGCTACGCGCTGCATCTGCGGCCCGCGACGGCGCTGCCGTTTCGGGCGCACCTGGACTTCCGGGGGATTCCCCACGTCGATGGCCGGCCCGCCGCCGTCGCCGAACTGGCCGACCGGCTTCAACTTGCGCGGCAACTCGCTCCCGGGCACGTGGCGACGATCGAGCTGCGCGGGACGCTGCGCTGCGACGCGCGGCGCCTCGCGCGGCAACTGGAGGCGCTCGGCTGTGACTCCCAGGTGTTCCGCCTGGTGCCGCAAAAGGCGGCCGACCGCGCGCCGGCGTCTCAGCCCTGCTCGCTTCCCGCGTCCCCCTGATCCAGCCGGCCGGCTTCCGGCCGGCTGCGCCGCAGGTTCAGCAGCTTTTGCACCCGATCCAGCAGTTGCGTCTTGTTCACAGGCTTGGTCAGGAACTCGTCTGCCCCCGATTCCCGCGCCCGCTCCAGGTCACCCAGCTCGTTCAGGGCCGTCACCATGACAATCGGGATGTCACGGTAGCGCGGATCGTCCTTCAGCAGCCGGCAAACCTCGAACCCGCTCCGTTTCGGCATCATGATGTCCAGCAGGATCAGGTCGGGCCGCTCCTGGGCCACCGTGTCGAGCGCCGCCTGCCCGTCGCTGGCCAGGCGCACCTGCACGTCCAGCGGCTCGAGGTAGGCTTCCAGCAATTCGAGAATCTGCGGGTTGTCATCCACAATCAGGACGACGGCGGGCCCGGGTTCGTGATGCGCGGAGTCCATGGTTCGGCTCGACTCCTCCACGCGCGACGGACGAACCGGCGGGCGCGGCTTGTCGGAAAATTGGGCGCTGAATATACTGCCTAGCCGACGTTTCGCCACTGCCGCCGCCCGGTCGCGACAGCCGGTCGAAAATGCGTGGGCATCGGAGTATAGCCATGCGCGCTGTGCAACGCACTCGCCGCTTCGCGGCCTGGGGACTCGCCGGTTCGGCCCTGCTGCTGCTCGTACTGCCGCCGGGATGCGGCTCCGGCGGCACGGGGTGGGAATTCTACAACCCCTACTACTCCGGCTCGAGTTCGGGTGGCGGGACCACGCCCGGCGGGAGCACGGGCGGGGGCGGCGGGCTGGCCGGAAGCGACCGCGACCACGTCGATCCGTGCACGGAGGCCCTGACGCGGAAGTACGTGACGATTTCGATGCGCAACCTGAGCTCAGATTACATCCACTACTTCATGATCGCGATCGCGTTCGTGGACGTGGACCAGGAGGCCGAGGACGCGGTCATCCCGACCTTCGACTTCAACGAGTATCCCGACGGGGCGGTGTGTGCCGATGACATCGCCCTGTACACCCAGCGCGGGTATACGCTGGTCGACGCCGGAGAATCCATTCCCCTCGGCGACTACTGCATCACGGGGCCGGCCCTGTACTACTACCACCGGAACGGGAATTTCCGGGTGGCCGCCGGGACGGATGACTCGGGGCTCGGATCCGCGATCGCGCCCTCGCAGGGCACGGCACCGACCTACGACAACTTCTTCACGAGCGCCGGGGTTCAGCTCCCGGTGCCCGATTTCATCCTGTTCCACAACCCCGGCACGGGCGAAGGCGCATCGCTGAAGATCAGCGAGAGTATCCTCGATCCGTGCGCGATCATCATCTCCACGGATGCGCCGCCCGCGTGTCAGCGCGACTCGTTTTATTACACCGGCCCGGACGACATCATGGCCGGGTCGCGGGCGCTGGGGACCGGCTCCGGCCGGCGCGTGCCCGGCGAGATCCAGGGCACGGCGTGCGAATGCCGCGGACTCCAGTTCCCGATGCACAGCCTGGCGCCCTCGGGCGTGACCGCCGCCGGCTCGCGATGCGACGAGTTCTTCCGGGGCGGCCGCATCGAGTACGTGTTCGTGCGGGACGATACGTCGCCGCCGTACCCGCAGTTGCTGTGGCGAGTCACGGACGGGTCCGGGGGGCTGGCCCACGATTTCGATTCGAGCCTGTCGGGCGGTTGAACCGTTCCAGCGGGCGTGACCAGGCGGGCCGCCGGGCAGCAGACGCCGGGCGGCCCGCTTGCATTTGCGCTCAGGAACCGCTGTTCGGAGCAGGCTGCGAGGTGACGGACTGGCCCATGCCCGCGAGCATTTCGCGGGCGGTCTGCTGGTTGCGGCGGGCCTGCTCGGGGTCGGCATCGGTCGGCCGCTCCAGGCTCGCGATCCGCTGGAGGAGCTGCACGGCGCGCTGCTCCTGGTTCGTGGCCCGCAGCAGGCCGGCAATGTCCAGCAGGTAACGGGTGTTGTTCTCGAACTGCTCGCGGCCCGCCGCCGTCTGTTGGGCCGCTACCGGCTCGAGAATGGCCAGTGTCTGGTGGTAGCTCAGTTCCCAGCTCAGCTTGGCCGCTTCTTCGTGCAGGTAGGCGATCTGGCTCAACAGTTCTGCGGCCTCCGCTTCGGTGCCGGGCCGCAACTGGTCGGTGTTGCGGCCGCGGGCGTCCTTCCGGCAAAGCGACGTGTAGTACGAGGCCAGCGCCTGCACGCGGAATTGCAGGGCCCGCGCCAGTCCTTCCAGGGCTGTCCGGTCCGCCCGGTTCTCCTCGCGGCGCTGGCGCGCCGCGCTGACGAGCGACTTCGCCTGCTCGAGCGCCTTGTCGTACTGCTCACCCTCCATGTACATCTGGATCAGCAGTTCCAACGACTGCGTGTTCGCAGGATCCGCGGCGACGGCCCGCTCCGCCGTGGAAATCGCCTGCGCGCGCTCGCCCTGGCCCAGCTGGGCCTTTGCCAGCAGCTGCAATGTCTCCGCGGCCCGGTCGCGCGGGGCGACCGTGGACGCCGCCTCCAGGTATGCACCGGCCTGCCGCCAGATGTGGGACTCCAGGTAGAAGCGGCCCAATCCGAGGTTGGCGCGGAAGTTCGACGGGTCCAACTCGAGGACCGCCTTGAAGTGCTGGCGGGCCTCGTTCGGTTCCTGTGCCAGGGCCAGCAACTCTCCGTACAGCACGCGGGCTTCCACGTTGCGCCGATCGGACTCCAGGAGGGTCTCGAGGCCGCGGCGCGCGTCGGTCAGCACCGCCGTCGCCTGCGTCGTATCGCCCGCCGTCAGCAGGGACCGCGCCGTCGCGAGCGCCTGGTCCACCAGCCGCAGCACGTCCTGCGGCGTCTGGGCGCGCACCGGTTGTGTCGCGGGGGGCGTGCTCGGCGGGGCCTGCGCCCGGCCGACGGATACGATGAGAACGACCAGCAAGGAACACAGACCCAGGCGAACTGCCATGGTAAGCTCCTGATCAGCGCAGCACCCCGGCAGGAGCCGGACGCTGCCGTGGACCGCGCGACTCGCGCATCGGACATTATCGGCCGGCACCACGCTCCGCGTAAGGGCGCAGCGCAGGCCACGACGGAATCGGCGGCGCGCCCGGACGGCTTGCATGGCGCCCCCCGCCGGCCCAATCATATCGCAGACCGGAAACGCTCTGCGGGCCCTGGATACGGGAACCGGCATGCCCATCCGCAAGATCGGCCTCATCTCCCGCACGTATCGACACGTCAACCGTTACCGCCAGATCCTGACCGTCCTGATCAGGTACGGCTTCGAGGGGCTGGTGGATCGGCTCGGGATCGCCCACTACCTGGAAGTCGGCCTGCAGTTCCTGTCGCGCGAGCGCCGCGCGCAGGTGGAACGGCTCAGCACCCCCGAGCGGATCCGCCTGGTGCTGGAAGAGCTCGGCCCAACCTTCATCAAGCTCGGCCAGGTGCTCTCGACCCGTCCCGACCTGGTCCCGGCTGACATCGTCGACGAGCTCGCCAAGCTTCAGCAACACGTGCCGCCATTCCCGTTCGAGCAGGTGCGCACGATCGTGGAGGAGGAACTCGGCCACCCGCTGAAGGACGTGTTCGAACAGTTCACCGAAACGTCGATGGCGGCCGCGTCGATCGGACAGGTGCACCGGGCGGTGCTGCGCGGCGGTGAGGAAGTCGTCGTGAAGGTGCAGCGCCCGCGGATCCGCGAGACCATCGAGGTCGACCTGGAAATCCTGCTGCACCTGGCGGTGCTGGTGGAGCGGCACCTGGAGGGCTGGAAGCTGCAGCGCCCCAGCCGTATCGTCGAGGAGTTCGCACGTGTGCTCGAGCGCGAACTGGATTTCGCGATCGAGGCCCGGCACCTCGAGCGCTTCGCCACGCAGTTCCACGACGACGACACGATCTACGTGCCGAAAGTGTTCCACGAGGCCAGCCGCCAGCGCGTGCTCACGCTCGAATACGTGGACGTCATCCCGGTCACCGACGCGCAGGCCCTCCAGCGTGCAGGGCTGAACCCGCGCGTGCTCGCGGCGCGCGGCACCGAGCTGACGCTCAAGCAGTTGTTCGTCCACGGTTTCTTCCATGCCGACCCGCATCCGGGCAACGCCTTCGCACTGCCCGGCAACGTCATCTGCCTGCTCGATTTCGGCATGATGGGCCGCCTCGACCGCCAGGGCCGCGAGGGGTTCGCCGACCTGGTGTACGCCGTCGCGCAACGCAACCCCGACGGGGCGGCCACCGCCCTGCTGCGCCTCACCACGCATGAGGAGGACGTGGAGCCGGATCCGCGCCTGATCGCCCGCGACGTGGAGGAGCTCATCGACCTGCATGTTCCCGTGCAACTCGGGCAGCTCGACTTCAGCCGCCTGGTTCAGGAGCTGCTGACGCTGGTTCGCCGGCACCGGCTGACGATCCCGGCGGACCTGGTGATGATGCTGAAGGCGGCGGCGACGTCGGAGCGCCTCGTCGCCCAGCTCGACCCGGACCTCAACTTCATCGCGGCCGCCGAACCCTACGTCCGTCGCATCCAGCTCGAGCGCATGAAACCGCGCCGGCTGGTGCAGGACGCGCTGTCGTCGGGGGGGGAACTGATCCAGCTCGCCCGTGACCTGCCGGCGGGGCTGCGCGACCTCCTGCGCCTGGCGAAGCGCGGCGCGCTGAAGCTGGGCTTCGAGCACCGCGGCCTCGAGCACATGGTCAACACGCACGAGCGCATCGCAAACCGACTGGTGTTCGCGATCGTGGTCGCCGCCCTGATCGTCGGCTCCTCGCTGATCGTGCACTCGCGGCTGCCGCCGACCTGGCACGATATCCCGGTGATCGGGCTGGTCGGATTCCTGGCGGCCGGGCTGATGGGGTTCTGGCTGCTGGTCGCCATTCTCCGGCACGGGCGGCTGTGAGGGCGGCGCGTACGCCGCCGGATGCCGGCGCGGCGTGCACGTCAGGGCCGCCTGGACTCGCCGGTCATGGGCACGAACCGCACCGGGATGATGCTCTGCTCCGCGCGGCTGCCGTCGGACTGCTTCGTATAGACCATCAGCTCCTGGACTTCCTGCGCGGGGCCGATCGGAATGACCATGCGTCCGCCGGGCGTCAACTGTTCCCACAGGGCGGGCGGTACTTCCGGCGCTCCGCAGGTCACGATGATGCGGTCGAACGGCGCGGCCTCCGGCCAGCCGCGGTACCCGTCGCCACAGCGCGTGTTCACCGTCTCGTAGCCGAGTTCCGCCAGCCGGCGCGCGGCCTCCCGGCATAGCGGCTCGACGATCTCGATCGTGTAGACCGCCGGGGTCAGCTCGGCCAGCACGGCGGCCTGGTAGCCTGACCCGGTGCCGATTTCGAGCACGCGCGCGCCCGGGCTGACCTCCAGCAGTTCCGTCATGCGGGCCACGATGTAAGGCTGTGAAATCGTCTGGTCATGCCCGATCGGCAGCGGCGTGTCGTCGTAGGCGCGCGCCTGGGAAGCCGCCGGCACGAAAGCATGGCGCGGCACGTTCCGCAGCGCCTGCAACACGCGGGCATCCGCCACGCCGTCGCGATAGAGGCCGCTGCGCGCGATTTGCGTCGCGACCATGGCGTCCCGCTCGTCCTGGCGGGCACTTCGGTCGGGGCGCGTGCTGGCGGCCGGATGGCTGGCCGGCTGCGAGCCGGCGCGCCCGCCCGTCGCCGCGGATGTGTCGCCCAGCCCGGCCGCCTGCGGCCCGGCCAGGCGCTCGCACCCGGCTGCGGCCCATACCAGGAGCGATAAACTCGCGCATCGAACGCCGAGGGAACCGCATCGCAGTCTGGGATTGGACATGGCACACCCGCTCGCCCCGCGCGCCAGTGGAAACGAACGTGACGGCCGGCCGCGGTCGTGCCGGACGGACCATCGCGGATGCGCCCGGACTTACGGCTCGCCGAATGGCCGGCCGAACTCCGTGACCCAGTATACGCCGTACTCCCCGCCCACCCGCACGCCGACGCCGACTTCGGTGAAGCGCGGGTGCAGTATGTTGTCGCGGTGGGCCGGGCTCTCCATCCAGTCGCGGACGGCCTCGAGCGGGCTGCGTTGCCCCGCCGCAAGGTTCTCGCCGATGACGGCGTAATCGTAACCGAATTCCTCCGCCCGTTCGGCGAGCGTGGAGCCGGTCACGGGGTTTACGTGATCGAAGAACTCGTAATAGACCATCTCGCAGGCGTACTGCGAGGCCTGCGCCTCGAGGACGGTACTGGTCGTCAGCGGTGCGACCCCGAACGCGACGCGCTCTTCATTGAGCAGCGCCAGGATCTCGGCACGCCAGTAATCCCCCTCGGAAGCGGCCTCGCAGCCCGGGAACTGCTGATCCAGGCTCGCCCCATCCGTGCCGCCGGCCACCGAGGGGCCGTCGTCACCACCTGTCGTGTCGGTCGTGCCATCGGAGCCGGGGTTGAGGGTTGGACAACCCGCCACCAGCAACAGACTTCCAAGCAGTACCCAGCGCTGCCAACCGGTCATTCGCGCATCCCTCGTTCGGTGTCCGGCGGCCCAACGATCGCCGCCGTTCATGATACCGGAATCGGCAAGACCTTGATACGACTCGCGGGCAGGCCCATACTTACAACGATCCTGGCCGCCCCGCTGCGCGCCTCGCGTGCCGGGCGGGGTCAAGCTCGGACCTGCGGGCGACAGACCGCCGCGGGTTTGCTGTGCGCCGGGACAGACGCAAGGGAGTTGTTATGCGCGCGGCGCGGTTGTGGTTGCCGTTGGCGGCGGTGCCTTTCGGACTCCTGGCGATCCTGCCGGTCCAGAACGGCTGCGTGACCGGGTCCGACGGCGGCGTGGGCGGGATCTTCAATTCGCCGCCGATTGTCATCGTGACCGCCGACCGGGTGCGCGGCATCGCGCCGCTCGTCGTGCGCTTCGATTCCTCCAGCAGCACCGACGACGGGATCATCGTCTCGCGCGCCTGGGACTTCGGCGATGGCGGGACGAGCGTCGAGATCTCGCCGACGCACACGTTCACGGCGACCGGCGAGTACACCGTCTCCCTGACGCTGACGGATGACCAGGGCGGCAGTGCCAGCAACACGCTGGTGATTTCGGTGACGGAGGCGCCAGTCCCGGTGATCGAAGTCGATCGGACGACGGCTCCTTCGGCGCCCGCGACGTTTACCTTCGACGGTTCGGATTCCAGCGACCCGGACGGCTCGATCGTCGCGTATACCTGGGACTTCGACGACGGCTCGCGCGAGGTCATCCCGGCGGTGGTCCACACCTTCGGTTCCGCGGGCACGTTCCGGGTCCGGCTGACGGTCACGGATAACACGGGTGTCACTGCGTCGACTGGAGTTCTCATCCAGGTCGGGATTCCCGAACCCGAGATTGGATTCCGCCTGCCGGGCGATGATGTCGGCAACATCGTGGTTTCCACGGAATCTCCGCTGTGGGTGGCCGTCGATTTCGCGTCCACCGCGGGCGTGCCATACACGATTACCGCCGGGTTGGACCGCGACCGCGATGCGTGCGACGCACAGGCCGCGCTCTTCCCGCGCACCAGCAGCACGGCCCTGGCCCGACTCGTCGGGTCGGAAGAGCCGGTGACCGGCGTCGCGCTGACCCCCGACGGGGCGGTGGCGATTGTGTCGGCCCGCGACGGGGCCCTGCGCTTCTTCAACACCGAAACAGGGATCCTCTATCGCACGATCCAGGAAGACGTGGGGCCGCTCACGTGCCTCGCGGTCTCCCCGGACGGTGCGCGGGTGGCGTACGGCTCGGAGGAAGGCGCGGTAGCGCTGCGGGCGGTCGCGGATGGAGAGGTGCTGCGCCGCTTCGCCGGGCATGGCGTGTTCCCCGTCAACGCGGTGGCCATCTCGCCCGACGGCAACTTCGTGGCCAGCGCCAGCGACGACGCGACCGCGATCATCTGGGACGCCGACAGCGGCGCGGGCATCGTGCTTGACGCGAGCGACGGCGGGCATGCGGCTCCCGTCAACGCGGTGGCCTATTCGCCGGTGGATGCCGACGTCCTGGCCACCGGCAGCGACGACGAGAGCGCCAAGGTCTGGCGGCTCTCGACGCAGGCGGTGCTCCGCACGTTCGCCCCGCGCTTCGATGGACTCGTCCAGGTCGCCGGCCACCGGGGCGCGGTGACCAGCGTGGCCTTTTCCAACGACGGGCTGGTGCTCGTGACCGGCAGCACCGACGCGACGGCGATCCTCTGGGACATCAGCTCGGACCGCGAGGCACGCGTACTGGAAGGACATGACAGCGACGTGCTGAGCGTAGCCTTCTCGCCCACGCGCCAGGAGGTGCTGACCGGCAGCGCCGATGGCACGGCCCGCCTGTGGAACGCCGACAACGCCGAAACCGAAGAGACTTACACCCCCTGCGAGTCGTCGATCGCGGCCGTCGCGTTCTCCGCCGACGGCGACCAGGTGCTGCTCGGCGTCGCCGCCTTCAACCAGATCCAGTTGGACACGCGTGAGCCCGGCGGAGACGACCTTGTCCTGACCGTGCCCAATCAACTGGACCTGGGCACGCTGCCGGACGAGGACGTGCCCGGCCAGTTCTACCTGTGGACGGAGATCGACACGGACCGCACCGAGCCGATCCGCACCTATGCCCAGGCCCGGATCCAGGTCGTGCCGCCGTTCACCGCCGACCTGTCCGCCGACACGCCCAGCGTACCGCTGGTCTCCGACCAGGCGCTGGTCGTCGCGGCGCCGACGACCGGACGCCAGGTCTACAATCTCGGCCCGCTGGCGGCGGGCGATCGCCTGTTCCTGAGCTTCGCAACCACCCCCGGCTACGAACCATACTATGACCTGGAGGCGTACAGCCTGACGATCTTGGATGCGCAGGAACAGGTGTTCGCGACGTTCCATTCCGACATTCCGCCGGCGGACGCCTTGGTCGCGGCGGAACCGTTCATTCCGGCGGCCCCGCTGACGCGGTCGCAGTCCCTGGTGATCGGCCACGACAGCCCCAGTTACTACGTCGCGGTGCAGGGCTGCCCGAGCGCCATTTGCAGCGACGACGTGCTGACGCCAAGCCTGGCGATCGAGGTGCAGCGCGAGGTCGGATTGACGCCGCGGCAGCAGCGGATCTTCCTGAATTTCGCCGGACGGCAGGACCTCATCGTGGATGGCGTGGGGCCGCTCGACGCCGATCCCTTCGACGCGGAAGACCTGAACGACACGTGGGGAACGGTGGAGACCAACACGATCAAGCAACTGGTGCAGCAGCGGCTGGAAGATCTGTTTGCCGGTTACAATGTCATCGTCTACACGGACGCCTCCGCCCTCGCTGCCCCGTACATCACGATTTACTTCGGGGGCGACTCGGGCGACATGATTTCGGACGAGTACTACGGGGCCGCCAGCCAGGGCGATCCGCGCAACCAGACGTTGTCGGGCACCGCGCTGGTGCTGACGAACGCCGTCTCCGAGGTGTATCCGCTGCTGGCGGTTTCCGAGTTCGCCGTGGCCTTCGCGAATATCGCCGCCCACCTGTCGGGCCAGCTCGTGGGACTCACGCCGACCGACGGCGGCGCGAACGACGTGATGGACCCCGATTTCATGAGCACGTCCGGCCAACTGACCTCGCCGGCGGTCGAGTTCACGACCTCCCCGCCCAGGAGCGGCGTGCTTCCGACGGACCCGCTCGGTTTGCAGAACGCACCGCAGATCCTCGACGAGGTGATCGGCACCGAATAGCGCGCCGACGCCCACCCGCGGTACCGATAATGAGTCGGCCGGCGACGCTTCCCCGTCGCTGGCCGCTCGCTTCAGGGGGGACCACCCCGCGCGCCGCAGCCGGGCCACGCCTCCACAGAATAACTCCTGCCGCACGCCCCGCCGTCCGATCGTAACAACGGAACGAAGTTTATGGTCCCACGCTGGCGCGGCGAGGGCTGGTGATGCGCTCGGCTTGGCTGATCGGCGGGCTCGCCTTGATCGTCGCGATCGTCTTCATCCGGGGGTTCGTGCCCCGGCAGGCGACCGCCACGGAAAGCGCAAGGAATGCGCTGCCCGGGCTCGAGTTCGCCTACGCCGACTTCGACGACGAGCGCTCCACGCCTATCGCCCGGCGACCGGAAACCACCACGACCGGCACCCCCGCCCAGGATCCTGCCGCGGCTCCCCGGCCGGACAGCGCCGCGCCAGTGGTCACCGACGCCCTCGAATCCGACGCGCCCGGGCCGATCGCCGAGGCCGGCAGCGCGCGGGTGGCCTGGATCGGCGACGGTTCGCTGGTCCTGGACGGGTCGAACAGCCAGGGCGCGATCGAAAGCTATTCCTGGCGCCAAACGGCCGGCGAGCCGGAACTGGTGATTGCCGACCCGACGGCCGCGCGGACGACCGCCGGCGGATTCCCCGAAGAGTGGACGCCGCTGCGCGACGCGCGCTACGAGTTCGAGCTGACCGTCACGGACGGGCAGGGCCGGCCGGCGACCGACACCGTGGAGTGCACTGTGAAGGCCGCGCCGTCGCTGACGATCTCTCCCGCGCCCCGCACGTTCGTCGCGGAACGCGACGGCTACGCACTGGTGCACTTCGAAGCCTGGAAGACGAACCGGCACGACGAGCAGGAAGTCTTCATCATTCGCACGCCCGGCGAGTTGACGTTCAGCCCGCTCGTCGGCGACGCGGACTACGACGTGACCGTCTCGCCATCCGCGGGCGGGTTCCGGTACGAGGTGGTCGTCTACTACGAGCAGGATGCGACGTCGGCGTGGCTCGAGTTCTTCGTCACGTCCACCGACCAGATCCCCGCCATCCTTCAGCTGGGCGTGACCTGGGAATAGGACCGCCGGCCGGCGACGGCGCCACGGCCGGGTTTCCCGCCGTTCAATAGAACATCAGCCGAATCCCCGCGAACACCAGCAGTACGTGAAACGCATGCCGAAGCGTCGGCACGGGGAGCCGGTGCGTCAGGCCGGCCCCGACCCAGCCGCCCACCACGGCGCCCGGCGCGAGCCACAGCGAGAGCCACCAGCCGCGCAGCGGGTCGAGCGCGCCGATCCGCGTGACGGCGATGCTTTGGGCCAGCGCCGTCGTCAAGGCCACGGCCACGATCATCGCGGCCGACGTGGCGATCGCGTTGCGCAGTTGCACGCCCAGGAACAGGCGCTGCGCCGGAACGGCCCAGATCCCGCCGCCGACGCCCAGCAGTCCTGCCGTCAGACCGGCGGGGAAGCCGATGATCCAGCCGTAGACGCCGCGCCGCGACGGCATCGGGCAGTGATCGAACAGTCCGCCATCGCCGTGGCTGGCGCGCCACATCTGGAACACGTTGAATGCGACGACGAACTCGAGAAAGCCGCCGAAGATCTGCTTGAGGACCCGCGTCTGGGCCCCCGAGAACAGGCTGGCCGCCCACACGCCGGCGAGCACGCCGACCAGCGCCAAGGGCACGATGCCGCCCAGCGCGCGGAAGACGACCGCCCGTTCGCGCCAGTGCCGGACGGCCGCGGGGATCGCGACGACAACCGACGTCGTGATCGCGGCCAGCTTGTACAGGTGCAGCGAGTCTGGTCCGAAATGATCGCCGAGCAGGAAGAGCATGGCGGGAATCATCACGAGCCCGCCGCCCACGCCAAGCATGCCGCCGATCGTGCCGCCCAGGGCCCCGATCGCGAAGAGCGTCAGGATCTGCTGGATGGATGTTCCGAACACGGACACTCCCCGGCCCCGCGGCCGGCTGCAAGATCGGCATCGTAGTGACCCGCAGGAGGCACGCAAGCGCGGCGGGCGATGCGCGACCCGCGGGCGGGTCCGGTCCGCGCTTACCGGGCCGGCGGCCGGCGCCTAGAATTCCGGGTCATGCGCAAGATGTCCCTGCTGTGTGCCGTGCTCGTGACCGCCGCCGCGCGCGGGCAGTCGCCGGAGGCCGTCACCTACACGCTCACGCCCCTGCCCGATGCGGCGCGCCTGCGGGTCGAGATCAGTTGGAGCACGGGCGACCGCACGCAGTCCGCGCTCGAGTTGGGGATGCGCTGGGGCACCGTCGCGGACGTGCCGGCCCTGCTGCGCAACGTGGAATTTCCCGGCGCGGTCACCGGCGTGAAGAAACGCGGCGGACAGTGGCTGATCCAGCACGCGCCCGGAGCCCAGGTCACCTGCCGCTACGAGGTCGACCCCGGACGGCGCAAGCTCGACTGGGACGGGCCGCACTACCCGCTCATTACCCGCTCCTACGCGCATCTGATGGGCAACACCTTCCTCCTTGTGCCGCACACCGGCGACGGCATGCCTGATACGTACGAGGTCGCGCTGCGCTGGAAGCTGCCGGTCGGCTGGAAAGCCGTGTGCTCGTGGGGCGAGGGGCCGGGCATCGGGGATCGCCTCGCGCCGGCGGACCTGCGCAACTCCGTCTATCTCGCGGGCAAGTTCCAGAAGGAGACGGTCGAGCGCGACGGGCGCCGCATCACGGTGGCGGTCTGCGACGACTTCAATTTCCGCGCCTCGGAATTCGCCGGCCTCGCCGACACGATTGTCGGGCACGAGTGCCGCTTCGCGAACGAGCGCGAGTTCCCGCCGCTGCTGGTCACCGCGGCGCCGGTCGGCGGCTCGACGGCGCCCGGACAGACGCGCCTGGTCGGCATGGGCCTGTACCGCAGCTTCGTACTGCTCGCCGCGCCGAATGCGAAGCTGGACGACGCGTTCGCCAGCCTGTTCGCACACGAGCTGTTTCATCATTGGAACGGCCGCGTCCTGAAGGCGGCGCAGCCGGACAAGCTGGTGTACTGGTTCACGGAGGGCTTCACCGAGTACTACGCGCTGCGCATCCTGCTCGACTCGGGCTTCTGGACGCCGGAAGTGTACGCGCGCTGGGTCAATCGGCACCTGCGCCAGTACCGCGATAACCCGGCCATGCACGCGACGAACGAGGAGATCCAGGCCGGCTACTGGCAGGCGCGCGACACGATCGGCGAGGTGCCCTATCAGCGCGGCGTGCTGCTGGGCCTGCGCTGGCACCGGCAGGCGCGCCAGCGGGGCATCGCGAATGGGATGGATGCGCTCTTTCTCGGCCTGCTCGAGCGGGCGCGACTGGAGTCGTTCGAGCTTACGAATGATCTGCTCCGCCAGGAGGGCGTGCGCGTCCTGGGGGCCTGGTTCGGCCCCGAGTTCGACAAGTATGTCGTGCAGGCCGAAACGGTGGACGTGCCGCCGGAGGTGCTCGAGCCGGCCCTCCGCGGCGTGTATCGCGACGTATACGCGTTTGAGTTGGGGTTTGATGCGGGGATCGCGGCGCAGAAGAAGCGCGTGCGCAACCTGGTGCCCAACTCGCCGGCCCAGCGCGCCGGCCTGCGCGAGGGCGATCGCCTGGTCCAGGCGAAGGTACAGCCGGATCCGGATCAGGAGGTGGAGCTGCAAGTTGCGCGGGACGGGCAGGTGAAAAAGGTTCGCTTTTATCCGCGCGGCACCCGGCGCGCGGTGCTGCAGTTCGAGCCGCGGTGACCGGCACCGCGGACCGCCGCGGCCCGCGCTGCCACCAATCCGGCTCGCAGTGCACCCGGCACAGCGCCCCCGATACGGCTCACATCAGAGCCGGCCGCGCGAGCGGCTGGTAGCCTCTTCGCGAGACCACCGCCAACCCTGACCACCTGCTCGCGCAGGCGGCTCCGTTGGTAGCCGCACCGGCGGTACGTGGGCACGCCCACGGCGCAACCCGCACGGCGCATCGGAATGGCCCACACTGCCACCGTCACGGCTCCCCGTGCGTCCCGCACAGCGCACCCGGAACGGCTCACATCAGAGCCGGCCGCGCGAGCGGCTGGTAGCCTTTTCGCGAGACCATCGGCAACCCTGACCACCTGCTCGCGCAGGCGGCTCCGCTGGTAGCCTCACCGGCGGTTCCTGGGCACGCCCACGGTGCAACCCGCAC
>CAZVRR010000008.1:0-15762 GCA_964629745.1 uncultured Planctomycetales bacterium | reverse complement strand
GGCTGAGTGGGGTGCAGCTCCAGCGGTTCCTGCGCACGCTCACGCTGCCAGCATTCCGGCCCGCAGTGCAACCGGCACAGCGCCACCGGAACGGCTCACATCAGAGCCGGCCGCGCGAGCGGCTGGTACATCCGAACAAATTCCGAACTTGTATACGCCGCCGGAGCCGCGGATAATCTACGATCTTGCAGATCGGGCGCTGCGGCAGCGGTCGCCCCCGACGCATGGAAAGGCTCCCGCCGATGAGAGAAAACCACTCGGTGGAACGTCCCCAGACGGAGTTCCCCCGCCAATACGTCGCCGCCGACGCAGATTTTGGTCGCTGGGAAGTGGCCGAGCAGTACTACCGCGAACTGCTGGGGCGCCCCATCCAGGGCCGTGCCGACCTCGAACGCTGGCTGATCGACTGGAGCGAGCTCGAAGCCTGCCTCAGCGAGGAGCATTGCCGCCGGCATGTCGACGCCACGTGCCAGACAGACGATGAGGAGCGCCAGCGCCGCTTCCTCGAATTCATCGAGAATGTCGAGTCGCAACAGAAACAATGGCGCGACAAGGTGTTACGACGCATGCTCGAATTGGCGACCACCCACGCGCTGCCCCGGTTGCGCTACGAGGTCCTCCTGCGGAGCGCCCAGAACAAGGTCGACCTCTTCCGCGAGGAAAACGTCCCGCTGCTGACCGAAGAAACCAGGCTCGTCAACGAATACCAGCGCATCACGGGGGCGATGACATGCGTCTACAACGGCCGCGAGCACACACTTCAGCAGATGGGGCGCTACCTCGAGGAGCCGGACCGCGGCGTGCGCGAAAAGGCCTGGCGGTTGACAGCCGAGCGATATCTTCAGGATTCACAACGACTTGACGATCTGTACCTCCGCATGGCCACGCTGCGCCACCGGATCGCCCGCAACGCCCGCTGCCGCGACTACCGCGAGTACATGTTCCGCCGCTACGAGCGCTTCGACTACTCACCCGACGACTGCCTGAAGTTCCACGAGGCGATCGAGAAGGTCGTCGTGCCGGCGGTGCACGAACTGACCACGCACCGTCGCCGCAAGCTCGGGCTCCGCACCCTGCGCCCGTGGGATACGCTGGTCGACCCCGACAGTCGCCCGGCCCTGCGGCCGTTTGAGACGCCCGAGGAACTGATGGCCGGCAGCAGCCGGATCTTCCACCAGGTTGAACCCGAGCTGGGCCGCGTTTTCGATACGCTGCGTCGCGAGAACCTGCTCGACCTGGCCAGCCGCAAGGGCAAGGCCCCCGGCGGCTACCAGGAGACTTTTTCCGAGCGGCGCGTGCCGTTCATCTTCATGAACGCGGTGGGAACGGATGACGACGTGCGGACGCTGCTGCACGAGGGCGGACATGCCTTTCACACCTGGGCCTGCCGCCACGAGCCGCTCATGTCTTATCGGAACGCGGAAGGCGTGATCGAGTTCGCCGAGGTCGCCTCGATGGGGATGGAGGCGCTGTCGCTGCCCTACATGCACGAGTTCTTCGGCGACGACACGGACCGCGCGAACGAGCACTATTTCGAGCACATCGTGTGGTTCTTCCCGTTCATGGCGCGGGTCGACGCCTTCCAGCACTATGTCTACACGCACATGGACGCCGGCCTGGAGGCCTGGAAAGACGAGTGGCAGGCCTTGACCCGGCGATTCTCGCCCGAGATTGACTGGTCCGGCCTGGAAGGGATCGACCGGCACTCGTGGCAGCGGAAGCTCCACATTTACGAGGTGCCCTTCTACTACGTCGAGTATGGCATCGCGCAACTGGGTGCGCTGCAGGTCTGGCTGAATTCGAAGCAGGATTACGCCCAGGCCGTGGCACAATACCGCAATGGGCTGGCGCTGGGCGGTTCCCGTCCGTTGCCGGAACTCTTCGCCGCCGCCGGCTGCCGGTTCGATTTCTCCGAGCGGACGTTGCGACCGCTGATCGATGCGGTGATGGAGGAAATCCGGCGGCTGGGCGGAGCCGGCACCTGACTTGCTGAGGTTGCCGGGCCGGGTTCGACCGGGGCCCCGGACAAGATCCGACAGAAGTGCTGCCAACGACCTGGCCGTTCCTGGTACTGATGTGGCGATGCACCAGCAATTGCAGACGGCAGAAGTAACCTACGCTCGGCGGCCGGATCGTCGCATGCGGCGGCGCTGGGTGGGGTACGCCGTCGCTTTCGGAATGATCGGCGCCGGGGTTGCAGCGGTCGTCGTCATCGCGCGGATGCCGGCCCAGAATGCCCCGCCGCCGCCGGTCGCCGTCCCCCCCGTGAACGTGCGCATCATGACGGTACAGCCGGCACCGCAGCTCGCGGACGACTTCACGCTGACCGCGGTCGTGGAACCGGAGCAG
The DNA here is from genome assembly GCA_964629745.1 of uncultured Planctomycetales bacterium. GTDB lineage: Bacteria > Planctomycetota > Phycisphaerae > UBA1845 > Fen-1342 > JAAYXS01. The sequence goes on along the minus strand of CAZVRR010000008.1, from coordinate 13,413 downwards.
GTGGTGCGCGTGGCCGCCGAGGTGGCGGGCCGCATTGAGCGCTATGGTGCGCGGACCTCCGCCGTGGAATGGTTAGGCCGCAAGTTCGAGGCGGGCTCGCCGATCGCGGAGGGCGAACCCGTATCGGCGGGCGATCCGATCGTGCTGCTGAACAAGGACATGCCGCAGGCGCGTTTCGATCGCAGCAGTGCGCAGTTCGAGTTCGATGAGCGGGAATACCGGCGCATCCTGGGCCTGTTCGAATCCGGCGCCACCTCGAAGACCGAGCTCGAGGATGCGCGTACGAAACGCGATGTCAGTCGCGGCATGCTGGACGAAGCGACGCGCGAACTGGAACGCACGACCATCTACGCGCCCCGCAGTGGTGTACTGAACCGCCTGCCCATGGAACCCGGCGAATACGCGGTGCCGGGGGAGACGGTGGCGGAGATCGTGAAAGTGGACGTCGTGAAAGTGGTGGTCTCGATTCCCGAGCGCGACGTGCACTACCTGCATGTGGGCGATACCGCCCGGATCCTGGCCGGCCCGAACGCCGGTGAGCTGGATGGCACGATCACCTATATCAGCGCGCTGGCACATACGGATTCGCGGACCTCGCGCCTGGAGATCACGATCGACAATCGCGACTACCGGCTGCGCAGCGGCCAGATCGTGCGGGCGCGGCTGACGCGGCGGCTGCTCAGCGATGTGGTGATGGTTCCGCTGGCGGCGGTCATCCCGCTCGAATCCGGCAAGCTGGTCTTCCTCGACGTCGACGGCCAGGCGCAGCCCCGGGAAGTGGAACTCGGGTTCATCAAGGGGCGTGACGTGCAGGTGGTCCGCGGACTTGCGGCCGGCGAGCGCGTCATCATCGACGGCCACCGCTACGTCGGTCCGGGCCAGCGCATCCACGTGATCGACACGCCCTAGCCGGCACCAAGGACTTGCGCCTTGATTCTCTGCGACGCCTCCATCAAGAACCGCACGACGGTCGGCGTGTTGATCTTCGTCATCACGGTCTACGGCGCGGTGAGCTATGTCACCCTGCCGCGCGAGGCCTCACCGGACGTGCCGATCCCCTACATCCTCGTGACGACGCCGTACGAGGGCGTCTCGCCGGCGGATGTCGAGTCGGCGGTCACGATCAAGATCGAGCGCGAGCTGGCGGGCCTGAAGGGGGTGAAGGAAATCACGTCCGCCAGTGCCGAGGGGATCTCGATGATCTCGATCGAGTTCCTGCCGGACGTGAAGATCGACGACGCGATGCAGTACGTGCGTGACAAGATTGACCTGGCCAAGAAGGACCTGCCCGAGGATATCGAGGAGACGACGCTCACCGAGTTCAATTTCGCTGATTTCCCCATCCTGATGATCAACATTTCGGGCGAGATCTCGCCCGTGCGGCTCAAGCTGATCGCCGACCGCCTGGAGGACGAGATCGAGTCGATTCCCGGCGTGCTGAAATGCGACGTGCTCGGCGCCCTGGAACGCGAGATCCGCCTGGAGATCGACCAGGACAAGGTCGCCGCCTACGGCCTGACGATCCCCGAAATCCTCAAGCTGATCCCCTCGGAAAACGTCAACATCTCCGCGGGCGGGCTGGACACCGCGGGCACGAAGTTCAACGTGCGCGTGCCGGCGGAGTTCGTGGAGCCGGAGGAAGTCGACGAGCTGATCATCGCCCAGCGCGACGGGCATCCGATCTACCTGACGGACGTGGCCCAGGTGCGCGACACGTTCAAGGACCGCATCAGCTATTCGCGCCTCGACGGGCAGGAAAGCGTGACGGTCACCGTCCAGAAGCGGCTGGGCGAAAACATCATCCACATCGCCGACATGGTCAAGGCCGTGCTGGCGGAGTTCCGCAAGCGGGCCCCGGAGGGCGTGCGTTTCGAACTCACGCTCGACCAGTCGAAGGACATCCGCGCCATGGTCGCCGACCTGGAAAACAACCTGGCGGCGGGCATGGTCCTCGTGATCGCCGTGCTGTTCCTGTTCCTCGGCTGGCGCCCCAGCCTGATCGTCTGCACCGAAATCCCGCTGAGCCTGCTGCTCTCGTTCATCGTGCTGCAGGGGCTGGGTTACACGTTGAACATGATCGTGCTGTTCAGCCTGATCATGGCGGTCGGCATGGTCGTCGACAACGCCATCGTCATCGTGGAGAACATCCACCGCCACTACCAGCTCGGCGGCACGCGCATCCAGGCGGCCATGCGCGGCTCCGGCGAAGTCGCCTGGCCGGTTATCACGTCGACGCTGACGACCGTCGCCGCATTTGCCCCGATGTTGTTCTGGCCCGGCATCATGGGCAGCTTCATGAAGTACCTACCCATTACGCTGATCATCACGCTGCTGTCGTCGCTGCTGGTCGCGCTGATCATCAATCCCATGCTCAGCTCGGTGTTTGTCGGGCGCGACAAGCGCGCGGTGCGACAGAGCCGGTTCCTGCACGGCTACCGGGCTTTGCTCCGCACTGCGCTGGAGTATCGACTCACGACACTCACGCTGACCACGCTGCTGCTCGCGGCGCTGGGTATTCTGTATTCGAAACAGGGGCACGGCGTCGAACTGTTTCCGGAGTTCGATCCGCGCCGCGCCTTCGTGGACATCCGCTTCCCGCAGGGCACGAACATCCAGGATACGAACCGCCTCACCCAGCAGGTCGAGGAGCGGCTGCGGCCGTTCGGGGCCGACCTCGAACGCGTGATCGCGAATGTCGGGTCCGGCGCCGGTCAGGAGCTCAGTTCCTCCGGCGGCGAGAACCTGGCCAACATCACGATGACGTTCCATGATTTCGAGATCCGTCCGCGGCCATCGTCGGACGCGATCGCCGAGATCCGCCGCGCTCTTGCGGATCTGCCCGGCGCCGAGATCAAGGTGGAGAAAGAGGAGGAGGGCCCGCCGACCGGCGGCGATGTCACGATCCGCCTGATGGGGGAGGATTTCCAGGTGCTGGAGCGGCTCAGCCAGCGCGCCCGCGAGTTGATCGCGGACGTGCCGGGGCTGGTCAACCTGCGCAGCGACCACGAAGCCACGCGGCCCGAGCTGGCGTTCCGGGTCGACCGCCGGCGGGCGATGCTGCTGGGCGTGAATACGGCGGTGGTGGGCAACTTCCTGAAAACGGCCGTGTTCGGCTCCGAAGTCGGCAAGTACCGCCAGTTCAACGACGAATACGACATCACGGTGCGCCTGCCGCTCGACCAGCGCCAGAGCATCGAGGACCTGTTCCGACTGCGCGTTCCGAATGACCGCGGCGCGGCGATCCCTCTCAGCTCGCTGGGCACCTTCGAATACGCGGGCGGGTACGGCACGATCCGGCGCGTGAACCAGAAGCGCGTCATCACGCTCGAGGGGGACGCGGAGGGCCGGCTGTCAACCGAAGTGCTGGCGGACGTGCAGGGGCGGCTCGAGTCGTTTGCCCATGAGCTGCCGCTCGGCTATGCCGTGAAGTACGCCGGAGAGAAAGAGGAGCAGGAGAAGGCGCAGGCGTTCCTGGGCAAGGCGTTCCTGATCGCGCTGTTCCTGATCCTGCTGATCCTGGTCATGCAGTTCAACACGATGATCGTGCCGTTGATCATCATGACCACTGTGGTTCTCTCGCTCATCGGCGTATTCGCGGGGTTGCTGACGCACGCGATGCCGTTCGGAATCATCATGACGGGTATCGGCGTGATCAGCCTCGCCGGCGTCGTCGTGAACAACGCGATCGTGCTGCTGGATTACACGCGGCAGCTTCAGGCCCGGGGCATGGAGTTGATCGAAGCGTCCGTCGAGGCGGGGGCCACGCGGCTGCGGCCCGTGCTGCTGACCGCCGGCACGACGGTACTGGGACTGATTCCGATGGCCGCCGGAATCAGCTACGACTTTCACAAGATGTCGTGGGCCCTCAAGAGTGAATCGAGCCAGTGGTGGGCCAGCATGGCCATCGCCGTGATCTACGGGCTGACGTTCGCCACGGTGCTGACACTGGTCGTCGTGCCCTGCCTCTACGTGATCCTCTCGCGCGCAGCCGCCCGTGTGCGGGGCGTGCTGGGGATCCAGGAACCGGCAGCCGCCGACCTGCCCGGGACACTCTGAAACCTGCCCGCAACGGGCATCGGCCCGCAGCGCGGAAATATTTTCCTGGGAATAACTTGCAGTCGTCACCAGTTCTATCTGGTGCTCCAGGAAGCGTGCACCACGCTCCGGGAGCCTCTCTCTCCTCCTTCGACGCACCGTAGTCGGTCGGGTTGCGCGGTAACGCTTCTCCCCCCGGAGCACTCTCCGTTGTGACCCGACCGCTACGGTGCGCGGATTTGCGCACGCGCCCCGCTCGCAAGCGTTACAATGGAGTCTGCACACTGCGTCGAACGTGCGAGGGCGGCACACGTGCAACCGTCTCCGAATCAATTCCAGCCACCTGCGGCCGAGCACCGTCATGTGGGGCAGCCGCCGGACCTGGTCCAACTTCCCGGCGGCGCAGTGGCCCGCTTCTCCCCCGAGTACGGCACGATCCCGGCCGTATGGGTGCCCGGCGGGGAAGGACCCGGGCACGGGTTCTGGGCCTTTGACCTCGACTTCCGACCGCCGTCGCCCCCCGGGGCCGTCGCGGGCAATCCCGCCAGGCAGGAATACTGCGCGTTCTGCCACGCACCGAGGTACTACTACCAGGATCGTCCGAGCGTCTGCGCGGGCTGTGGGCGCGACTTCGTCTTCTCGGCACGCGAGCAGAAGCACTGGTACGAGGCATTAAAACTTCATGTCGATTCGAAGGCCGTACGGTGCCCCGCCTGCCGACGGGAGGCGCGGTACGAGCGCGGCGCGATGTTGCGGCTGGATGAGGCCCGGCAAGCCCTGAGGCTGCGGCCCGACGATCCGGAATCCCATCTCGAGACGGCGCGGGCGATCGCATCGCTGCGCGCGAAGCACGGGCGCGGCCCCCTCGACCAGGCCATCCTGGCCTGCCGGACGGCGCGGCGGCTGGGCCCGCAAGACCCGGAGCCCGACTACTGGGAGGGCGTGTGCCAGGCGCTGGCAAATCGCTCGCGCCGCGCACAGGCCTGCCTCGAGGAATTCGTGTCGCGTGCGGCGACGCGGCCCGAACTCGCGCACCTGGTCGCGGATGCCAGGTTGCGAATGGACGCTGGCCGTATGAACGCCGGACGGTGATCGGCAGTCAATTCAGTGCCTCGTCGCTCCATAACACCATTGGTCCGATCAGATCACACATTTCTCCGTGCGCTGTGCGCCCCGATGGCGCGGGGTGCATGAAAAGTGTGCAAAACGCGCACGCCGCATGACAACCCTTGAAATGCCGATTGCCCCAAGTGTAGGATGAACTTGCTCCGGGCGCATCGACCTGACCGTACAAACCGACGTTTGCCACGTGGCGCCATACGCAGATGCGGCGCCGCGCGGCAGAACCGATGAGGCGAGCCAGAGGTGGTCGCGCGACCGCCTTTTGGGCTTCTGGCGCGCGCAGAGCGGCGCGCCGGCGAAGGAGTAACCATGTTTTCCTATCGCGTCGCGGAGCGCAGGATTGTCGGTTTGGTCCTCGCGCTCATTGGAATCGGGGCAGGGAATCGTTCGTTGACAGTGGCAGAGTGTGCCAATGACTGGGTGCCGGGCGAAGGCGCGCCGGGCGTGACCGGCGACGCCGCCGTCCTCGCCGCCACTACCTGGGACCCCGACGGCGCGGGGCCCTTACCCGAGTGGCTCATCGTGGGCGGCGGGATCGAGACGGCGGGCGACATCGTCGCACACCGGGTCGCCGCGTGGGACGGGACGGACTGGCATCCGCTGGGTGAGGGCCTGAACGGCACGGTGCACGCACTGATCGTCTACAACAACGAGCTGATCGCGTCCGGCAACTTCACGATGTCGGGCGACGTGCCGGTCGTGCGGATTGCACGCTTCGACGGCACGTCCTGGCAGCCCATGGGCAGCGGGTTCAGCAACGTGGTCTGGGACCTGGCCGTGTACAACGGCGAGCTGTATGCCGGCGGCGTCTACCAGCAGGTCGACGGCCAGCCGATCCAGAACCTCGCGCGCTGGAACGGCGAAAGCTGGCAGGACGTGGGCGGCCTGGTCAACGGCGGCGTGGCGGCGCTGACCGTCTACGGCACCGAGCTGGTCGCCGGCGGCGGGTTCAGCTCGGTGGGCGGCGTGACCGCCGACAATATCGCCGCCTGGAACGGCAGTTCCTGGCGCCCGCTCGATGCGGGCGAGAACCTGATCGGGGTGGAGGACCTGGCCCTGTACAACGGCGAGCTGATCGCCGCGGCCACGTTCTACGATCAAACCACGGGACAAGCCGATCGCATCCGGCGATTTGACGGCGCGGCGTGGCAGCCGCTCGGCACGGGCACAAGCGACCTGGTGTTTGCCATCGCGCAATACGGCCCCGATCTCATCGCCGGCGGCATCTTCATGTCCGCGGGCGGGTCCACTGCTGAACGCATCGCGCGCTGGGACGGCAGTGCCTGGCACGCAATGAGCGGCGGTCCCGGCATTCCCTCGCGCTCGGTCTACGGCCTGGCCGTCTACAACGGCGAGCTGATCGCCACCGGGGCGGCGACGCAACCCAGCGGCCTGATGAAAGCGCACGTGGGACGCTGGAACGGCTCGACCTGGAATTACCTGGGCGGCGGGTTCGATGCGATCGTGTACGACCTCGAGACCTTCAACGGCGAGCTGATCGCCGGCGGCTGGTTCTACACGGCCGGAGACGTGATCGCCAACGGGATCGCGCGGCGCGTCAACGGGGAGTGGCAGCCGCTGGGCGACGGCGTGAGCGGCGGATCCGAGTACGTCTACAAGCTGCTCGCCTACGGTGACGACCTGATCGCCTCCGGCTCGTTCGATTCGGCCGGCGGTGTGGCGGTCGACAGCATTGCGCGCTGGGACGGCACGGCCTGGCATCCATTCGGCGACACCCCCGTCAGCGACATGATCCTGCACGACGGCGAGTTGTATGCGGCGGGCGGCTTCGGCGCCGACCAGCGCGTGGCGCGCTGGGATCCGGAAGAGGAAGTCTGGGACGCGCTCGGCACGTTCCCGTCGGGTACCGGAATCACCGCGCTGACCGTGTGGGAGGGAGACCTGGTGGCCGGCGGTTTCGGCACCCCGGCGGGCGGAAGTGTCTTCCGCTGGACCGGCGCGACGTGGGAGGCCCTGGGGCAGCACCTCGGCTACAACTTCGTCCAGACGCTCGCGGTCTACAACGGCGAGCTGATCGCCGGCGGCTACTACGACGGAATCTACGGCGGACCGCCGGACGCACTCGCGCGATTCGACGGCACTTCGTGGGTCCCGCTGGGCGGCGGGGTACACAACGGTTTTGACAGCATCAACGCGGTCTTCGACCTGCTGGAGTACGAAGGCGAACTGATCGTCGCCGGCAATTTCATGAACGTGGGCAGTCCGACCGGCGTGGCGGCGCTGAACATCGCGCGCTGGAACGGCACGAGCTGGCAGGCGCTGGGCGGCGGCACGGCCGATGCGTCGGTCACGCTGCAGGAACACGCGGGCACGCTGGTCGTCGGCGGCTGGTTCGATCGGGCCAACGGCGAGCCCAACGGCCACTGGGCGCGCTGGGGCTGCCCGTTCAGCGCCGGCGATCTGAACTGTGACGGCGCGACCAACGCGTTCGACATCGACCCGTTCGTCCTGGCCCTGACGGACCCGGACGGATATGCCGCGGCATACCCCGGCTGCGACCTCGAGCTGGCCGACATCAACGGCGACGGCGAGGTGAATGCGTTTGATATCGATCCGTTCGTGGAGAGCCTGACGGGATAGCGCTCCCGGGAGCGACGGATCAAGGAAACTGCCGGCTTTCCCGATGCCACGGTTGCACAGACCGTGGCATCTTCTTTGGGGATGAGGGAGCGGCCGAATGGCGGCATTTTCCATCGCCGCGGCCATGGGCTGCCCGTGCAACACCCCGGACGGAAAGAGCAGCGGCGGCGCGCGGAGTTGACGCGGCCGCCGGCGGCGGATAGATGTCTCGATCAGTCCTTTGTGGCAGCGCCGCGACGGGAACGCAAGCGCCGACCGGGCAAGTCCAGACCTCGACCATTCCAAGGAGGCACGCATGGGCATGCTCAGGGAATTCAAAGAGTTCGCAATGCGGGGCAACGTTGTCGACATGGCCGTCGGCATCATCATCGGTGCCGCCTTCGGCAAGATCGTCTCGTCGCTGGTGAACGACGTGATCATGCCCCCGATCGGCAAGCTGATGGGCAACGTGGATTTCACCAACCTGTTTCTCAACCTCAGCCCGGGCCACTACGCCTCGCTCGCGGAGGCCAAGCAGGCCGGCGCCGCAACGCTCAACTACGGCGTGTTCCTGAACACGGTGCTCGACTTCGTGATCGTCGCCTTTGCCATCTTCGTCATGATCAAGGCGATCAACATGGCGAAGCGGAAGGAGGAGGCCAAGCCCGCGCCGCCCCCGGCGCCGTCCACCGAGGAGAAGCTGCTCGGGGAGATTCGCGACCTGCTCAAGGCGCGCTCCTGAAATAGCCCGCGGCCGCAGATCGACACGCACGACCAGCAAGACGAGGCGTCGCGCTGACCGGCCCCGGCGCGCCCGCTAGAATCGAAACACGCGACAGCAACCGGAACTCCGGTGGAGGCGAGCCGTGTTCAACCGGAAAAAGTGGATGGTGTCGGCCATGGGCGCGGGCGCACTGGCGCTCTGCCTGTCCGGCTGCGGCGACGATGATCGGCGCCACGCGGTCGTTGTTCACGAGGATCGGCCCGAAACCGTGGTCGTCGAGCGGGAAGCACCGCGGCGCGTCGTGGTCGTCGAACCGCGGCCGGAGCGCACCGTGGTCATCCAGCGTGACGAGCCCGACGTGGTAGTGCTGCGGGAGCCGCCGCGACGCACCGTCGTGGTGAAAGAGCCGCCGCCGCGGATGATCGTCGAGAAGCGACCGTCGCGGCCGTCGCGCGATCACGTGTGGATCACGGGGTACTGGTCGCGCGAGGGCGACCGGTACGTGTGGATGAAGGGACACTACGAAAAGGGGCGCCCCGGGTACCGCTACGTCGAGCCGCGCTGGCGCAAGTCCGGCGCAGGTTGGGAGTTTCACGAGGGCCATTGGCGGAGGTAGGCAGCGCTGCCAGCCGTCCAGGCCGCGGGCGGATGCGGCGCGGGGATAGTCTGCGCGCGGCTGCCGCCGGCACGTTTCGCACGTGACTGCGCCGTGCCGTGCGACCATGTCCGTCGGGGGTGGTCTTGCACGCGACGTGAGAGCGGGGCGAGAATTGGGAATTCCGTGGGAGTGTCACCGGGCCGCCGGCCCGGCGCGACGCCGGCGGAATTCTAGCGGGCGCAGCAGGAGGCCGGTGCGACATCCACCCTCCGCGGTCGTTGCGGAACGTACTCCGCCGTGCGCCCCGACCTCCACTGGTGGAGTGCGAAGCATGAAAGAGAAGAACCGGACCGTCGCCGGCCTGGTCGTGTTGCTCGGAATGGTGGTCGTGGCCGCCGCGATCGTCGCTGCGCTCGCTCCCGCCGGCAGTTGGCTGTCGCTGCGACGCACGTACACGATCAGCGTGCTTTTCCCACGCGGCGCCGAGATCCCCGCCGGGACGCGGGTCACGGTCGACGGCATTCCGGTCGGCCGGGTCAAGAGTGTGGATTTCGTCGATCGCGACTCGCTGCGCGGCGGCATCGTCGCGGAAATCGCCATGCAGCAGGATCACCGGCTGCGCCGCGGATCGCGGGCGCGCGTGATGGAGAGCCTGGGCGGCGCGCGGCCGCGGGTGGAGATCCTGCCGGGTCCGGCCGAGGAGGCGCCGCTGGAACGCGGCACCGTGCTCACCGGCGAGGTGGTCTCCGGCGCGTCGGCCGTTCTCCCGCCGGCGCTGGCCAGCTCGCTCGACAAGTCGGTCGTACAGGTGGGCGACGCGGCGGACACGCTCCAGGCGGTGCTCAGTGACTTCCGCGTGCTGCTGAGGCCGGCGGGGCCGGGGCCCGCCGATCACGCGGGCGGAGCGGCCGGGAACCTGGCCAGTGCCGCCGCCCGGCTCGACGCGACGCTCCGCGGAGTGAATGCCGTGCTGTTGGACAGCGCCGTGCAGACCGAGCTGAAAGAGACCATTCACAACCTGCACGCGATCAGTGCGGACGGCCGGGAGGCCGCGGCCAGCGCGAAAGAGGCGCTGGCGAAAGCCAGCGCCGTCGTCACGGAGTCCGAGGAATTCATCACGCGTTCGGATGCGACGATCACGCGCATGGATCAGCGCCTCGAGGGCATGACGCAGAATTTCAACCGGCTGGTCGACCTGGCCACGACGCTCCTCGGCGAAATCCGGCCGGCCCTCGCGAAGATCGGCCGCGGCGAAGGGAGCCTGGGCCGGATGATCCAGGATGACCAGCTCCACGAAGCGCTGCTGATGACATTGCGGCGCATGGCGGCGGAGAAGCCGTAGCGGCCGGCGGCGGGAGCACTGACGCGATCTCGCTTCGTGGCCTTCGTGAACTCGTGGGAGAAACCGGCAGGCAGTTCACGACAGTGGGAGCACACCGCGAAGGTCGCGAAGAGCGCGAAGGGAATCCCGGATGCTCTCTTCGAAACAAGAAGTCGCCGTGCAATGCACCGAGCACCGTGACGGGAATCAACTGCTCGTGAAGCGTACGTCGGCGCCGCGCACACTGAGTTGCACGGGACAATTGAGGGGCACCGGGCGCATCGGCCAGACGTGGCCGAAGTCGCGCGTCGTGACGATGGGCAGGCGCGAGCCGCGGGGCACATGAAATTTCAGCAGCTCGAGCACCGCGGATTGCGTGTCCGCCTCCAGCGTGTGAAAGTCGCCGATGAGCAATCCGGCGATCCGCTCGAACCAGCCGGCAAAACGCAGCGCCGCCAGGTGCCGGTCGATCCGGTACGGCACTTCCTGAATATCCTCCAGGAACAGCCACTTGCCGTCGGGACGCAGCCGCGTGCCTGGCGGCCCGGTCAAGAGCGCCGCCAGCACAGCCAGGCAGCCGCCGATCAGGCGCACGGGCCCAGGTTGAGGGCGACCTGCGACGCGCCGGCCGCGTAACGGCCCGAATGACAGATGCTGGGCGTCCGCCGGCGTGTCGCCGCCCAGGATCTCCGGCAGGCACTGCCAGAATTCGGCGAACGCCGCCCGGGCCAGCTCACGCGGCTGGATCTTCCAGACCAGGTAGTTCGGGCAGAGCCAGTAGAGCCCGCGCCCGGCCCGGTAGCTCGCCACCAGGTTCACGAGCGAGGTCAGCTCGCTGAAGCCCAGGGCCCACAGCGGGGTGCGGCGACGGGCCAGCGGGGAGAAATCGAGATCGGGCAGGATGCGCGAAAAGTACGCACCGCCATTGGTCGCCACGATCGCCAGCGTCCGCGGATCATTCAGCGCCCCCTGCAAATCCCGGACGCGGGCCGCATCGTCGCGCCGCCCGCCGCGTGACTCCTCTTCGACGACTTCCAGGAAGCGCGGGTCGCAGGTGATGCGCAGGTCGCCCGGGGTGTGCGCCCGGACGAACTCGATGTAGTCGACGCCGTTGGCGAAGCCCAGCTTCGCCAGGTCGTTGCGCAAGGGGCCGGCGTGCGCGATGACATGCACGCGGTCAACGCGGCTGCGGGCTCGAGCGGGCACGGCTGCTCCTGCCTGGACCGGTGGCGGCCGCCGGTGAGTTGCGAAGTATAATCGCTTCATGCTGCGAATCGGCGCACTCGAGCTGGAGATGCCGGTCGTCCAGGCGGCCTTGTCGGGCTACAGCGACGGTCCGATGCGGCGCATCGCGCGCCGGCTGGGCGCCCCGTACGCCCTGCACGAGGTGGTGCTCGACAAGCTCGTGACGCAGACCGGAAAGCTGCAACGCGAGATCCTGCGGCTGGATGCCGACGATCATCCCGTCGGCGGTCAGCTCATGGGGGCCGAGCCGGCGCAATTTGCGGCGGCCGCGGCCCGCATGGCCGAAAGCGGCTTCGACGTGGTCGACATCAATTTCGGCTGCCCGGTGCGGAAGGTGCTGGGCCGCTGTCGCGGGGGTTACCTGCTGTCCGATCCGCCCACGGCGATCGAGATCATCCGGCGGGTGCGCGACGCAGTTCCGCCGGGCACGCCCGTGACGCTGAAGATGCGCCGCGGCATGGATGATTCCGGCGCGAGCGAGCAGAACTTCTTCCGGATTTTCGATGCAGCGTTCGAGGCCGGGCTGGCAGCCGTAACGGTGCATGGTCGGACCGTGCGTCAGCGCTACGTCGGGCCGAGCGAGTGGGCCTTCCTGAAACGGGTCAAGCAGCACGCCGGCACAAAGCCCGTGCTCGGCAGCGGCGACCTGTTTACCGCGGCGGACGTCGTGCGGATGCTGGAGCAAACCGGCGTCGATGGCGTGACCGTGGCGCGCGGCTGCATCGGGAACCCCTGGATCTTTCGCGAGGTGCGGGCGCTGCTGGCGGGCCGGCCGCTCCCGGCGCCACCCTCCGTCGCGGAACAGGGCGCTGTGATCCGCGCGCATTTCGAGCTGACGGCGCAGGCCTACGGATCGCACAGCGCCGGCAAGGTGATGCGGAAATTCGGCATCAAGTACAGCGAGCTGCACCCGGCCGGCCGTCAGGTGCGTGATGCGTTTATCGCGGCGAACACGGTCGAACAGTGGTGCGCGGTACTCGACGAGTGGTATGACCCGCGGCGCGACTGGCCGCCGGGGATCGCAAAGTCAGGGCCCGGCGAGTTGATCGCGGCGGGGGCGTGCGAGTGACCTGCGGCGCCGGAGCTCAGGGCGGCGCGGGCTGCGACGCAGCGGGCCGCGGGCGGCGCTGGGCGAACAGCCATTTCCACAGCTCGGGATCGCCGTAGGCGCGGTCCCACGAGTTGTGACCCACCCCGGGGTACTCGGTGTAACGGATGTTGCCGCCGGCCTGCTGGATGGCCGCGACGAGTTCGCGGGAGCGCCGCGGCGAGACGGATTCATCGACCGCCCCGTGGAAGCACCAGATCGGGATGTCCGTCAGCTTCGGTGCCAGGGCGGCGACCGCCTGCGGATTCTCCTGCAAATCCACGAAGCCGCAGATCGGGACGAGGGCGGCGAACTGGCCGGCCAGTTCCGCGCCGATGAGCCATGCGCCCTGTCCACCCAGCGAAAGGCCGGTCAGGTAGAGCCGTTCGACGTCGACCCGGTATTCCCGCGCGGTCTGTTCGACGCAGCGCAGCGCCACGCGGGCGGCGTCGCCGGTCCACGACTCACCGGCGGGGCACTGCGGCATGACGACCAAGGCGGGAATGCGCTCGTGCGCGGCGCGGATGGCGGCGCCGATGCCGACGGAGGTCTGGCGGAAGCCGTCGGTGCCGCGCTCGCCCGAGCCATGCAGGGACAGGATCAGCGGCCAGGCCTGCTCGGGCGTATACGTCGGCGGCACGTACACGCAGTACGCGCGGCGCTGGCCGTCCACCTCGAGCGTCTTGTACAGGAAGCCGGTC
>CAZVRR010000007.1:3248-30733 GCA_964629745.1 uncultured Planctomycetales bacterium | reverse complement strand
GGCCCGCCGGGCGTACGGCACGACCCCCGAGCTCGACTACCGCGCCGCCGTCGCGTACTTCGGCCTGGGGGAGGTGCTCGGGGCGGCACGCGTGCAGCAGGTCCCGGGCGGCCGCGCCGGGCGTTTCATCGACCTGTGGCTGGTGGTGGAGCCGCGCGGGGCCGACCGGTTCCTGTGTTGCCCGGAGTCCTCGGCACTGTACATGTTGCGGCGGGCCCTCGACGGCGGCATCGACACCCCGGCCGCCCACCTGCTCCACGCGCGCGTGTGGCAAGCCCTGGGGCGGCCGGAAACCGCGCTGGCCCTGCTGGCACCGCACGAGACACGCCTGCTTGCGCAGGACGACCCGCAGCTCGTCATCCATGCCGCCGAGCTGGCGCTCCAGGCGGGGGCGGCGCCGGAGTACCTGCGGTACGTGCGGCGACGGACCGAGCTGGAGCCGGGTCGCGCCGATGAAATCCTCGCCGCGGCCTACGGCCGGCTGGCCGAGCATTACGCGCGGCGGGGCGATCCGGCGATGCATCGCGAGTTCTGTCACCGGGCCGTGCGGCTGCGTCCGACGGATGCGGCGCTGGTGTGCGCTCTGGCCGACGCCGAGTGGGGCGCACAGCACTGGGACGAGGCCGGGCGCTGGTACCGCCGCGTGCTCGAGCTGGAGCCGGAGCACCCCGAGCGCAAGCGGTTGCTCGAGCGGCTGGCGGAGTGCACGGCCCTGCCGGAAGCCGCGACGACCACCCGCCCGGAATCAGATGCCCAGGTTCCCTGAAGCGCGGGCCCGGGTCCTGCGGACTGCTGGTGCAGGGCGGTCCCGGCAACTATTCATGTGGAATCGTGCTGGGGCGACGAAGAAATCCTGATTGCTGGTCGTGACGTCGGCTGCGCGCTGCGCTTCGGAGGCGCACGACCAGTGTACCCTGGCCACTTCTTCGATCCGGCGCGCGAATTTTCTGCCTGCCCATCTTGACGCGCCGCGCGGCGCCCGGTTGATCGCCCGGTAATCACGGCGCGCCGTGGAGTACCGGTCGCGGACCTCTCGGACGTAGCAGACACGTCCCAGTTCACGTGTGTGGGCGGCTCGTTTTTCGAGAAATTCTTTGCCTGCGTGCTCCACGTTTTGAACCCTCATCGAGGGGGTTTGATCACGAAAAGGCAACCAACGTAGGAGCATCCGCAATGTCACTCACAGTCAACAACGTCAACACACTGAAGCTGCTGAACATTCTGAACCGAACCGGCGCTGACCAGAGCGCAGCCATGACCCGGCTGTCCACCGGCCAGAAGATCAACCGCGGCCAGGACGATCCCGCCGGCCTGCTGGCCCTGAAGGCCCTCGAAAGCGACCTCACAGAGGTGAACGCCGCGATTGAGAACAACCAGCGCACGGATGCCATGCTGACCGTCGTGGACAGCTCGTTGAACGAGTTGTCGAGCCTGCTCACGGAAATCCAGAGCCTGGCCGCGGCCTCGTCCAACTCCGCCGGCCTGACGGCCAGCGAGATCGCCAGCAACCAGTCGCAGATTGACGACGCGATCGCCTCGATCGACCGCATCGTCCGCACCACGGAATTCAACGGCAAGAAGCTGCTGGACGGCTCGCTCGGCATCAACGTGACGGGCGTGGACGACACGTATATCAGCGGGGTGCGCGTGTACAACCGCGACCCCAGCGCGGAAAGCGCGACCGTGCGCGTGACGGTGAACTCGATCGCCGAGCGCGCCGTGGGCTCCAGCCTCGCGACGAACTCCGCCTCCGAAGACACCACCATCGAAATCAAGGGCCGGCTCGGCACCCAGATCATCGAGATCCTGGACGGCGAGTCGCTCTCGGCCATCACCGCCAAGATCAACGACGTCACGGCCCTGACCGGCGTGCTCGCCTCGCAGGCGGGCGGCGTCGATACCGGCGCGATCAACCTCTACAGCAACGGCTACGGCTCGGACGAGTTCGTGAAGGTCACCATCCTCGAGGGCGGCGCACAGTACGCCAGCGGCGACTTCAGCGAGCTCGATGACACCGGCGCCGACGCCGGCGTGACGGTCAACGGCGCCACCGCCTCGACCGACGGTAACGAGGTCTACTACAACACGAACGGCCTGAGCATGGCGTTCGAGATCACCACCGGCTTCACCGCCGGCACAACCACCTCGTTCGCCGTCGACACGGATGGCGGGGCCAGATTCCAGCTCGGTACGGACACGACCACGCAGGTGACGATCGGCGTCGACTCGCTGTACTCGGCCCGCCTGGGCAGCGACGAGGCCGGCGGCTTCCTCTCCGAGCTGAAGAGCGGCGGCGCCGCGTCCCTGCAAAGCGACCCCGGCACCGCCGCGGCGATCGCCGAGGCCGCGCAGCGCCAGGTGGCGACGCTCCAGGGCCGGCTGGGCGGATTCCAGAAGTACCAGGTGCAGACGTCGCTGAACGCGATGACGGTGCGCAAGGAAAGCCTGAGCGCGGTGAAGAGCATCATCGGCGACGTGGACTACGCGGCGGAAACCGCCGAGCTGAATCGCCAGAACGTGCTCATGCAGTCGGCCATCTCGCTGCTCGGGTTGGCCAACCAGCAGAGTCAGCAGGTTCTCTCACTGCTGTAGTCCTTCTGAAACGGCGGAGCCCCTGCCGTCGTTTACCTTCTCGTGTCCGGGACCGGGCGGTCTCCCCGCCCGGTCCTGTTTGCGCGCCCACAGCGCGGCTGCGCATCAGGTAAACAGCCCGTGCAGGTACCATTGCCCGCTGCGCCGATCCCGGAAGACCCAGAACTGCTCGCCGGTCGTGGTCAGAATGCGGAAGTAGTCGCGCTGCACGTCCGGCCCGCGCCACCAGGCGGTCTCGATCCGCTCCGGCCCCCAGGCCTCGCGCACCGCGTATTCGCGCCCCTGCCAGGCGAGCCAACTGGGCGGCCCGTCGGGAACGCGCGCCATCACGCGCAGCGGCAACGGTCGCGGCAGTAGCTGTGTCGGCCGCGCCGACAACGGCGCGGCGCCCGCCCCCGGTTCGGTCGGCGTCGCGCCCGCCGGCTCCACGGCATAGGCCTGCTCGGGCTGGTAATCTTCCACCAGCCTTGCCCGCAGAACACCCTGCTCGCCCAGCCGGCTCGTGAGCCGGTCCAGCAGCGCGCCCAACTCCTCCTCCTGGTGCGGCTCCTGCGGTTCGAACAGGTCGATCTGGCCGGGCTGCCAGGCGGCCGTGTCCACGGCGCGCAGCAGCAGCCCGCACAGCCCGGCTGCGACCGGCACCGCTTGCAGGCGCTCGCGAACCAGCGTCAGCACATGGGCCCGCGCGCGCGACGGGCGGGCCAGCCGCACGGGAACGACCAGCGGCGGAGCGTCGGCGCGGTACACGAGCAGCGCCAGCTCGCGCAGTGCAAGCTGCCGCCGGTCCAGTTGCCGGAAAATGTCTTCGAGCAGGTGTTCGGCCGGCCGGTGCAGTTGGTCCGCCTCGCTCAGCGGGGGCTCGAAGGCGGCGCTCGCCTGGAGCGGTTCGGCCGGAATGCGAGAGGCGACCGACTCGCGCAGTTCGCCGAGTGCCGCTTGCAGTCGCCGCACGATCCCCGCGCCGAAGCGCGCCGGCAGCCCCTTGCGCGGCAGTTCGAGGAGCTGGCCGATCGTCCGCACTCCCAGCCGCTCCAGTCGTTCGACGGCCTGTGGTTCCAGTCGGAGTGCGGCGGGCGCCAGCGACGCGAGCCGCGCGCGAGTCTGGCCTGTTGGCACCAGTGAGACCGGGACTTCGGCGCTCACGGCAACGGCAACGGCCGCACCGACCGTGTCGGCCAGCGCGCCGCGCGTGTCCAGCCCCGCCTGGACCAGCGGCCGGACCGCCTGGCTGAGCAGCGCTTCCTCTCCGCCGAAGAGATGGGCGCAGCCGGTCACGTCGAGCACGAGCACGTCGGGGGGTCGCGCCTCCACCAGCGGACTGAAGCGGACGGCCCAATCGGCCAGGCGTCCCAGAAACGCCTCGTCGCCCGCCGGATCGGACGGCAACGCCACCAGCGTGGGGAGCAGCGCGTGTGCCTGGGCCAGCGTCATGCCGGGGCGCACGCCGGCGGCGTGAGCACGTGCGTCGACCTCGGCAACGCGGGTGGAACGCCCGTGCTGCTGCGTGAGCGCGAGCGGCATCGCGGTTGACGTGCGCTGCGTCCGCCGGGCGCGATCGCTGGCCAGGTGCGGAAAGAACAGGCACAGGCAGCGCTGCGGCGGCATGCGCGCCTCCGGTCGGTCAGCCCGGCCCGGGCGGCGCTGCGGGGAGTTCGTCCGCGGCGCCGCGCGCCGGGCGCTGGAGCGGGAAGAGCAGCACGTCGCGAATGCTCGTGCTGCCGGTCAGCAGCATGACCAGGCGATCCATGCCGATTCCGAGGCCTCCCGCCGGCGGCATCCCGTATTCGAGCGCCTCGACGAAATCCTCGTCCATGACGCGCATGGTTTCGTCGCCCTCGCCGACGACCTGCGCGGCCAGGTTCTCGCGCTGGACGTCGGGGTCGTTCAATTCGCTGTAGGCGTTGCCCATCTCCATCGCGTTGATGTAGAGCTCGAAGCGCAGGGCCAGGCGCGGGTCGTCCGGGTGCCGGCGCGTCAGCGGGCACAGCGCCGCCGGATAGTCGATCACGAACGTGGGATTGACCAGGTGCGGCTCGACGAGCTCCTCGAACAGCGCGTTGGCCAGCACGGCATGATCGACCGCGGGTAGCGCGGGAGTCGCCGGTGCGCTGCCGCCGGCCGGGTCGGTCGGCGCGCGGAACCGCGCCAGCAGCCCCAGCGCGGCCGCCTTGTTGCGGACACCGTCCTCGTCCTCGAGCCGCACGCCGACGTACTCGTGCAGGAGGTCGGCGTACTTGCGCCGCGGCCAGGGCGTGGTGTAGTCGATCGCGCGGCCGCCGAAGTGGATCGTGGTGTTGCCGATGACCTGCCGCGCCGCGCCCCCAATGAGCTCCTCGCAGATGTCCATCATGTCGTGGTAGTCGCCGTAGGCCTGGTACAGCTCGAGCATCGTGAATTCGGGATTGTGGCGCGGGCTGATGCCTTCGTTGCGGAAACAGCGGGCGAATTCGTACACGCGTTCCAGGCCCCCGACCAGGCAGCGCTTCAAGTACAGCTCGGGCGAGATGCGCAGGTACAGCGGCAGGTCGAGCGTGTTGTGATGCGTCTGGAACGGACGCGCGGCGGCGCCGCCGTAGATGGGCTGGAGCACCGGCGTTTCCACCTCGATAAAGCCGCGCCGCGCGAGCACCTGGCGCGCGAAGTCGAAGATCCGGGCGCGCAGCAGGAACACCCGGCGCGAATCGGGGTTCGCAAACAGGTCGACGTAGCGCCGCCGGTACCGCGCCTCGATGTCGGTCAGCCCGTGCCACTTTTCGGGCGGCGGGCGGACGGCCTTGGCCAGCAGGCGAAACTCGTCGGCCCAGAGCGTCAGTTCGCCGGTCTTGGTCCGGCCGAGCCGGCCGCGCACGCCGACAATGTCGCCCAGGTCGATCAGCTTGGCGACCTGCCAGCCGGCCGCGACCAGCTTCTTGCTGAGCCCGTACTGCAAGTCGCCGGCCTGGTCGCGCACCGTCAGGAAGATCAGGCTGCCGATGTCGCGCGAGAGCACGACGCGGCCGGCGGCGCGGAACACCGCCTGCGCGGAATCGGAAATCTGGCCGGCATCGAGGGCGAGCGGCTCCGCCGCGGCACGGATCTGGTCATGCGCCGTGACGCCGGCGAACCGGCCGCCGTACGGGTCTACCGCCTGCGACCGCAGACGGTCGCGTTTGGCCTTGCGATCGGAAATCTGGTCACTCATGGTGCGGGTTACTATAGCCGCGCGCTGCGGTGGAAACACGTCGGCACACGGGGAACGGCGGGCGGGTCAGCGTCCCACGGGCGGGGCGGCGAATGTGTGCCGTTCGGGCTGCACGGCGCTCGGCGGGGGAACCGGCGCGGGACGCGTCGCGCGCCGCTGGGCCGTCCCGGTGCGCTGGCTGCGGACCTGCTGCGCCGCGGTGACCTGCGATTCGAAGCGCACGGCCACGCGGCGGGTCATGCCGGCCTCGTCTTCGACGCGCAGAACCCGCGCCACGGCCGGTAACTCGGCGCTGAGCTGACGGATCAGCCAGTTCGGGGCGAACATCTCCCGCAGGGCGATGCGCGCATCGGCGGCCGGGACGCTGTCCGCCGAGGTCAGGAAGCTCGCTCCGCCCGCCGAGATGTTCAGCATCCAGCCGCTGGCACGCGGGCGCTCCGGCCCGGGCTGAAACCAGAAGGCGAACGCGGCGGGCAGGCGCCGGTCGGAGCGACGGTCCCGAATCTGCGTGGCTTGCGACACGTGCGGAGCTTCCTGTTAAGCTGACGCCGGCGGGCGCCGGAAGTTGCGCGCCCTATAGGTCATCGGCGGCATGGATTCACCACTTCATCATGATCGGCCCGCCCTGGCGCAGGGTCCGATAGTCCCGCCGGCGTCCGGCTCGCGCCCCGTGCCGGTCGGGCTGGATGAGCTGCGCGGAATGAGCTGGGTGACGCTGTTTGGCAACGCGCGGCCGGTGGAGCTGGAAATCGGCACCGGCAAGGCCGGCTTTCTCCTGCGCCGCGCCCGGCAGCGGCCGGACCGCAACTTCCTCGGGCTCGAGTGGGCCAACGAGTTCTACCGCTTTGCGGTCGACCGGATCCAGCGCTGGAAGCTGCCGAACGTGCGGCTGCTGCGTTACGACGCGGGACTGTTCATCCGCACGCACTGCCCACGCGACTCGCTCGAGGTCCTGCACGTCTACCACCCGGACCCCTGGCCGAAGCGACGGCACGCCAAGCGGCGCCTGTTCCAGGCGCCCTTCGTCGAGGCGGCCGTCGCCTGCCTGGCGCCCGGCGGGCGCTGGGCGGTGCAGACGGACCACGCGGAATACGCGCAGGTCATCACGCGCCTGCTGCGCGGCCACCCGGAGCTGGAGGAGGTGCCCTTCGACGATCCCGCGTTCGGCGTCGTCGACGCGCGGATCGACACGAACTTCGAGATCAAGTACGCGCGCGAGGGGCGGCGCATGTATCGCATTGCCGTGCGCCGGCGCGGCGGGGATGCGCGGACTAATTCGTGACGAGGGCGGCGGCAGCCGTCGTCTCGCGGTGCCACGTACCCAGCACCGGCACCAGGCGCGGTTCGCTGGTCGGACTACGCGTGACCTGCACGTCGTCCACGTAGAGCGCGGTCGTTCCGCTCTCAGTGGAGATCTTGAAGAAGGCCAGCTGGAGCGTACCCGTCCAGCTCGGGGTCATCTCGCCGGTTACCTGCGTCCAGCCGGTGGAGCCGACGGTGACGCCCGGCGTCACGAACCAGGTCTCGATATAGCTGTCGTTCAGGATGTAGAGCACAAAGCGCGCCTGGGCCGTCCCGGAGGCCATTCGCGCCCAGGCACTGAATTCGTACGACTGGTCGCTCGCAAAATCACCCGCCAGTTGCTGGGCCGGCCCGCCGTTGTATTCCGTGCGGGAGGTCGCGGCCAACCCCAGTTCGCCGTCGTACGCCAGCGCCGACGTCGTCGAAATCGTGCAATTGTAGGCATACCACATGTTGTCGCCGTTTTCGAACCCGCCGTTGGATACCCAGTCGCGCAGCGGCGGCTCCCAGCAAACCAGTTGTACACTCCACAAGCGCACCGCCTCCCCGCAGCGGGCGGAGACGTAGAGGCGCACCGGTTCGCTCGCATCGTCGGCCAGATCGCCGTCCAGCTCGTCGACCAGCTTGTAGCAGTAGCTCAGACTCCCGGCGGTCAGCCAGCCGCTCCACTCGTTGCTGTTGTGGTCGCCGCGCCAGGTGCTCGAGGCATCCAGGCTGTAGAGCACCAGGTCGACGGCGGACTGGGCCATCAGGTCGGCTTGCAGCGCATCCTGGTCCATCCGCGAGGCGAGGTACTGCGCGCGGCCGGCCAGCAGACCCGCGACCCCGGCCAGCGACACGAGCATGGTGACTCCCAGCACGCCGAGGTAGATGCTGGCGCGCCTGCGGTGGCATGAAGGGGCGGCGCTCATGGATCGAGCTCCTGCAACTCCGCCGGCTCACTCCACGCCTGTGTCCGGTAGGCCACGAGCGTCACGACCAGCCGTTCCGAGTGTGTCACGCTGACCACAATCCGTTTGACCCCGGTCTCGCCGTTGGACGTGCTGACGCGGTCCGCCGCCTGCACCCACTTCACCTGCACGGATTCCGCGTAGCCTTCGAGGCCGGGGACGGGCGTGCCGTCGCGTTGCTGGGGCGGCGTCGCGGTCCAGTTGTCGTAGTCGTCCACGTCATCGAACAGGCTGCGGTTGCCCGTATCCTCGTCGGACCCGACGCCCACTGAGCCTGGCCCGTACAGCGGGTCGGCGTATTCCTGCTGGAGGATCTCCGCCATCAACTGGTGGGCCGCGTGCAGGGCCTTGCCGTGCTCCGCGATGCGCGTCTCCGCCGCTCGTGCCGCCCCCACGGCGTTCAGGGCCGCCACCAGCGTGAGGCTGACCAGCAGTGTCGCCAACACGACTTCGACCATCGTGAAGCCGGCCGCGCTGCGGAATCGGCGGTTTCGACGGGTCACAAGGTCCCTCCCACCCAGACGCGCACGTGGTCAAACTCGGCCCCAGTGCCGATCTCCGGCACAAGCTGCACGTTGGGCAGGCCGGTGCCGGAAATGAAGGAATACGGGAACGTGCCGTAATCCTGCTCGTCGACGGCCAGGTTCACGATGTCCGAGGCGGGGTCGATGATCAGGCGCAGCGTGACGAAGCCGTCGGGCAGACCCGGAACACTCGTGAGCACGACGGGGCTGGCACCGGACTTCGAACGCAGCGTCAGCGTCTGCCCGCCGGGCGTGTAGTTCGCCAGCGTGGCCTCGAGGTAGCCATACTGTCCGCCCCCCGCGTCGACGTGCAGTCGCAGCGTGGGACCCTCGCTGTCCGCGGAGCTGTCGCAGAAGCGCAGCTCGGCGGTGGTGAGTTCGCTGCATGCCAGGGCCGGCTCAGAATTGAGGGTCTGATTGGCCAGCCAGACGCCGCCGGAGAGACGATCGTCGCTGAACGAGCTTCCGGTATCCATCACCCAGTCCGACCCGTCGCGCCACAGGTCCACTTCCGTGGGGTCGCTCGAGAAATCCGCCTGCCAGCAATGCGTCACCACCGGCGGCAGGTTCACGAGGCGCGCGGCGGAGCTGACGCGCTCGTGCTCCGCCGTGGCAACGTCGATCTGGACCCCGGACCAGTAGCTCCACGTCGCCGTCTCGTCGGCGCCGCGCGTGTACACGGTCCCGTACATGGCGGCCATCAGCGCGTAGTCCGGATAGCTCGACCAGCCGGAGGAATTGCCCTGCAGGTAGGCCTGGTTCGTACTGGCACTCACGGCGCGGTACTGCAACTGGGCCGCGTCCGCGGCGGTGGCGGTGATTGCCAGGCACAGGCATTCGTCGGGCCGCAGGCGCGGACACGCCGTGAACGGGATATCGCGCCAGGTAAACGAGCTGGTCTCGGCCGGCAGCGTCGATTCGTTGAGAGTGTACTCGTCGAGCACCTGGTCGGTGGGCACGGTGCCCGTGCCCGCGGCGCGGAGCTGAACCGCGCACACCTGGTCGACCGTCCCCTTCTTCCGCGCCCGCAAGCGGGCCCGGGTGATGCGCCAGGCGATGGCATCGCCGGTCAGCGTGGGCTGGAAGTATTGCCCGGGCCAGAGCGTGCTGCGAACCGTCACGGAGTACAGCGTCGTGGCCGTCGTCTGGCCGGCCAGGAGCGTCTCGCTGCTCTCGACCGGCACTCCGGTGAACGTGCGGGTGCCCTGGTGCTGGGAATAGTCGAGGGCGAACGCCTCCACGTCCTCCAACACGACCTGTGCCGTGCCGCCGTTGAGCTGGCGCGTCAGGCTGTCGCCCGCGGTGCCGCTCCAGGCGTAACGCACGCGCTCCGGCAGGCCGTCCGCGTCGCGGTCGGCGAGGATGTAAGTCAACGCGGTCCCGGTCGTTTCCACCAGGTAATCAGCGGAAGCGAGCTCGGACGTCAGTTGGTCGAGGACACCGCGCTGGGCCACGATGCGATCGACCGGCCGGTCGGAGGCGGGGAGGGCCTGCGCCGCCAGGACAATCGCCGAACCCAGCCCAACCAGCAGCACGCCGGCCACCGCCAGGCTGACGACCAGCTCGACGAGCGTGAAGGCCGGCCGGCGCGGGATTCGATACCTCGAGCCCATCAATCCCCCGCTCCCTTCGCGCTGCCGGCTACCTGTGCCTTCGCCTGCGCGGCACTCGCGCCGGGCAACGGAGTCGTGATGCCTGCCTCGGCGGTATCGGAATCAAAGGAGACCCTGACGGCGCAGTCGCCCGCCTGCACGACCAGCTTGAGATCCGAGTCGGCGACCCCGAACCCATCGAACGTCAACTTGTTCCCGCCGGTGCACTCGAGGGAAGTCATCGCGACCTCGTACGGCGGCTCACCGAGATGCACCGTGTATTCCGTCGCCCGGTGATCCGGGTCCGGCATGCCCACCAGCACGTACGTGGCCGAGGCCGTATCGATCGTCACGACCTGCGCGGCGCTCGTGCTGCGTGCACGCTGGCGGGCCAGCTCGAGATCCGCCGTGAAGCGCCGGGCGGCCGCCTCGACGCGGGTCCGCGTCAGCGTGTTGCTGAAGCGCGGCACGGCGAGCGCGGCCAGGATCGCCAGCAGCGTGGCGACGAGCACCAGCTCGACCAGGGTGAAGCCGCGCAACTTTCGCCGGTCGGGAATGCAATTCATATCTTCGGAATCGACACGCCCGGCAGGCAGGTTCGCTTGGCTTACAGATGGCGGCGGACCGCCGGGCCGCACGGCTGAAGGCACCGATAATCCCGCACCGATGAGAGGACTGCATGGGCACGCGGCACCGGTACCGCGGCGGGGTGGTCTCCTCCGCCCGGACCGGCAACACCCGCGGCCTGCGAGTTGCGCATGACACCATCGCGCCGATCAGACGGGCGGCCGGGCTTCCTGCGCCGGACTGCGCGCATCGCATTCGGAGTGACGCTGTGGTCTGCGACCGCGGCGATCGCCCAGGAACCGCCGGCGGCCGATCCGGCCCAACCCGCCGAGCTGCTCTCCGCCGTGCTGGGAGCGTTCACCGGGGCCGGGGCAGCGGCCGACGGCGGCAGCGACGTGACGCGGCGCGACAGCGGCCTGCTCGAAGTGCACGTGCGCGACATGGAGATCGGCGCCCTGCTCGAAATGCTGAGTTACCAGGCGCGGGCCAACATCGTGACGAGCACCAGCGTGCAGGGACAGGTCTCGGCCAACCTGGACGGCGTCACGCTGGAGCAGGCGCTCGACGCCATCCTGACGCCGAACCACTTCGCCTACCACCGGACCAGCCACACGATCTTCGTGGCCACGCAGGCGGAAATCGCGAGCCTGCTGCCGCCGCCCCAGACGCGCGTCTTCCGCCTCAAGCACATCGAGCCCGCGGAGGCGGCCAAGGCGCTCAAGGCGGTCCTGGGCCCGAATGCGACGATCGTGGAAGGCGGGCTTGAGAAGAAATCCGATTCGAGCGGCGGCAGCAGCAGCAGCAGCAGCAGCAAGAGCAAGTTCGCGGAACAGATGGGGGCCGCGGGAATCGACTACCTGGTCGTCACGGCCGCCCCGGAGCAGCTCGAAGCGGCCGAAAAGCTGCTGGCCGAGATCGACCAGCGACCGCGGCAGGTACTGATCGAAGCCACGATCCTGCGCGCCACGCTGAACGAAACGAACCAGCTCGGGATCGACTTCACGATGCTGGGCGGCGTCGACTTCCAGAATGTCGACAGCATCAGCAACGCCTCGAGCGACCTGGCGACGGGCCTGCTGCCGCAGCGCGATCTGCAGAGCACGACCTTCAACGTGAACACGGACTTCGCCGGGAACGTCAATGACGGCGGGTTCAGTTTCGGCCTGATCAAGGACAGCGTCGCGGTGTTCGTCCGCGCGCTGGAAGACATCACCGACGTCGTGGTCGTTGCCAATCCCAAGATCATCGCGCTCAACAAGCAGGATGCCGAGGTCATCGTCGGCCGGCGTGACGGCTACCTGACCACCACCGTCACCGAAACGGCAGCGGTTCAGACCGTCGACTTCCTCGAGACCGGCACGCAGATCCAGTTCCGGCCGGTGATCAACGACGACGGCACCGTCCGCATGGCCGTGCACCCGAAGGACAGCAACGGCGGCCTCAGTGCGGCCAATCTGCCGTTCGAGGAGACGACCGAGGCGCAGGCCGACATCCTGGTGCAAGACGGCAGCACCGTGCTCATCGGCGGGCTGTTCCGCGAACGCACGGTGAATTCGCGCACGCAGATTCCGGTGCTGGGGGACATCCCCGGCGCGGGGCTGCTCTTCGGCAGCCGCAACGATCAGACCGTCCGTGAGGAAGTGATCATCCTGCTGACCGTGCACGTGCTGAAGGACTCGGAGCAGGAGAACGCGCAGTTCGCGCAACTGCTCGATGACATCGAGCGCGTGCGGGTCGGGGCCCGGCGCGGCCTGATGGGCACCGGCCGCGAGCGCCTGGCCCAGGCCTTCTACCACGAGGCCCTGCGACAGCTCGAGGCCGGCGACGAGAAATGCGCCCTGCTCAACGCGCGGATGGCGCTGACGAACCAGCCCAAGCATCTGGCGGCCATCGCCCTGAAGGAACGCCTGCTCGGCACGCGGATGTGGGACGAGGAAGGGCTCCGCATGCGCGACTTCATCTGGCAGTTGATCGACGAGCCCGCCCCGGGCGCGGCGCCGCCGGCGATCAAGCCCTACGGCCGGCCGGCCCCCGATTACCTGCTCGAACCGGAGAATCAATCGTGACCACGACCCGGCCGCTGATTCCCCTGACGGCCCTGGCATTGCTGTGCGGCTGCCAGGCCCCGCAGCAGAAGGCCCAGGTCGAGGCAACGCAGCGCTGGAACGTGGCGCGGGCGCAAGTGAAAGCGCGCCTGGCGGCCGACCAGTTCGCGGCGGGCGACCTCGCGGCGGCGGCCAAGGAAATGAACGAGGCGCGAAAACTCGACCCGGAGAACCCCGCCCTGGTCCCGTTGCAGGCGCGGATCTGGCTGGCCGAGGGCAAGCTCGGACCCGCCGCCGCCCTGCTGGAAAAGGCCGGCCACCAGTCGCCGCCGGACGCGGAAGCCGTCTACCTGCTCGGCGTGGTACGCCAGCAGCAGGAGAAGTGGGACGCGGCGCTGGCCGCGTACGAGCAGGCCGCCGCGCTCGAGCCGGCGGAGCCCCACTACGCGGCGACCGTGGCCCAGACGTACTTGCAGCGGCGCGAGCCGCAGCGAGCCCTGGAATTCCTGGACAGCGTCGCCGCCTCGCTGTCGTGGCTGGACGACTACCAGGCCGCGCGCGCGGAGGCTTGCGAACAGGCCGGCGACTGGGCTGGTGCGGCGACGGCCTGGCAGCGAATCGCGCAGGGGCCGGGCGCGGACGTGACGATCCGCGAACGCCTGGCCGACGCGCTCTATCGGGCCGGGCGCTTCGACGAGGCGGTCCCGCTCCTGGAAGCGCTGTGCGACCAGCCCGATGCCGGCGCAGCGCGACGCAACCGCGTGCAACTCGTGGAAGGCCTGCTGGCCGCGGGCCGTCCGGCGGCGGCGCGCGAGCAGGCGCAGGCGCTCGTGCAAGGTCATCCAAACGACGCGCCGGCGCTGCGGCTGCTCGCCCGTACGCTGGCGGCCGAGGGAGACTGTGCAGCAGCGCGGCGCGTGATCGGCCAAGCGCTGGCCGCCGACGCCGACGACCCGTTGACAATGGAGTTGGCAGCAGCCCTGGCTTGGCGGGAAGGGGAATTCGACGCGGCCGCGGCGCTGGCCGGCCGCCTGGCCCAGCGCCAGCCCGGCAACGTCGGGGCGGCCCGCATTCTGGAGCGGGCGGCGCAGCGCTGAGCCGGCTCAGCGCGGCTGCCAGCGCCACTGGGCGCCGACGGGGGCGTGCCCGAAGCGGTCGGCGTTTTCCGCATTTCGCGTGTTCTGGCTGTCGCCGCCGGCGAGGCCCCACTCGACCACGCCGGCCTGCCCGGTCTTGAAACAGTGCAGCAGGCCCGACTGGTCGGCCACGAGCACTTCCAGGCGATTGTCGCCGTTCACGTCCGCGACCACGGGCGAGCATTCCACCGGCGCCGGCAGGATCTCGCGGCGCAGGCACTGGCCGCTCGCCGAGAGCACCGTGAGCACGCCAATGGGCTTGCCGCGCGGATCGGCGTTGATGGAGGCCACGATGATTTCCGTCTGGTCGTCCTCGTTGATGTCGGCCAGTGCCGGCGTGGCCCAGATGGCCCCCCGCGTCGGGTAGCGCCAGCGCACGCCTTCGGGCAGGAGCAGACAGACCGCGCCCTGGTCGGCCGAGTAGTCGCCGGTGGGGCAGGCGACCAGCAGCGGCGGCCCGGCCGGGCTGGTCGTTGGATCGGCGCGCACCAGGCTGTCGCGCCCGAGCGTGCGCAGGCCCGCGATCAGCGTGTCGCCGGGCCGCGCGTACAGATCCCAGGTGCGGGTCATGTCGGCGGAATTCCGCGCGCGGAGCAGCGCCCAGGCGCAGGCATCCCGATCGCCCAGGTATCCGGGCGGCCCCTCGGCGCCGGGCGCGACGCAGACCGCGCCGGCAAGCGAACCGGCCGGCAGTGTGCCTTCCCAGCGCGTTGCGCCGCTGCGGGCCGCGAGCACGCGCACCGTTCCATCCACCGTCGTCACCACGATGTCGCGGCCGCTCTCGTCGGCGATCGAACCGACCGCCAGCGTGGCGCCCACGTCGAACTCGGCCCCCGGCAGCGTACCGGGCGCTTTCGGCGCAGCAGAGACCCAGGCCGTCTTGCCGCTGCGCCCGCTGATCGCAAGCACCTTTCCGTCGGCGCGAACGACCAGCACGTCGTTCACGCCTCCGCGGTTGATGTCGAGCGCGAGGGGGGCCGCGGCCAGCGGCTCCCCGGCGCGGGCGCTCCAGCGCAGCGCGCCATTCAGCTCGACGCAGTAGACATAGCCATTCCGGCAGGCCGCGAACAGGCAATCGGTGCCCGCCGCAATGCCGAGCACATCGCGGATGCCACCGTCGGGCGGCTCGAAGAACAACTCGGGCGTGCCGCTGCGGCCGTCGATCCGCACGATGCCGTCGGCCGAATCATGTGCGCTGCCGAACGACTCGCCGAGCGAAGCGACGTAGATCTGCCCGTCCAGCGGCAGCACCGCGGAGAACCAGGCGGTGAGCCCGACGGCGGCGGACCACGCCGGCTCGAGCCGCACGCGCTGGCTGTTGGGAACGCGCGGCGCTTCGCCGCGGTCGAGGCGCCGGGACGTATCGTGCCAGTGGCGCCAGTCGTCGAGGCGTGCGCCGTAGTCCGCGCCGGTCACGCGGGCCAGCAGGAGTTGTACGCGGCGCTCGGCGAAGTCGTCGCGTTTCAGCAGCTCCGCGGTGAGCGCGTCGCGCCGGTCGCTCCAGCGCGGCGCGGTTTCCGCTTCCCAGCGCTCCAGGGCGGCCACGAATTCGCCGCCGGACTGAGCCGCCGCCCGCAGTTCGAGCCCGCGCGCGATGGACCAGTTCAGTGTTGCGCGGCGCCAGGCCCAGTAGGCCGCCGCCGCGGCGAGCACGAGCAGCGCGGCCACGGCGAAGGCGCGGCCCCAGCGCAGCCGCCGCCGCCGCGGCCAGGTCGCGCTGCGCGATCCCGAGCTCATCGACATGCGCGTATCGTAAGTCCCCGGCGCGTGCGGGCCAGTCCGCGCCGCGCCGGCCCGAGGTCTTGACGCCGGGGCCAAATGTGTCATACCAATGCACTCTCATGGCGTGGTCTGGAGCCCTGCACATGCCAGCGGCGGTTCGCGGTCGGGTGGTGGTATGGCTGGCGTCGGTCTTCGTCGCCGGTGCGGCAGCGCACGAAGTCGATCATTACTACCTGCCGCTCGGCCGTCAGTTGGCCGACCTGGGGCCGTACTTTTCCGAGATCACGGCCCGACACATCGTCGACGCCGTCGACAAGGTGAACGCTCGCATCCGGCAGGCACAGGGCGCCGGGGCGGCCGCCGAGCTGGCGCACGTGCAGCATCCGGACGAGATCGTCAATGCGGTCTGCGCCGAGTTTCCCACGTTCGTCACGTACATCGAGGACATCGAGCGCGCGGTGCACTCGGACGAGCTGAAGCGCAGGTATCCCGGGCTGCTCGTCGCCTGGCGGGCCGTGCCCAGCGTGTATGACAACGCGCACGCCCCGCTCGATACGCGGAGCTTCTACCTGCTCTGGCGCTCGTCGCTGCGGCGCATCGGCGACGCGTACGTGGGCACCGACAAGATCGGTCACTTCGTTCACAACGGCCTGAACTACTACGTCGCCTACCGCGGCGCGCGGAATCGCGGCGCCAGCCACGAGGAGGCCCTGCGTGTCGCGGTCGGCGTGGGTGTGCGCGACAACTACTTCCTGTCGGAGGAAGGCCTGCTCGGCGCGTTCACGTCGAGCGTCCGTTCCAACGGCGACCTGGCGGCCAACTACCTGGGAATGCTGTTCTACCTGAACCTGACCGAACCCGTGTCCATTCGCGGCCAGACACGCCCGCCCCTGCTCGAGCGCGACGGCCCGTTCTGGCGCGTGACGCCGCGCGTGCGCGCAGACGGCGATTTCTACAGCGCCTTCTTCAGCGAACACATGGACGAGGTGCTGAATCCCAACGTCTACGAGCCCTTCATGTACGACGTCATCCGCGGGCGGGTCGTGCGGCGCGGCGCCGACCTGCGGGCCTGGTATGCCGACGAGAACGGCGCCACCCGGCCGGCGGCGTGGTTCGCGGCGAAGCAGTCGGAGCTGCAGACGTACTACGGTGCGGATTACGGGCACATGTCCCCGCTGGTGGCGTTCATCGACGTCGCCGGCACCTGCTATCCGCGGGGCCGCAGCCCGGCCGCCGCCCTCCAGCGGGCCGCCGCCGAGGGCGACGAGGTCCACATCCGCGACCTGTTGGCGCAAGGCACCGCGCCGGACACGCTGCCGTCCGACCAGGGCGATTTGCCGGCCGACGCCGGCCGCACGGCGCTGATGGTGGCGCTGGCGGGCGCACATGCGGAGGCGGCGCAGGCCCTGCTCGCGGGCGGCGCGTTCGTGAACGCGCGGACGGCCGCCGGTCAGACGCCGCTGCACGCCGCGATTTACTGCCCGGCGCTGATCTCCGCGCTCGTGCAGGCTGGCGCTCAGCGCGACGAGCCGGATGCGCTGGGCCGCACGCCCCTGCACTGGGCCGTGCGGGCTGAAGCCGAAGCGGCGAGCGCCGCGCTGCTGACGGCGGGCTGCAATCCCAACGTGGCGGATTGCGACGGCGAAACACCGCTGTTCGCCGCGGCCCGCCTGGGAAACACGCGCCTCGCTGCCATGCTGCTCGACCGCGGTGCCAGCGTGGCGCCGCGCGGCCGCTATGACACGACAGTGCTGCACGTAGCGGTGCGCGCGGGACGGCCGGACATGGTGGAGCTTCTGCTCGCCCGCGGTGCACTGCCCGGCGACCGCGACGAGTTCGGCTGCACCGCGCTGCACTTCGCGGCCGAGCGCGGCGCGGCCGAAGTGGTCGAAGTGCTGCTCCGCCGGGGCGCCGAGCCGCGCAGCGCCGACCTCGGCGGCACGACCCCCCTGCACCTGGCGGCGCGCGGCCGGCACCTCGAGGCCGCACGCCTGCTTGTCGCGGCCGGTGCCGATCCCGGCGCGGCCAACGGCGCCGGACGTACGCCGCTGAGCGAAGCCGCCGGCGGGCCCGCTTCCCTGCACAGCCTGCTGCGCGGCGCGCGGCACGCGTCGGCCGACGTTCGGGCGGCGGGGGTGCGACCATGAGCCGGACACCCCTGCGCTGCCTCCGACCGGCCTGGGTCCTCGTCAGCCTGCTGGGTGCACTGGCCGGCGGGTGTGCGGCGCCCGATCCGCTGCTGCGCTGGCAGTCCGCCCTCGAGTCGTATGTACGGCAGCACGGCAACGGCGACCTGAGTGTCTTGCGCACCGCCGGCGACGCGCGCTCGCGCTACGCGCCGCGACCGGCCCTCGCCACGTTCGGCGAGAACGACGTGCCGCGCGGGTTCGCCGGCGGCCAGGATGTGCTGGGCGTGCTGCTGGGCTGCCGGACGGTGGCGGACCGGACGTGGTATGTCTATCTCGTGGCGGTGTGCGATCAGGACGCCACGACAACCCCAGGTACGCCGCGCGGCGCCATCAGGGATATCCGCCTGGTAGCAGTGCGCGATGAGCGCGGCACCCTCGATTGGCGCGTCAGCGCTCCCAGCGATGGCGCGCTCGAAATCTACCGGCGTTCGCCGGCCGTCGCGCCGGCCGGCGGCACGGCCCGCATGCTCTTCCCGCGCGCCGTCGACGTGTTCCGCCTGCACGTGGACCAGCAGACGCTGCGGGCCAGCGAGCAGCACAGCGGCGCTTCGTGGACGCTGATGCTGAGCCCACCGGGCGGCGCCGGCGGCGTCACCCGCGGCGACTGACGCGCGGCCGCCCCGCGCGACCCACGTCGGAACCGGGCCGCGACACGCACGTTGCGAAGCCAGCGGCTATGATGCCCCGCCATGTTCGCGCTGACGGGTGAGGCAGTCGGGTATGCAGCCGGCCTGGCGACGTCCGGCCTGTGGACGATCACGTCGATCGTGTTCACGGAAGCCAGCCGGCGGCTCGGCGCGACCGCCGTCAACGCGGTGCGGATCACGCTCGCGGTCGTGTTCCTGGCCCTGATCCACCGGCTGTGCCTGAACGCCTGGGTGCCGCAGGTCGAACCGCTCCAGGTGGCGCTGCTGGCCGCGTCGGGCCTCCTGGGACTCGCCATCGGCGACCAGGCGCTGTTCACAGCCTTCCTGGACGTCGGGCCGCGGATCTCCACGCTCGTCATGACCAGCGCCCCCCTCCTGGCGGCGTGCTTCGGCTGGCTCTGGCTGGGCGAGACGGTGGATCGGCAGACCGCCCTCGGCATCGCGCTGACGCTCGGCGGCATCATCTGGGTCGTGCTCGAGCGACCGACGTCCGCCAGCGCCTTCGCCGGCGGCCGGCGCGGGCGCGGCGTGCTGCTGGCGTTTGTCGGTGCGGCGTGCCAGGCCGGCGGGCTGCTGCTCAGCAAGCGCGGCATGGGCCATGGAGCCGACCTGCCGCGGATCGACCCGCTCTCCGCCACGCTGGTCCGCATGGCCTGTGCGGCCGTGAGCATGATTCCCATCCTGCTGCTGCACCTGGGCCACGAGCGCTTGCGCCGAGCCGCCGGGGTGCGCCCCGCACGCCCGGGCGGACGCAGCGCCGGCCTGGCTTTCACGACCTGCGGGGCCATCGCCGGTCCCACGCTCGGCGTCTGGATGTCGCTGCTGGCCAGCGACCGCCTGCCGCTGGGCGTCGCGCAGACGCTCTGCTCACTCCCGCCGGTGCTGATCCTGCCGCTGACGCACAAGTTTTACGGCGAGCGCGTGAGTCCGCGGGCGGCGTGTGGGGCGGTGCTGGCGGTGACAGGGATCGCCGTACTGACGGGTTTGTTGCGCTGGCGGTGATGCGGCGCTCCAGCGCCTGCGGGACCCCGCCGATAGCAATACGTGCCCGGTCAACCCCGGGGCCGGCGCTGTCTGCCGGCGAGGGTCCTGGCCGTGTCACACGACGCCGTCGTCACCGCGCGCAGCGAGCGACTGCTGGCCGTCTGTGCCGTGCTGTGCGTCCTGCACGCATTCGACCTGGGCTTCACGCAGGCCCAGCTCGCGCGCGGCAACTTCGCCGAGCTCAACGGGTTGGCCGCGGCGTGCGCCGACGGGCCAGTGGGGGTCTGCCTCTACAAGTGCGGCATGTTCGGGGTGGGGCTGGGGTTGCTGCTGATCGCCCGCCGGCACTGGCAGGCCGAGTGCGGGGCGTGGCTGCTGCTGGCCGTTTCGGTCGGCCTGATGATCTGGTGGCAGTTCTATCTGGCGCTGGTCGAACACTGCCTGAACGACCCCGCCGTCTCCGGGCCGCTGGTGGCCTTCTGACGCTTCTGACGCTCCCGACTTGCCGTTCGCCTGGGCCGCGGCTAGTTTGCGCTGTTTGCCGCGGGTCACGGCGGGATGGCCGCGCGGCGGACGCGAGTCCCAACGCCCGGCGCCCGGCGAGCGCTGCCGGCGCGGCGTGGCACTTTGCTCAGCGAGCGTCTTCCCGCGCGCGAGGCACACACATGCGACGAATGGTGACCCGGAATGGAGTATGGTGGATGATGGCGGCCGCGTTTCTCTGGGCCCCGACGGCTTCGGGCGAGGAGCCGGGGCAGGCCCGCAAGGTTCTTGAGCGCAGCGAGATCGACGCGCAGTACCTCTGGAATCTCGAGACGACGTTCAAGAGCATCGCCGAGTGGGAGACCGAGTACGCCGCCGTCGAGAAGAGCGTTGACGCCCTCGCCGCGCTGCGCGGGACGCTCACCAAGGGCGCCGACCAGCTCCGCGCGGCGTTGAAGCTGCGTGACGAGACGGCCGCCCGCCTGGAGCGGGTGTTCGTCTACGCCAACCTGCTGTCGGACCAGGACACGCGGGTGAACGAGATGCAGGCGCTGGAGCAGCGGGCCCGCTCGCTGGCGGTCAAGTACGGGCAGGCCACGAGCTGGATGGAGCCCGAGCTGACCGCAATGCCGTTCGACCAGCTCGAGAACTGGATGAAGCAGAACGCGGAGCTGGCCGTCTACCGCCACCACTTCGAGAACCTGTTCCGGCTGAAGCAGCACATCCTCACCTCGCGCGAGGAGGAGCTGATCGCGATGGCCGGCGAGGTGTTCAGCACGCCGCACAACGCCTACAGCCTGTTCGCCAACGCGGACCTGCAGTTCCCGACCATCAAGGATGAGACGGGGCAGGACTTCGAGCTGAGCGACGCCGTGTTCTACAAGTGCGTCCGTTCGCCCGACCGCCGCATGCGCCAGGAAGGCTACGAGGGGATCACCGGCACGTATGCGAAGTTCCGCAACACGGCGGCGGCGCTGGTCAACGGCGCGGTGCAGACGCACGTGTTCACCATGAAGGCGCGCGGGTATCCGACGACACTGTCCGCGGCGCTGAGCCCCGGCAACATCCCGGAGCAGGTGTACGAGAACCTGGTGCAGACGGTGAACAAGAGCCTGCCGCTGCTGCACCGCTACACGAGCCTGCGCAAGCGCGTGCTCAAGCTCCAGGACGGCGTGCACGACTACGACCTGTATTGCGGGTTCGTCGGCAAGAAGAAGCTGGAGTACAGCTACGAGGATGCGGTGAAGCTGATCGGCCAGGCCCTCCAGCCGCTCACGAGCGAGTACATCCAGCCGATGCAGAAGGGCTTCGACTCGCGCTGGGTCGACGTGTACCCGACCAAGGGCAAGCGAAGCGGCGCGTACTCCAGCGGGACCTTCCTGACGCAGCCCTACATCCTGTTGAACTACTTTGAAGAATACGACGACGTGTCGACGCTGGCGCACGAGATGGGGCACTCGATGCACTCGTTCTTCTCGCGCGGCACGCAGCCCTACGTGTATTCCGACTACGACATCTTCTGCGCGGAAGTGGCGTCCACGTTCAACGAGATGCTGCTGCAGAATCACGTGCTCGAGCAGGTGCAGGATCCGCAGACGAAGCTGTACCTGCTGGTCGAGTTTCTCGAGGGCTTCCGCGGGACCGTCTTCCGGCAGACGATGTTCAGCGAGTTCGAGCACACCATCCACAAGATGGCCGAGAACCGCCAGCCGCTGACGGCCGATGCGCTGGGCGCGGCCTACGGCGAGTTGATGAAGCGCTACTATGGCCCGGACTACACGCACGACGAGCTGACGGACAATTACTGGATCCGCATCCCCCACTTTTACTACAACTACTACGTCTACAAGTACGCGACGAGCTTCTGCGCCTCCTCGAACATCGCGCGGCGCATCCGCGAAGGCCAGCCCGGCGCGGTGGAGGCCTACCTGAAGTTCCTCAAGGCCGGCTCGAGCAAGTACCCGATCGAGCTGCTCAAGGATGCCGGCGTCGACATGACTTCGCCCGAGCCGATTCTCGACGCGATGAAGCACTTCGAGAACCTGCTCCAGCAGACCGAGGAGTTGGTCGGGAAAGTCCAGCAGTAGACCGCCGGACCAACGGCGATCGCACGCGGCCCGCTGCAGCCAGGCTGCGCCGGGCCGCGTCGTTGTGCGCAGTCGCTGATGTCGAAATTCTTGCTCTGGATGCGAGACGCCGGCGACCGCATCTCACGAGTGGAAACGGGCGCGCCGCAGAAGCTGCGTCGAAATTGAAGTGCGTGATCGGAGCCGGGCGGATCACCCGGCTCCGATGAGTTTCCAGGGCCTAGCGCGGCGGCCGGTTGCCAAAGGAACGCGGCCCGCCCCGTCCGCCCCCGCCGCCGCCACCCGCGGGCCGGCGCTTGCGGAAGCAATCGCGGCAGTACACGGGCCGGTCTTCGCTGGGCTTGAACGGCACGGTGGTCTGGGCACCGCATTCCGAGCAGACGACTTCGAAGGAGTCGCGCGGCGGGCCGCCGGGACGTGGCCCACGGCCGCCCCCACCGCCACCGCCACCCATGCCGCCGCCGCCCCCGCTCTGGCTCTTGCGCTTCTCACGGCACTCGCGACAGCGCTTGGGTTCGTGCGAGAAGCCGCGCTCAGCATAGCGGGCCTGATCCTGGGCCGAGTGCACAAACTCCTGCCCACAGTCCTCACAAACGATGTTCTTGTCCTCGAACGGCATGAGAGCGGTCCTCCGCTGGGAACCCGGCACGGGCCACCGTATTCAGACGCGTGCCACGGCCGTTATTGCTTTCGTAAGCATACCCGATTCCAACCGGCAAGTCGTCGACCCGAGATCATCTTTCCGGATTTCCGAGCCGACTAACCGAATACTCAGGTTCGCGCAGGCGTGTCACCCGGTCGAGCCTAGAGCAGCCCGGCCGTCGCCCAGGCGGCCTGATCACCACAAACGTAGTGATCATCCACCAGCGTCTGGAACGCGGGACGCCAGGAGCCGCTCAGCGAGTCGAGGCGCCGGCAGACCTGCCCGACACACTCCGCGAGCCGATCCAGGCGGGCCAGGTCGGCCTGCGATCCGCCGCACTGAACCGCCTGCTCGAGCCCCGGCCGCAATCGCTCCAACACTCCGGGCCCGTCCGCCAGCAGGCAGCGACAACCGCCCACGTCCCCCGCCGCATAGCGTTGATAGGCTTTCTCCACCAGCCTGACCCAGGCGACAGCCACCCGGTGCAGCTCGATGGCGGCCTGAAGCGGGTCCTCGGCAGGCAGGCCTGACGCCGCGTCGTCACAGAGCCGCAGGACCTCATCGCCCGCGGGCCCGCACGCCTCGTCGCGCCAGCTCGCCCACAGGAGAAAGGGGTTCTGCCGGATGACCAGGCTGTCCCGCAGCTGCCGCCACTTGCCGGGCGCGAGGAATTCCGCCGCCGCCGGCACCCGGTTCCCCAGGATCTCCGCAGCGCGGGCATACGCACGTCCCCCTTCTGCGGCCACGGCCTCCGCCCATGGCGTGCCTGACCGCAGCCGGCGCCCGGCCGCGTAGATCAGCGGCAGCACGCCGGAAAGCTGCGAAAAGAAGCTGAACTCCCAGGCCGTCAGCAACACTCCCAGCGCGCCGCCGGCGCCGGCCACCGCCGCATGCTCATCGACCCACTGCTGCGTCTGACCCAGGTGGCACCAGCCGGCATCGTAGCTGCGGACGGCGGGGCAGCAGACGACCTCGAAGCCGCGGCCGCGAAAGAAGGCGGCCGACTCGCGCGGAGAGCGGTCGTACTGCCAGTCGAAGATCAGCGTCTGCGCCGGCAGGGCGTCGAGCGCCGCCGGATGCGCCAGGAGCATGTCGCCCCAGAGCGCCGGGCGGCGGCCCTGTTCGAGCACGTAGCGGCACAGTCGTCCCATGTAGTCGGCGTACAGCCCGGCCGTCCCGACCTGGGCCACGCGCGCGGCGTCTCCGCCCAGGTGGATCCATTCGTCGTCGAACGCCGCCAGCACATCGGCCACCAGCCCGCGCGCAAACTCGAAGCACTCGGGGCGGGTTGCACAGATCTGCGTGCTGCCGAACCGGGCCGGGCCCTCCGCCAGCCACTGCCCGCCTTCCGAGCGGATGAACCCCTCCATGTGCCCCAGCGTGTTCAGAAAGGGAATCAGGCGCAGGCCGCGCGACCGGCTCTCCGCCGCCAGCCGGCGGACGACGTCGGGCGTCAGGCAGCCGGGACCGGCGGCGAACGGGGCCGAGGGATACGCGTAGCGATGCTCGAGGTACAAGCCGACGGCGTCGTAGCCGGCGGCGCGCGAGCGGGCACAGATGGTGCGCAGCCCCTCCTCGCTCGGGGACTGCTCGCGCGCGACGTCCAGCATCCAGCCGAGGAATGGCATGGCGAAGCTCCCCGGCGCGCTCACGCCGGCGCGCCGCGGCTGACCCGCCGGCGGTTAGCCCGCGAACGCGCGCACGATCAGCGTGTCGTTCTGTCCGCCGAAGCCGAAGCTGTTGGACAGGCAGGTCCGGACGGGCGCGCGGCGCGGCTGGTTCGGGACGTAGTCGAGCGGGCAGTTCGGGTCGGGCGTAGTGAAATTCGCGGTCGGCGGAATCACGCCGTCCCGGATCGTCAGCACGCACGTGATCAGTTCGACCGCGCCCGCGCCGGCGATCAGGTGGCCGAACATGCTCTTCACGCTGCTGATCGGCACGTGGGGGGCATGCGAGCCGAAGACGCGACCGATCGAAAGCGACTCGATCTTGTCGTTTTCCTGCGTGCCGGTGCCATGGGCCGAGATGTAGTGAATGTCCTGCGGCTCGAGCCCGGCATCCGTCAGCGCGGCCCGCATCGCCGCCATCGGCCCGCGGCCGTCTTCGTGCATGTCGGTGACGCGGAACGCGTCGGCGGTGGACCCAAAGCCCGTGATCTCAGCCAGGATCGGCGCGCCGCGCTGCTGCGCATGCTCCAGGCACTCGATGATCAGGATGCCCGCGCCCTCGCCGATCACGAACCCGTCGCGCGTCGCATCGAAGGGACGCGACGCCGACTGGTGGGAATCATTCCGCTCGGACAGTGCGGTGAGGCGGTTGAAACCCGTCACGCCCAGCGGGTGAATCATGCTGTGCGCCCCGCCCGTGATCATCACGTCGGCGTCGCCGCGCCGGATGATCATGGTCGCCTCGCCGATCGCCTGGGTGCTCGCGGCGCACGCGGTCAGCGTGTTCAGGTTCGGACCCTGGGCGTTGAAACGACAGGCAATGTGGTGCGCAGCGCAGTTCGGATCCTGCTCGAATTCGCGAACCGCATTGAGGCGCGCATGCGCGACCTCCGCCCACTTCACCGTATCCAGCGTGCGCTGCTGCGGGTTCCAGCCGGCGATGGCGGCGGCCACGAAATTCTCGAAATCAATCGGCCCCTCGCCGCCGCCGAGGTACACGCCGACCAGGTCCGGCGTCGTGGTGGCGGTACCGGCGGGATCCAGTCCCGCGGCGCGCCAGGCCATCTCCGCCGCCCCCAGGGCGAAGCGCGCGTTGCGCGTCGCCGAACGGTGCGTCGCGGCGTTCGGGCCGAGCACCGCCTCGAAGTCGAAATCCTTCACTTCCGCCGCAAAGGTCGTGGGGTACGAGCGGGCATCGAAGTTCTGCGTGGGCGCCACCCCGCTCTCGCCGCGCAGGAGCCGCTGCCAGACGCGCTCGATCTCGCAGCCCAGCGGCGTGACCCAACCCATGCCCGTGATGACAACGCGTCGTTTCATGGCAGCTTTCAGGGCACTACTCCTCGGGTTTCCGGCTCAGGCCTTCCAGCGCTTGATGACCAGGGCCGCACATTGTCCGCCGGTCAGGGCGAACGAGGTGCTCAGCACCGTATCCACTTTCGCATCGACGGGCCGGCCCGTAACGAGGCGCAGGCCGCAGGCCGGATCGACGGCGGCGCTGTTGATGGCGGGCGGCAACGTGTTGTGCGCCATCGCGAGCGTGGCGGCGATGAACTCGATCGCCCCGCTGCCCGCCCCGTTGTTGCCCAGCCCGCCCTTGATGCTCAGCACCGGCACATCGGCGGCCCGCGAACCGAGCACGCTGCGCAGGGCCGCGGCCTCGGAGCGGTCCGCCCCCGGCAGGCCGTAGCCGCTGGCCGTGATCACGTCGATCTGGCCCGCGGTGATGCCCGCGTCCTGCAGCGCCTTGCGCGCCGCGATGGCCAGGCCGCGGCCGTCGGGCGAAAGGGTGCCCGGCTGCGCCGGCGTGTGCACGTCGTTCGCCGCTCCGAAGCCGATCACCTCGCCGTAAATGCGCGCGCCGCGCTGCTGGGCGTGCGGCAGGGCTTCGAGGATCACCAGCCCGCCGCCCTCCGAGATCACCGTGCCATCGCGATCCCGCGCAAACGGGCGGCAGGCCTGCTCCGGCGCATCGTTCCGGCGGCTGAGCCGGCCCCCCAGGCACTGGCGCATCAGCGCCATCGGGTTCACCTTGCTTTCGGCGCCGCCGCAGATGCACACATCGGCCACGCCGCGGGCGATGGTGCGACAGGCCTCACCGATGGCCAGGTGGCTGCTGGCCTCGCCGCAGGTCAGCGTGTTGCTGGGCCCCTCCGCGTCGTGGACGATCGTGACGTGGCAGGCCAGCATGTTCGGCAGGAACTTGAGCAGCCAGAGCGGCGTCAGGTTGTTCATTCCCTCGCGACCCCAGCGCTGCATGCTGAAGACCTGGTCGTCACTGGCCGAGACGAGGGCCTCGGCCAGCTCGGGCAGGTCGGCACAGATCAGCCCGGCGCCGATGTTGGCCCCGAAGCGCGCCGGATCGAGGTTCGGCTCCCCGGTTTCGTCGCCGCGGTCGATCACGCAGCGCGTGCGCAGCCCGGCGTCGCGCACCGCCTGGTAGGCCGCCATCACCGCCAGCACGATGTCGCGGGCCATGATCTTGCTGGCCTTGCGATAGCTCTTCGGAACGCAGTCGCTGATCTGCGCGGACTGGATCTCGCCGCCGACCTGCGAATCGAAGCCGGACGGGTCGAACGCGGTGATGCGCCGGACGGCGCTGCGTCCCTCGAGCAGGCCGGTCCAGAAGTCCGCCGGTCCGATCCCCAGCGGGGTGACCGGGCCGAGGCCGGTAATGACCACGCGCGGGCTCACAGGGACACCTGCGGCGTCCCCGCGCGGTAGAGATTCAGCAGCGACAGGAATTCGTGCGTGAACACGAAGTTCTCCTCGGGGAAGTCGAGCCCGCTCAGGTTCTGGTCAATGTGCGAGAACACCAGGTCAACCTCGCCGACCAGGCGCGACTCGCACCAGATGCGGCCGCTGGTCGAAGCCGCCGCATCCGTCAGTTGCTCCAGCACGGCCTCGTGGCGCACCTGCTGGCCGGGGCGCACCAGCTCGTGGAAGGCGGCGCGCTTGATCTTGGCGAGAATCACCTTCTCGCTGAACTGGCGGGCCTCGCCGACGAGGATACCGGCGGTCTGGGCCATGCCTTCGATGAGCAGGCTGGCCGGCATGACCGGGAAGCCGGGAAAATGATCGTGGAGATGGTCTTCGGCCAGGCTCACGTTCTTGAGCGCGACGGCCCGGCGGCCCGACTCGAACTCCTCGAAACGATCAATCCAGATCCAGCGCAAG
>CAZVRR010000007.1:0-3238 GCA_964629745.1 uncultured Planctomycetales bacterium | reverse complement strand
CCGCGGCGGCGCGCACCACTAGGCCGCCTGGGCCGCCAGTTTGGCCTGTACAAAGTTCACGATGGTGCCGACCGTGAACACGTCGGAGATCTTGTCGATGTCCGGATCCTTCTCGAACTGGCTCAGGTCCGCATGGGGCATGCTGGCCTTGAGGGCCTGCATGCCGGCGGCGTTCAGCTTGCGGTTCTGGACGTACTCCGCGTTGCTGAGGATTTCGCGGGGGATCAGCTCCTCCTGGGGAATCTTGATATTAAAGGCCTTCTCCAGGCGGAAGACGATATCCAGGAAATCAATCGATTCGGCGCCGAGATCGCCGGTCAGCGTGGCGTTCTCTGCGACCTCGTCTTCCTCGACGCTTAGCGCGTCCACGAGCGTCTGGCGTACCTTCTCGAAAATCTCGTCCCTGCTCGGCATGCAAGCCTCCAGCAACCGTCTACATCCCTGCCCGCTATGCCCGCGGCGCGGCGACTGGCCGTCCCGACCACAGCAAGCCAAACTGGGCCCGGGCCTGTTCCCGGCAGCGGGCGTCGATAGCAGCCATGCCGGCCTCAGCGTCAGACAGGTTCAGATGACGCAAGGTCAGGCGCGCCTTGACGATCTCGCGATCCTGCACGCGCCCGCTGGCCGCGAACACGCTGTGCTGCGGGTCCAGCTCCTGGCACACGGACTCGAGCGTAAGTATCTGCCCGGGCGCCAGAAAGCTCTTATACGTAACGTTGCGGGCCTCTTTCAGCAACACGAGGGCCGGCGCGAAGTCCAGGGCCGCCCGCACCAGCCAGGCCGACGCCTGCACCAGCGCCTCCAGCATCAGCACCCCGGGCAACACCGGGAAACGCGGGAAGTGATCCGCCAGGTATTCCTCGGCCAGCGAGAGGCACTTCTGCGCAACAATGCGCCGCCCGCCCTCCAGCTCGCAAATCCGGTCGACCAGGACGAACTTCACGCCGTGACCCTGCCGCGCTCCGCCGGCGGCGCGCCACCGCCAGCCCTGCGCGCCCTGTGCTAACTATCGCGGCCGGTCGCCGTTACCGCGGCGGGCCGCTCCTCCATGGGGCGGGATTCTAACCAGCGCACGCGAGCCGTTCCAGTGTGACGGCCCAATCCATCGCGCGGGGAGCGGCGCCGACCGCCCGCGGGCGGGGTCAGACGCGGCTCAAGTGATCCGGGTGCTCGCGGACGTGGGCCGCGATACCGTCGGCATACTGCTGCATGATGCGCTGGATCAGCTCAGGGCTCTCGCTGACCGGCTCGCTGGGGTCGGGGCAGTGGAAGGGCGGATGCACGATCAGCCGGAAATAGAAATTCGGCCGCGAGACCACGAAGGCCTGGCAGATCGTCGCGCGGCAGCGCAGTGCGATCTGCAGCGTCCCCGTCAGGAATTCGCGCTGCTCGCCGAAGATCCGCACCGGGACCGTCTTGAGCGCCAGGCCGCGCACGCGGCTCACGTCGAGGGCACTGCCGACCACGTAGTTCTCGCGGAAACACCGGTAGATCTCGCGCGGAAACGTGTCCGCGTACAGGACGCGAATCGCGGCGTATTCCGGGAACGTCTCGGCGTAGCGCTCCTGCACGTACATCCGGATCGCCCCTTCGTTGCGATCGCGGATCCCGGCGCAGCGGTAACCGAGCAGCGCCATCAGCAGACCGGCCACGTGGTGTGAGCCGTTGTGGCTCAGCATGACGTACACGCCGTTCGAGTTTTGCAGCGCGTCGTCCAGGTATTGCCGCCCCTGGAAACGGATGCGGCGCATGATCTTCTCGCGCGGCAGGCGATCGAAAATCAGGTAATACAGCTTGTCGCAGCGCGTGCGCCGGAAATAACTCGCGGTGTAGCGGCGAATCCGGGCGCGGGACACGCCCTCGGGAAAGACGCCGCGCAGCTCGCGACTGTAGCGCCGGCGCCGACGGAAGTTGATCAGGTATTCGACCGTGCCGAACCACAGGCCGAGTTGGTAGAGGCCCTTCAGGCTGAACAGCCGGACCCAGGCGAAGAGAAACCAGCGGACGGTCGCGAACTTGGCGCGCGAAAACGCGCTCAGCTGGCGCTCGGCCGGACGGGAGCGCGCGTCACCCGCAAGCGTCGCCGCCGCGCTGCTCAAGGCTGTGTCTTCAGCAGCCATGCGCCGAGTACTCCGCCGGTCTGTCCCGCATTGTGCGGACTTCAGCTTGGACAAGCAACCGCGATGCCGGTTGGGGGAGCGATAACCAGAACCGCAAAATCATCGCGCTCCCCTATTCACATTCCAACAGCACCAGCTCGATCGTCAGGCCCGGCCCGAACGCCAGCGCCATGACCGGTCCGCGCGGCGGCGCGGCCAGCAGCTCACGCAGAATGAACAGGATCGTCGCCGACGACATGTTTCCGTAGTCCCGCAGAATCCGGCGGGAGAGATCCAGGGCGTCTTCGGCGAGCCCCAGGGCCTGCCGGACGGCATCCAGCACCTGCGGGCCGCCGGGATGCACGAGCCAGCCCGCGACGTCGGCGTGCCGCAGCGCCTGGGAGTCGAGAAAGCTGCCCACCACCGCGGGCAGGGCCGCGGCCAGGGTCGCGGGGAGTTCGGCCGCCAGCTCCAGTCGCAGACCAGAATCGTCGGCCCACCAGACCATCTGGTCGGCGGCCTCCGGCAGGCTCACGCAGCGGCAGCC
Organism: uncultured Planctomycetales bacterium; assembly: GCA_964629745.1. Taxonomy (GTDB): domain Bacteria; phylum Planctomycetota; class Phycisphaerae; order UBA1845; family Fen-1342; genus JAAYXS01. The sequence goes on along the minus strand of CAZVRR010000007.1, from coordinate 592 downwards.
GCGGATGCGGGTCCGCGCCGCCTGCGGTCCGACCAGGGCCGCCGCCGCCCCGTCGGCAAACAGGACATTCGCGGTCATCTGGTCGAGTGCGGCGCTGTACTGGAAATGGAGCGAGGAGATCTCGCACGTGACCAGCAGCCCCGCCGGCCGGCGATCAGATTGCGCGTGCAGCAGGCGCAAGCCCGCCAGGCCGGCCGAGCATCCCATGAATCCCAGGTTCCAGCGGTGCGCAGCGCGCGGCACCGGCGTGTGCGCATAGAGCGGCGCCTCCAGGCCAGGGGAGGAGGCATGCGTGCAACTGGCCGTCACGATGGTGTCGACCGTGGCCAGTCGACCGACGCCCAGTTCGCCGACCGCCCCGCGCACCAGCTCGGCCGCGATCGCATCGAAGCGGACCTGCCGGGCGCCGAAGCCTGGTCCGGCCGGTTGAGATTCCGGCGGGGCGTACAGGGCGCCCGGGTCAACCGCGGACTGGATCTCGAGCACCGCGAGGTGCCGTCGCTCGATGCCGGTCAGCCGCACCAGGCGCCGCAGCAGGCGCTGCTTCCGCTCGTCGCGGTAGATCCCCGAGAACGCCGCGACCGTGTCGGCC
>CAZVRR010000006.1:14913-31067 GCA_964629745.1 uncultured Planctomycetales bacterium | reverse complement strand
GTGGCCGTCGCGGCCGACCGCCTGCACGACCAGGACTGGAGCGAGGGCGCGGTGCCGCCGACGCACTACGGCATCGAGGACGTCGTGCTCGTCAGCAGCATGGCCCCGATCGACTTCTGGGGCCCGAGCCGCGCTAACCCGCACAGCACCAACTACCACCTGTGGACCGCCGGCGGCGACTCGGACGTCCACGGCGGACCCGACAACGACGTCGCGCAGACCTATCACCTGCATGACCGCGCCACGGGCTATCGCATGTCGACGACCCTGCAGGGCGTCGGACACGGCGATCTGCACTCCGGCGGCGGCGGCGACTGGTTCACCGGCCCGTGCCACGTGACGCCGCGATCGCGGGTGAATGACATCCAGCGCGGCCTGTTCCTGGCCCTGGCCAAGTACTTCGCCGAGGGAAACCTGCCCGCACTGGACTTCCTGACGCGCCAGTGGGAGCACTTCAAGCCGATCGGCGCACCAGAAGGCCCGGCCTGCGACGCCAGCGGCGGCGGCGACAGTGTCGTCGTGACGAACTCCTGGCGCGACGGCGCCGTCGACACGAAGTTCGTCATCGACGATTACCAGACCAACGAGCTGCCTGATCTGAGCAGCTCGGGAGGCGCGGTTACCTATACCGTGACGAATCTCGACGAAGACCGCCTGGACGACCAGGACCTGGTCTTCAGCTGGGGCGGTGATCCGCTGAACGGCTTTACGTACGGTCGTGCCACGGACACGACCCGCGGCGTCGTGTTCGACTGGAACGCAGACCGGTACATCGAGTGGGAGATCGTCCCCGCCGAGCGCGACTTCACGGCCCATTTCTATCTCTCATTCCGAGCGGCGCAGCAGACGCGCCATCCCCACACGGTCGCGACGCCACTCGGCGACCTCACGTTCAGCGTGACCTTGCGCGATGGGAACGGCGTGAGCAGTTCAATCAACACCGGCGCGTACGGCGCCGGGCTCGAAGAGCCGTACCAGCGCACGGGCTACGGGGCGGGTGCTGGCTGGGGCGCCGAGTTCGAAACGATCCGCATTCGGCTCACGGATTTCCTGACGAACGGCTCCGGGCTGGACCTTTCGAACATCGTCGCCGTCCGGTTCGACGTGGGGCCCTCGTGGGGTGACGCGCAGGGGCGCATCGGGGTCGACGATCTCGAGTTGACCAACGATACCCCGGCCCTGTTCACACCGATGTCGATAAGTCTGCTGGAGCCGGCGCCGCAGTTCATCCCTTACGACACGCCCACGACGATCCGGCTGGTCATTGACGAGGGCGACGATCTGCTCGTCGGTGGTTCCGCGCAGATGTACTACCGCTACGCCATCGGCCCGTTCCTGGCCGTGCCTCTGACGCAGGTCGCGGGCGATGTCTGGGCCGCGGAATTACCTGCCGCCGACTGCAGCGACCGGCCGGAGTTCTACTTCAGCGCCGATGGCAGTCTGACCGGTTACCTGTCTCTGCCGCAGGCCGGCGCCGCGGGCCCTTACGTGGCGTACGTGGGTACGCACGTCGAGCTCTTCAGCGACAACTTCGAAATGGAGCAGGGCTGGACGGTGGTCAACGACCCGTTGTTGACCGACGGTGCGTGGCAGCGCGGCCTGCCCCTGGATGACGGGACGGCCGGCGATCCGACGGAGGACTTCGACGGGTCGGGCCAGTGCTACCTGACCGCGAATCGCGCGGGCAACTCCGACGTGGACGGCGGTCCGACGCGCCTGGTTTCGCCGCTGCTGGACCTGGCCGCCACCGACAACCCCGTGCTGCGCTATGCCGGCTCGTGGGCCAATGACGACCAGGACGGCGACCCGTTCGACGTCGAGATTTCCGTGGACGACGGGGCGAACTGGGTGCTGCTGGAAAGCGTTCAGAACGTCGAGCCCGGCTGGTTCCCGCACGTGATCTTCCTCTCGGATCTTGTCACGCTCACGGACCAGGTGCGGATCCGCTTCAGCGTCGCAGACACCCCGAACAACTCGATCGACGAGGGCGCGGTGGACGCCGTCGAAATCTTCGACCTCGTGTGTCCGTAACAGGCCTTGAACCGGTCTGCAGCGCAGACCAGGAGCAATCGGATGAAAACGACATGGCTTGCAATGAGTGTCACATGCGTGGCGCTGGTGGCGCTGGCGGCGCCGCCGATGCCTGCCACGCCCGTGCCGGTCGATGACGTGGTCTACGCCCGGCCGTTCCGGCTCGACCAGAGCTTTCGTTTCGACTGGCGCAAGGAGGAGATGTTCGTCAGCGAGGGCACGATCCTGGTCCTGCGGGCGAAGCCCGAATTGCTGGTCCCGCACGAAACGCCGGACCCGGTGCTGTACGTCGGCAACCAGACCGCCAAGCGGCTCAACCGGGGCGACCAGTCCGGGTACCTCGTGGTACTCGTTCCGGGCGCAGTGGACCTGGCCAACGATCCCGCCTGGTTCGGCGCGCCAACGTTCCCCTCGCAGGTCGATGCGGCACGGATCGCCGCCGAGCGCGACAGCGCGGTCCAGGCAGGCGTGCGGCCGATCTCGGCCCGCCGGGCGGAAACCGCAGTTCAGCGTGGCGGCACAACGGCCACGGCGCCCGACCTGGCCACGCTCCTGCGCGGACCGCTCGGCGACCTCGTGCTGGAGTATTCCCCCCAGGAAAAGCCGCTCGTGGAGGCGTGGCGCCTTTCGAGCGCGACACCGATGCCGTAGAGGTTGGATGGGAGAGCGGCGGGCCTGAGCGCCTGTCGGCTGAGCCTCGTCCGCCGGGAGCGCCCGGCCCGGACGAGGCGCTCCTGTTTTACAGCCGCAGCAGCAGGTACAACAGCGGGGCGAACACGATCTTGGCGATGAGCGCGATCGGGTAGACACTCGCGAATCCGACCGGCACGGCGTCCGAATCCGCCAGCCGCGTCGCCGCCGCAAGTCCCGGCGGATTGGTCATCGTGGCACACAGCCCGCCTGCGCCGTAGAGCAGGTTCCAGCGCAGCAGTGCAAAGGCGATCAGCATGGCGGCGCCGACCGTGACCAGCGTCACCAGCGCCCCGGCGACCAGGATCTGTGGGCCCGTCTGCTGGAGAATGGGCACGAAGCGCTGGCCCGCACCCGTTCCGGCGCCCGCCAGGAAGACCACCAGTCCCAGTTCGCGCGCGAAGTGCTTCGCGGCGTTGGGCACGTAGACGCGCACCGGCCCGATGGTCCCGAGATGTCCGAGGATCAGTGCCACCAGAACCGCGCCGCCGCCCAGCCCGAGCTGCAACTCCAGGCCGCCCGGCAGCGAAATCGGGATTCGCCCGATTGCCGCTCCCAGGGCGATGCCCGCGGCGAACGGAATGAAGCTCGTTTCGTTCAGGCGCCGTTCTTCGCGGCCGACCAGGGCGGCCACCTGGGGAATGTCGCGGCTGGACCCGACCACGCGCAGCACGTCGCCCGGCTCGAGCCGCAGATCGCCGAAGGGCGTCAGCTCCAGCCCCTCGCGCCGCACGCGCGTGACTACCACGCCGAAGCGTTCCCAGATGCACAGGCTGCGGAGCGACTTGCCCAGGACCACCGGCCGCGAGACCAGGAGTTGTTCACTGGTCACCTTGCCGGTGGGATCCTGCAGCGACTCCACGACGACGTCGCCCAGCAGCGCCTCGAGCTTGGCCAGCTCTTCCGGCGTCCCGACCGCGAGGACGACATCGCCGAGCTGCAGCACGACGTCCGGCCGCACCGGCTGAATCTGCCCCTCGTGCTTGAGCCGACAGAGGACCGCGCGCGAGACGTGCAGCCCCTGGATCTCGTCGACGCTGCGACCGGCCACGTTGCGGTTCGTGACGCGGAACGCGCATTCGTCCAGCGGCGGGGTGCGCGCTTCCTCGTCGGCGCGGTAGTGTGCCGCCGCGGTCGTCGCCTTCGTTCGGAGCAGGGTGGGCAGGAACTGCACGAGCAGCACGACGGCGATCACGCTGAACGGGTAGGCCGCTCCGTAGCCGACCGACGTCGCGTTCGTGTCGTCCGTCGCGAACCGCTGAACGGCTTCGAGCGCGGAGGCCAGCGCAGGCGTGCAGGTGGTGGCGCCGGCATACAGACCCGCGGCCAGGTTGGCGGACAGGCCGAACACCTTCGCCAGCAGGAAGGTCGCGGCCGCGCCGGCCGCCGTCGCCCCCACGCCGACCGCGAGGAACGCGGCGCCCCGCGCGCGGACGATGCTGAAGAAACGCGGGCCGGCCTGCAATCCCACCGCGTACACAAATAGCACCAGGCCCAGCTCCGTGAGTTCGTGGGGCAGCTTGCATTGGTAATGACCGAACACCAGCGCGACGAAGAAGACCGCCGCCGAGCCCAGCGACACGGGTCCCATCCGCACGGCGCCGGCCGCCACGCCCAGGGCGATGATCGCAAACAACGTAAAGAACGGAAATTCAAGCAGTTCGGTCACAGAGTGCTTCCGTCGGGCTCTCGCCGCGCCGCGCCACGCGGCGGCAGGGTCCCAGACAGCATGTCCCATGCCACAGTGCGCAAGTCCTTATGATTATCTGACTTCAGGAGGCAGGCGGGTCAGCGGGTCGGTCCCAGTTTGGGTATTGCCCGGCGGCGTGTGCGCGCCCGAGTTGCACGTATGTGTTGGCGACTCGTGCCAGGTATTGCCGGTCCGCATCCCGGACGTCACGCGCCACGCGCGCCGGAACACCGACCGCGACCTTGCCGTCCGGGATGTGCGTACCCGGCGCGACCACCGCCCCGGCGGCGACGATGCAGCCCGCTCCGACCTCCGCGTCATCCAGCACGATGGCGCCGATTCCGATCAGCGTGCCCGGACCGATGCGGCGGCAGTGCACCACGGCGCGGTGGCCGATGCTCACCTCGTCGCCGATGGTCAGCGGCACGTCTTTCTTTGTGTGGATGATGGCGCCGTCCTGCACGTTCACACGGCGGCCGAGCGTGATACGCGAGACGTCGCCACGGATGACCACGTGATAAAGGATCGTGCACTCGGGCCCGATCTCGACCTGCCCGCCGACGTAGGCGGTCGGCGCGATGTACACATTGTTCGCGATGACAGGACGGATGATCTGGGTTTCCATGCCGGGATCATACCGGCGCACGCGAGGCGCGAAACGCGGCCGCCGCGCCGCTCAACCGCCGGTCGTCATCGCGGGTTGTGCGACCTGCACCTCCGGCGTGGCGCCGCGCCGCGATCCGCCGCGCCAGAAGCACATCGCGATGCCGAGCGCAACGGCGAGGCCGGCGCCGATCAGCCAGGGTGCGGGCGGCAGGGCGTTCTCCGGCGCGCCATCCAGGAACCCGAGGCGTTCCAACCCCGACTGCAGTTCGGGGCGCGTCACGAGCAGGATGAGCGCATTGTGCATCATGTGGGCCAGCATGGCCGGCCAGAGCGAGTTCCCCCTGACGACCAGCAGTCCCAGCAGGCCGCCCAGTGCCGCTGTAATGATCAGCCGGTGTACGCTGTAGTGCGCCACCCCGAAGGCCAGGGACACGACCACCACGGCGCCCAGCGCTCCCAGCGTGCGGCGCAGGCCGCTCAGGGCATACCCGCGGAAGAACAGCTCTTCGCAAAACGCGGGGAAGAGCGCGAAGAAGAACACGACGGTCAGCACAGGCAGCCTGGCCAGCTCGTCGCCGAACGGTTGCGCGGCCTCTTTCAACTCGCCCGGCAGCGGCAGGAAACGCTCCTGGATGGCCGCCCACGCGATCGCCAGGATCCAGGTCGAACAACCGAAGCACACGGCGGCCAGGACGCAGCGCCATGAGGGGCGGCCGAGAGAGAATGCGGTAGTGATCCGCACGCGCAGATACAGGCAGACCGCCAGCGGCAGGGCGGCGAAGAGCAGCACCAGCGTGAGAGCAAACCCTGCGAGGTGCTCCCGGGTGCCGGGCCGGATCCCCGCCTCGAACAGCGTCCGCTGGACGAAGAAGTTCAGCGAGTACACCAGCGCGATCAGCAGCAGGGCATGCGCGGTCCCTGGACGCTCGGCCGGCTTGAAGAAGCGGCGCTGAAACAGCGTGCGGATGGAGCCGCTGTCGGCGAACAGCACGGCCTCCTGGCCGAACAGCTTGGCCGCCACGCCGACCGCCGCCCCTGCATACAGGCATGTGGAGACGATCACCCACAGGATGGCGACCCGGTCGATTTCGCCCATGAAGAGCTCGCGCGTGAGCACGACGATGTTCGTAACGGGCAGGATGAGCAGGGGACCCTTGAGCTCCGCGCCGGGCAGCACGCCGATCATCGCCGGGATCAGCACCACCATCATGACCGGCATGACGTAGTTCTGCGCTTCCTTGAAGCTGCGCGCGAAGCTGCACACGGCCAGCAGCAGCGCGCTGAACATCACCGCCAGCGGGATGAGCACGACCAGCACGAGCGGCAGCGTGCGCAGCGGAATGACGAGGCCGGCGCCGGGAACCACGACTTCGCCCAGGCCGGCCAGGTAGACCGTGCCCCCGATCGACAACAGGTTCAGGGCCGCGCTGAGCATGCCGACCGAGGCGACCACGACGAACTTCCCGGCAATCAGGTCCACCGTCGGCACCGGCGCCGCCATCAGCGTTTCGAGCGTGCCGCGTTCGCGCTCGCCGGCCGTGAGATCGATGGCCGGGTAAATCGCGCCGGTGAACGTCATCACGACCAGGATCAGGGCCACGATCTGCCCGAGGATCGAGCCGCCGAGCTTCTCCGGCGTAGCGACGCTGTGCTGGATGATCTCGATCGGTTTCAGCAGGTCGGGGGACAGCCCTTCCTGCTGCAGGCGGTGGGTGACCATCCGCTCGGCGGCGCGCTGAAACACGCCGTCCAGCGCCGACGCGGCAAACTGGCTGCGAATCTCCGCCTCGTCATATACCAGTGTGACCTGCGTGGAGCCGGGCGCGTCGGGCGTCGGCAGCGCTTCGCCTGTACCCGCGACGAGCACCCCGACGTGCGCGGTACCCGCCGCGATCGCCTGGATCACGTCCGGTACGATTTCAAGTCGGTACGGCGGCGGTGGCTTGCGGGCCGCCGCGGGCTCGGGCGTGGAAAGCCCGTGCCTGGGCCGGCGCGGCTCGGGCTCATCCGCGGCCGCGACGACCTCGTCGAGGTCCTCGGCGGCCACGCCGGTCGCGCCGGGGAAGCGGGCCGGGTCGGGGTCGAGGATGCGGGTCTGGAGCCAGTGGCGGACGTCCTCCGACGCCACGGCGATCGTGTACTCCTCCTGCTTGATCCGGCTGACCTGGAGCTCGAACGCCTGCACCGAGAAGAGCATGAGCGCCGGGTAGAGCACCATCGGCACGATCACCATCGCGAACACGGTGCGTCGGTCGCGAAGCGTGTCCGCAAATTCCTTGCGCCAGATCGTGCTAATGCGCGAGAAGCGGTTCATCCGCGTGCACCAGGGTCAGAAAGGCGTCGCTCAGCCGCGTCTGGCCGGTGCGACGCTTCAGGCCTTCCAGGTCGTCCTCGGCGATGAGTCGGCCGTTGTGGATCAGGCCGATGCGCCGACACATCTTTTCGATCTCGTCCAAGGCGTGCGTCGACAGGAGGACCGCCTTCCCTGCCCGCGCCTGTGACGCGATGAACTCCAGGATCAGGCGGTTGCTCAGCACGTCCAGCCCGAGCGTGGGTTCGTCCAGGATCAGGATCGGGGGGTCGGCGATCAATGCACGGGCGATGCTCGTGCGCTGCTTCTGTCCGGTCGACAAGGCCCCGCAGCGCAACTTGAGAAAGTCACGCATGTTCAGCCAGTCGACCAGCGTCGTGATCCGCCGCCGGGCGGCGTCGGGCGGCAGGCCGTAGAGGGCGGCGAAGTACTCGAGCACCTCCAGCGGCGTGAGTCGCTGGTAGAGGCCCGTGTTCGCCGTGAGATACCCGATCTGCCGCTTCACGTCCGCCGACTGGTTCGTCACGTCGGCGCCGTTGATCAGCACACGGCCGGCGGTGGGACGAAGGAGGCCGCTGATCATGCGCAGGGTTGTTGTCTTGCCGGCCCCGTTGGGCCCGAGCAGCCCGTAGATCTCCCCAGGCCGGACGCAGAAGCTGACCCGGTCGACGGCGATCTTCTCGGTCCCGTCCGGGTTCGGGAAGATCTTGCACAGTTCGGAGATCTCGATCATGTCCGCTCCGGGACGGCGGCGCCCGCGTGCGTGCGGGTCGCTGCCGCGCCGAGATCATGTTTTACCGGCACTGCCGCCCGCGCCCAGGGTCGTGTCGCCAGGATACATCGACCGGAACGGGCGCGACCGACAGCGGCCGTGCGCGGATCGGCGGGCGCGGTGCTCATACCAGCGATACCAGCGGCCGTTCCTGCGACTCGCGCGGTCCGGCGAGGGCCAGTTCCACCCAGAAGGTGGCGCCGTGGCCCAGCTCGCTCTCCACGGCGATCTGGCCGCCGAGCAACTGCGTCAGCTCCCTGGCGATGGCCAGCCCCAGCCCGGTGCCGTGGTGCTCCCGCGTAGCGGACTGGTCGATCTGCCGGAATTTCTCGAAGATCGTCGCGTGATGCTCGGGGGAGATGCCGGGACCGGTATCGCTGACGGTCAATCGGATGCGGTCGGTTTCCACCGTGCGCGCGCTGAGGCGCACCTGGCCGCCCTCGGGCGTGAACTTGACGGCGTTGGAGAGCAGGTTGAAGAGGATCTGACGGAGCTTGCTTAAGTCGGTATGCAGCGCCGGCAGCGACTCGTCGCAGTCGAGCTCCACCTGCAAGTTCTTCTTTTCGGTAAGCGGGCGGATGAACCCCAGCAGGACGGTGCACAGCTCGCGCACATCCACCGGCTCCACGCGCAGGTCGACCTTGCCCGCCTCGATCTTGGCCAGGTCGAGCAGGTCGTTGATGATCTCCAGCAGGATCCGGCCGGAGATCAGGATATTCTCGGCGTAGCGCGCGGCACGCGAGGTTTCGTCGACATGGGGTCCCTCGCGCAGCAGCTCGGCGAAGCCGATGATGGTCGTCAGCGGCGTGCGGAGCTCGTGCGACACGTTTGCCAGGAACTCGCTCTTCAGGCGATTGGCCTCGTACAGCGCGACGTTCGTTTCGGCCATCTGCCCCAGCTTTTCATCGAGCAGCCGGTTCGCCTGTTTGAGCTCCTCCTGGCTGCTGCGCAGCCGTTCGAGCATCGTGTTCAGGTTCGCCGACAGTTGCTCGAACTCGTCGCCCGTCTGCACCTGGGAGCGCACGGACAAGTCGCCCTCGGCGACCCGGATCGTGACCTGCCGCAACTCGTGAATTGGGGCCAGGATGAACCGATGCGTGATGACGTAGAAGACGAGCAGCGCGAGGATGCCGGCCAGGCTGCCCGCCGCCACGACGACCAGCCGGTTCCAGAAGACGCCCTGCGAGCGTACATCCGCCGGCAGGTCGACCGTCACGATGCCTGCGAGCTGGTTTTCCTGGAACGGGGCGGCGGAGGACTCAGCGTGGCAGGTCAGGCAGCGGGACGAGACGCGGACGGCGTGCGCGTAATACAGCCGGCGGCCGCTGGGCTCCGTCCGGGTCATGTAGACGGACTGCTGGAGGGGGTTCTTCAGAAACGTGCGCAGGGCCGGACCCACCACGGGGTTGCCCGACTGGGCCGCCACCGCGTCCTCGTCCGCCGGGTTCAGCGGCAGCCGGATAAAGCGCGCGCGGTGCGACTGCTTCTCGGGCAGGAGGCTGAACTCGTGGTGCGGGCTGGCGGTGCGATCGGGCGCCAGCGGCTCGGGCAGGACCATCTGGTAGTAGTCTTCGACGATCCGCTGCGCCTCCTGGAAGGGCTGCTGCACGACGAGCAGCTCCATGCGGTACCACGGCACCGCCAGGGCCGCGCCGATGATCAGGAGCACCGCGAGCCCGAAGAGCACGCGGTACTTGGTGGCCAGGGAGATTCGGGCCAGGCGCATGGGTGCTTTCCACGACACGCTGCGCACGCAGTAATAGCTGCACCGCGGCGGGCTGGCAAATGCGCCATTGACCGCTGGGCCGGTATGCTCCGCCGGCGCCTGCGGCACTGGCCGGCTATCCCCCGGGATTGTCCGCGCCCGATGGGCGATGGAACGGCGCCGGTGCGTCAGCTACCGGCACCCGTGAAGGCGGGGCTGCACCCGCGCGAGCGGCGCAGCGCTGCGTTCGGCGGCTGCGGGCCCGCGGGTGGCGCCAACGAACTCGAGTTGCGCTAGCGTGACTCGATTGCGAGGTCGTCCAGCTCTGTGATCACTTCGATCCTGTGTGCACCGGTTCCGTTAGCAGGTGATGGTATCGATGAAGCCCTGCACGCTCGCGACCAACCACAGACCCGAGTCCAGCATCAGATAGACGAGTTCCATCATGGCACGTCTCCTCGAGGCGGAAAGGAAATACGGATAAGAACATCGGTTGCAAGAAAGCCGAACCGAGCTACACTGCGGCGGCAAAACCTTGCGGCCGTGCGAGCCAGCCCGGCATGTGACGCAGGCTCATGCATTACGCGTTCGGCAGAACCGCGAATCCATGGCAAAAGTATGGAATTTCCTCGCTCGATGGGACCTTGTACCTAGCACTAAGGTACCAGTCAAGGGCCCGCGGCCCGCATTCGTGTGAGAGGAAAGATTTTTGATGGCGAGCGCGCTGCAACGCGACGACTCAGCCGAGCTGCGCTGCCTGCACTGTCGCGAGCCCGGTCTGTTGCGCGAGGTCGCTCCGCGCCTGCGCCGCTGCGCCGCTTGCGATTTCGTCTTCCCGCTGCCGCGCGCGATGCGCGCCGGTCCGGGGGTCGCGCTGTCCGAAGTGCCGCCCGATGTCGCGCCGGGTGGCGTCCTGCGCGAACGCTACCGGTTGGTCGACCTGATCGGGCGCGGCGCGCACGGGCTCACGTTCTTCGCGCAACACGAGTTTCTCAAGCACCCTTGCGTGGTCAAGATCTGGCCGCATCGCATGGAGGCGTCGGACCGCGCCGTCGAGCGGCTTCGAAACGAAGCGCAGGCGGGTTATCGAGTTAACGACCCACACGTGGTACGCGTGCTCGATTGCGACTCCGTGCGTGGGATTTGGTACTTCGTCCTCGAGTACGTGGACGGGATCGACCTCGACCAGCTCATCGCGCTCGGCGTCGTGCCGGGGTCGCAGCAGGCGCTCACGCTCGCTCTCCACGCCGCGAGCGGCCTGGAAGCGATTCACCGGGCCGGTCTGCTGCACCGGGACATCAAGCCCGGCAACCTGCTGCTGGGTACCGACGGACGGCTCCGTGTCACCGACCTGGGTGTAGTGGGGCTCGTGCAGAACCCCGACCGCACCGGCGCCGCTGCGCTTCCACGTGCCGTGGGCACACTGACCTATGCCGCGCCGGAGGTCCTCGAGCCCGACGCCCCCGTCGGCGTCGCCGCCGACCTGTACTCCCTGGGCGCCACGCTCTTTCACCTGCTCACGGGGCGCGCGCCGTTCGCCGAACGTGGCGTGTTTGGTGCACTGATTGATGCGCAACACGGCGCTCCGCAGTGGCCGGCCGACATCCGGCACGTTCCCCCCTGGTTCGTGGACACCGTCCTGCGGCTGATGGCACGCGAGCCTGAGCAGCGGTTCGCCTCGGCGGACGTCCTGGTGGAGTATCTCTCCCACCCGCACGCGCGTCCGCCGGCGGCGAAGCCGGCCGTGGTCGCAGCGCCGGCGGTCGAGCCGGGCGGGTTGAGCGTGCTGCCGTTCCAAAACGGTTCCGGAACGGCGGCGGATGATTGGTTGGGGTGGGCGTTGGCCGACACGCTCTCCCGGGAGCTCTCACGAATCCCCGGAACCTACGTGGCGGATACGGAACAACTGCTCGAGTTGCTGGCCCGGCAGGAAGCGTTGGGGGAGGCCTCCCCGTCGGAGCAACTGCTGGCAGCCGGCCGGCTGGTCGGCGCGGCGACGGTGATCACCGGGCGTTATGTTCGGCAGGGCGATCTGATCGGCTTGTCGGCGGAAGTGTACCAGCAGAATCGCGGGGTCCCGGCGCGGATCGGGCCGATCGACGGCACGCTGGCCAAGCTGGCCGACCTGCAGGCCGCGCTGTTTCAGAACATCAGCGAGGTGCTCGAACTCCAGGCGGAGCGCCTGTTGTCGGCGGGTTCGGGCGTGGTGGCGGTCGAGTTGCGGGAGAAGCTGACGCGCGGCAAGCAAGCTTACCTCCAGGGCGATTACGAGGCCGCGATCCGCCTGGCGGGCGAGGTCATCGGGCAGGACGGTGAGATCACCGAGGCACTGCAATACCTCAGCGCCGCCTATGCGCGCGTCGGCCGCTACGATGAAGCGACAGAATTGAACCGGCGCACGCTCGAACTGGCGCAGCAGCGCGGCGAGCAGCAACTGCTCGTCGAGGTGCGGGCCAACATGGGGGTGCTCCACTACCTGAAGGGGGAGTACGAGCACGCGCAACAACACTATGCGGCGGCGGCGACGCTCGCGGAGCAGAGCGGCCTGGAGACCGAGCGTGCCCAGATCTACAACAACTCGGGCTTTGCGCTGTTCCGCCTGGGGCGGGCGGCGGAGGCGGAAGCGGCGTTTCGGCGCGCCGCGGAGATTTCGCGCCGATTTGGCGCGCTGGCAGCGCTGATCGGGCCATATAACGGGTTGGGGAATGTGCTGCTCGAACAGCAGCGGTATGACGAAGCTCGAGATTACTACCGGCGGGCGTTGACCTTGGCCCAGGAGATCGGGGACCGGACGAATACGGGCGTGACGCACATGCACTTGGGTCGCTGCGCATCGCTGCAAAGCCGGTTTGACGACGCGAAGAACGAGTTCGCACTTGCATTGAATGCACTGGAGGGGACCTCCTTCTGGAACGTTCGGGCGCGCACGTATGAGTACATTGCAGAGATGAATCTCCGCTTGGGTAACCATGCGGAGACAATTCGCTGTGCCGACAAGAGGATCGAGTTGGCGCGGAAACACGCGAACCGGACAATGGAGGCTGCCGCTTGGCGACAGAAGGCGGAAGCCTTGCGGCGCATGGGGCAGGAGGAAGGGGCGCGGGCTTGCCTGGCGCAAGCAGCGGCACCTCCGCCCGCCGATGCCACGCCGGCGCAATAACGTGAGTGCCGGCGATCCGCCGAGGGAATCATGGTCTGGCAGATTGTCCTGAACCTGTTGGTATTAGCGGGGATTGCGCTGCTGTTGCGGGAGCTGCGCACCCTGCGACGGGGCGAGGCGACGACCGGCCTCCAGCAGCGCGTCCAGGATCTCGAGCAGCTCCTGGCGATCGTTCCGACCCCCCTGGTCGTGCTGGATCGAGGGGGGCGCTGTCTCGACTCGTATCCGGCGAACGAAAAGACGCAGGCACTGGCCTGGCTTACGCAATTGGGGGAGGGGGATCGCCGGACGCTGCATGAGCTCGTGGCCGAAGCCGTCGACCGGCACAAGCGAACGACCTACCGCCTGCAGATTGACGAGCGCGCGGTGCTGGCGGACATCCTGCCGCTGGAGGCCAGCGGCGACAAACCGCGGGCGGCCGCGGTCTGCCTGCGCGATGTGACCGAGCAGGAGGATTCGGCGGCGCGGGCCGGCAAGCTTGCGGTGCGCAACCGTGCGATTCTGCGCAGCGCGATGGACGGCTTTTTCGTGGTGGACGAGGACCACCGCTTCCTGGAGGTCAACGACGCGTTCTGTCGGATGACCGGATACACGGCCGAGGAACTGCTGCAACTGCGGATCACCGAGCTGGAGGTGAAGGAGCCGTCGCTGCGCCAGACAGATGCGAGCCCCTTCCGTACCGGCCTGCACCAGTTCGCCACGGCGCACCGGCATCGCGACGGCCACATCATCCGGCTGGAGACCAGCGTCATCGTGCTGCGCGACGAGGGCCGACGCATCCTGGTGGGCTTCGCCCGCGACGTCACGGAACGCCTCCGGGCCGAGGAAGCGCTGGAGAAACTGAGTCGCCAGAACAAGCTGATCCTCGATTCCGCGGGAGAGGGCATCTACGGAGTCGATACCGAAGGGCGCATCACCTTCGCTAACCCGGCGGCGGCCCGGCAGTTAGGGTGGGAGACCCAGGAACTGATCGGGATGTGCGCGCACGAGCTGGTGCGCCACGCGCGCCTCAGCACCCAGCCCTGCCAGGACCTGGAATGCATCGTGTGCGGGAGCATGCGGACCGGCGCGATGCAGCGCGTAGCCGACCACGTGTTCCGGCGCCGCGACGGCTCGGTCCTGCCAGTCGATTTCGTCAGCGCGCCGATCTTCGAGCGCGGCGTCCTCACGGGTGCGGTGATCGTGTTCCGCGACGTCAGCGAGCGGAAGCAGGCGGAGGAGGAGCGCCGTCAACTCGAGGCCCGCTTCCAGCAGGCCCAGAAGCTCGAGAGCCTGGGCATGCTCGCCGGCGGTCTGGCGCACGACTTCAACAACCTGCTGCTCAGCGTGCTGTGCAATGCATCGCTGGCCTCGGAGAAGCTGGAAGCGGAGTCGGAGATTCGCGACTACCTCGACAAGATCGTGAAATCCGGCCGGCGGGCGTCCGAGCTCACGCGGCAGATGCTCGCGTACTCGGGCCAGGCCACTTACGACGTCGCCCCGCTGGCCCTGAACGGGCTGGTGGCGGAGATCGCCGACCTGGTGCGAGCCGCGCTCCCCAAGCTCGTCCAGTTGCAGCTCGATCTCGCCCCCGAGCTGCCGAACATCGAGGCGGACGGCACCCAGGTGCAGCAGGTCGTGATGAACCTGCTGATCAACGCCGGCGAGGCGATCGGAAATCGCGCCGGCAGGGTGACGGCCCGCACATCCATGCGCGTACTGAGCACCGCCGAGCTGAAGCCGAACTACGTGGGGCACCCGCTTACCGCCGGCCCCTATGTCTGCCTCGAGGTGGTCGATGACGGCTGCGGCATGACGACCGAGACGCTCGCCCGTATCTTCGACCCGTTCTTCACGACCAAGGCGACCGGCCGCGGCCTGGGCCTGTCCGCGCTGCTCGGCATCGTCCGTTCCCACCACGGCGCAGTACATGTCGACAGCGCCCCCGGAGCGGGAACCACGTTTACCGTGCTGTTCCCGCCCGCGACGGCGCGGCCAACCGTGCGGCGCGCGCCGGCGCGCGAGTACGAGCGGCTGCCCCCGGGCTCCACGGTCCTGGTCGTGGACGATGAGCCCGACATCCGCGAAGTGGTGCAAGCCGTCCTCGAAGCCCGCGGCGCGCGCGTGCTGGTCGCGGAAGATGGGATGGCCGGCATCGCGCAGTTCCGGGCCCACGCGCACGAGGTGGACATCGTGCTCCTCGACATGACCATGCCGGGCATGGGCGGCGAGGTCGTGTTCCGCGAGATCCTGTCCATTCGTCCCGACGCGCGAGTCGTCGTCGCCAGCGGGTACACCGAGCAGGATGCCCTCGCCCGGCTGGACGACGACCGGCGCATGGCCGGTTTCGTGCACAAGCCGTACACGGCGCAGGCCCTCGTGGATAAGATTGGCGCCGCTCTGGACGGCGAAGCGCATGGCGCGCTTCTGCCGGCGCCCGGACATGAGATGTAACGGGTCGGCCGGCCGTGAGCCGATGTGCCGGCGCGAATGCCGGCGGCAGTCCAGGGACGGGACGTGAAGCCATGGCTTTCCTGCGGCGGCCTCTGATCAGTGCAGCCTGCCTGGTTGTTTTCTGGACCCACATCGCCTGCCGTCAGCTGGTGGAGAGCACCGACCGGCAGGTCGCCGACGTGATCGCCGCCCGACAGCGGGCGGCACTGGGCCAGAACACCCCGGCGCCCCTGCCGGTCGACGACGAACTCCTGGGGACCCCGCCCCGGCGCGCGTACGGCTACGTTCCGCAGCCCGTTTCTCCTGAGCTCCCCGCCGGGTTCGAGGTGCCGCAGGCGGTCGATGCCGCGGCCCAGGGAGCGGCGACTCCTGAGGGTGCGGCTGAGCCGGAGGTCGAGCCCGCGCCCGTCGCGCCCGCCCCGGAGACCGCGCCGCAGTCCGCACCGGCGGACGCGGACTCCGCTGTGCCTGCCGAGCTGTTCACGCTCACCCGCGCGATCGTCTACGCCCAGGTTCACCAGCGCGCGTACCAGACGGCCAAGGAGGACCTGTACCTTTCCACGTTGGCGCTGACGCTGGAGCGGCACCTCTGGACGCCGATCTTCGCCAGCAACCTGCGCACGGTGTACGGCAACTTTGGCGAGGTGCGCAACTTCGACCAGGCGATGCGCTTCGTCTCGGAGCTGGGTGTGACGCAGCGTCTGCCCTACGGGGGCCAGTTCACGGCGGCGGCGCTCTCCACGCTGATCCGCGACG
>CAZVRR010000006.1:0-14903 GCA_964629745.1 uncultured Planctomycetales bacterium | reverse complement strand
ACGTGGGCAATACGATCACGGCCAGCGAAGGCAGTCAGATCCAGCTCGGGCTGGAAATTCCCTTCCTGCGCGGGGCGGGGCACGTGGCGCGCGAGCAACTGATCCAGTTGGAGCGCGAATTGACTTACGCGGTGCGGGTGTTCGAGCGTTTTCGCCGGCAGCAGCTCGTGGCCGTCGCCGCCGAGTATTTTGACCTCCTCCGCACGAAGCAGGACGTGCTGGACAGCGCGGACAGCCTGCGGCGCGTGAAGTACGCGTACGATCGCGCCCTGGCGTTCCAGGAGCAGGAAATGGGGACGTTGCTCGACACGCAGCGTGCCGAGCAGCAGTTCCTGACGGCGCAGAACAACCTGGAGGACGCACGCGAAATCTACCGGGCGTCCGCCGACCAGCTCAAGCTGCTGATCGGCATGCCGGTGGATGAGCCGATGCCGCTCGAACGACTGGAGAGCATCGAATCCATCGAGCGGATGGTCGCGGCCGGCGATTACCCGCTGCTGCTGCCGCCGCCCGGCATGGATGATGAACCGCTGGCCCTGAACGTGGCATTGGCCAACCGGCTCGACCTGGTCACGCGCGCGGACCAGATTGACGACGCACGCCGCGGCGTGGCGGTAGCCAAGAATTCGCTGCTGCCGGACCTGAACCTCAATTCGACGGTGACGTGGGATACGGATCCCGAGCACTATCGGATGGCGGACTTCTCGTTCGACCGCACGACCTGGCGCAGCGAGCTGCTGCTGTCCCTGCCGCTGGAGCGCACCGCCGAGCGCAACCAGTATCGCACCGCGCTGATCGATGTCCGGCGCGCCCAGCGCGCGTACGATGACACGCAAGAAGCGATTCGGGCGGACGTGCGCCGCGCGGTCAACCGGATTCGGCTCGCGGCGCGCTCGGTGGAGATCCAGGAGCGCAACCTGGAAGTCGCGGAACGGCGCCTGGAGTTCGCCCGGATCCAGTACGAGCAGGGGGAAATCGGCAACCGCGACCTCTTCGAAGCCGAGGATGAATGGAACATCGCGCGGGCACGCCTGAACCTGGCAAAGACCCAGCGCTGGTCACTGTTGCTGGAATTCCGGCTGGCGACCGAGACCCTGCGCATCGACGAGGACGGTGCGACCTCGGTGCCCGAGGTGCCCGTCGCCGCCGCGGGCCCGTAGACCCGGCGCCCGCCGCGCGACGGCGGCTTCACCGCGAATCACGCCGCCCTCACTCAGCCCGGCCGGCCTGCGGCAGCGGCCGCTGCGGTCTGCGCCAGCCGGTTGCGGATCGTCTGAATGAGCCGGCGGCGATCGATCGGCTTGCTCGCGTAGTCGTCACAGCCGGCGGCCAGGCACTTCTCCCGATCGCTGTCCATCGCGTGGGCCGTGAGCGCTATGATGAGGCCGTCATACCCTTCGGCGCGCAGCCGTGCGGTCGCGGCGTAGCCGTCCAGCACGGGCATCTGCATGTCCATCAGGATCACGTCGAACGGGCGGCCGGCGCGGCGCGCGGCGAGCGCCTCGCTCACGGCCAGCGCGCCGTTCTCGACGAGGGTGACTTCGGCACCGGCTTTCCGCAGCAGATGGGCGATGAGGCGCTGGTTGTCGGGACCATCCTCGGCGAACAGGACGCGACAGTGCAGTCCGCCGGGGTCGGGCCGGTCCGGGCGCCACGCTTCGGGCCGGACGCTCAATTCACCGGGCGTGATGGTGACAAGCGGCACGCCGTCGAGGGGCCCGGTGGCGACACTGACGGTGAACGTGCTGCCGACGCCGGGCGCGCTGGTCACCGTGATGGTGCCGCCCAGCATTTCCGCGAGCCGGCGGCTGATGGTCAGGCCCAGGCCGGTTCCGCCGAAGCGCCTGGTCGTGGAGCTGTCGGCCTGCGTGAACGGCTGGAACAGGACGCTGAGCTGGTCGGCGCGCATTCCGACGCCGGTGTCGATGATCTCGAACTGGAGCGTCGAGCCGGGGGCCGCCGCGCCGAGCGGTTCCCGGACCAGGCGCGTCACGAGCCGCACACCGCCGGCTTCCGTGAACTTGATCGCGTTGCCGACGAGGTTGACCAGGATCTGCTTCAGGCGCGTGGGGTCGCTCTGGATGGTTTCGGGCACGGGGCCGTCGAATTCGACGCGCAGGGTGAGCCCCTTCGCGTCCGCCCGCACCTGCATGAGCGATTGCACGTCGGCCGCCAGTTGCGCGGGGGAGCAGCGGACCTGTTCGAGCTCCATCTTGCCCGCTTCGATCTTGGAGATGTCGAGAATGTCGTTGATCAACTGGAGCAGGTGCTGGCCGTTGCGCTGGATGGTGCGGATGGATTCGAGCCGCGGCTGGAGGTCCTGGCCCGTCTCGGTGTCCTCGGCCAGCAGGTCGGCGTAGCCGACGATGGCGGTCATCGGGGTGCGGATCTCGTGGCTCATATTGGCCAGGAATTCGCTCTTGGCCAGGCTGGCCGTCTCGGCGCGGAGCGCCAGTTCGCTGGCGCGCGCGATCGCCTCCTCGAGCCGGCGGTTGCTCTCGTTGAGTTCGCGTGCCTGGTGCTCGGCGGCGTCGCGTGCCGCCACCAGGTCGGTGACGTCGATGAAGGATTCGATTCCGCCGGTGAACTGGCCGGTACTGTCCCGCAGCGCGGTGGCGTTCTTGATGATCGTCAGCCGCCGGCCGTCCTTGGCGCGGACCGTGCATTGCCTGCGCACGATCGGCGCCTCGCGCGTGGGATCGAACAAGGCGCAGTGTCGGCAGCAGGGATCGCCCTGCAAAACGCCGCAGGACTGCCCCACGACTTCATCGGCCGCGTACCCCGTCGTCTCGCAGAACGCCCGGTTGACGCTGGTCACGCGCAACTGGGTGTCCACCGTGAACACGGCCGTGGCGGCTGTTTCCAGGATGGTCTGCTGGAGTTGATGCGCATGCCGCAGCTTGTCCTCGGCATCCTTGCGCCGCAGCACGCGCCACATGCCGTCCAGCAGCAGGGTGACCTGCTGGATATCGGCACTTTCGTACGGCGTTTCCTTCTCGGCGACGCCGACCAGGGCGACGATGCGCTGACCGTCAAACGCGGGCACGCCCAGGTGTCGCGTCAACCGGACGTGTTCGGTCGGAAGACCTTTCTTTCGCGGATTGGCCGCGGCGTAGTCATTCGTGATGACCGCCCGCCGTTCACGGATCGGATCACCCCACAGGCCGGTCTGGGCCACCTGGTACACGCGCGGTTTCTCCGAGAGCCGGCACTCGGCGCTGGCGGCCGCCGACCAGGCGTGGATCGTCAGGACCGTCTCGTCCTCGTTGAGCGTGGCCAGATACCCCAGGCGGCTGCCGGTAACGCGAACGACGGCATCGAGGGCGAAATCCATGATGGCGTCGGGCGTGGCGTCGGTCATGCGTCCCAGTTCGACGAGCGCCTTCAGGCGCGTCTCCTCGAGGCGGACCTGCTGCTCGGCCTGATGGCGGGCGGTGATGTCGCGCGACGTGCACAGGATGTGGCGCACGGTACCCAGCCCGTCGCACACGGGCGTGGCGTTCAGCTCGAGCCAGATCCAGTTGCCGTCCTTGCAGCGGAACCGGAACCGCACCTGCGTGCGTCGCCCCTGCAAGTTGGCGGCACGGGCTTCGTCAACCGCCGCCAGATCGTCGAGGTGAACCAGCGTGCGCCAGTCGAGCCGACGCGATTCGTCCACCGACCAGCCGGTGGTACGAGCCATGGAGGGGCTGATGAACAGCCGTCGCCCGGCCGGGTCGTTCAGGCTGACGACATCGTCGCTGTGGTCGGCCAGAAGTCGGTAGTGGGATTCGCTTTGTCGAAGGGCAATTTCGGCCTGCCGGTATGCCGCCTTCGCCAGGGCCAGGGCCAGTTGGTCTGCAAGTTGACAGGCAAAGCTGATCTCGTCCGCCTGCCACGTGCGTGGCGGGCCGACGTGCTCAAAGCACAGCGCCCCCAGGTCGCGGCCGGAAGAGCGGATCAGCGCATCGAGCAGGGAGGTGATGCCGTGCGGCTCGAGGTAGCACTCGACGTAGCCGGCGGTGCGCGGATCGTGCAATGCGTCGTGCGCGGCCATGTAGCGCGATTCGCGCAGGCATTCGTGCTCGCTGCGAAGCTGGCTTTCGTGCAGGACCGCGCCGGAACCATGTCGTTTCGGCGTCGCCTCGAACTGGTCGAGGCAGCGCAGCAGGGGTTCCGAGTCGTCGTGGAGCCACACCCCCACGCGCTCGACCCCCAGGACCGCCGCGGCGCGCGCCGTGATTTCCCGGGCGAGCGTGGCGACGTCACCCACGATCAATGCCGGTGCGGTCGCAATGACGGCGACGCATTCCTGTTCGCGTCGCGTCCGCGCCAGCGCCCGGCTGGTCTCCGCTTCGCGCAGCGCCGCGCGGCGCCGCAGAACGTAGCAGGCCCAGCCGGCCAGCGCGCTCAGCACGACGGCCGGCAGGAGCGCCGCCAGCGCCGTCCAGCGCATCGACGCCAGACGATGCTGGTACTCGTCTGCCGTGATATCCACGCCCAGCACGCCGACACGTGCGCCGTCGGACGCAATCAGCGGCGCGTAGCCGGTAATGAACGTGCCCCATTTGTCGGAGAACGGCTCGGGCGTCGTCAGGGCCCGGCCGCTGTGGAGGGCTGCAAGCATGTAGGGGTCGGCGTCGACATACGGCTCGAGCAAGTTAGCCTGGTCGGATTCCCCGTCCGCCGCATCCAGCGGGTCGAGCCCGTCGACGCCGAAGCAGACCTGCCCGTCCTTGAGGACGACGGTGTAGGCATACGTCACGCCCGGCGTGCAGCGCAGGAACTTGCTTAGCGCCCCCTGGATGCTTCGATACGCCGGGCTGTCCATCTGCTGCGGGGTGGTCAGCGTGCGGTGCAGGTCCGGATCCACCAGCGTCGCGGCGGCGTGGGCCAGTCGCAGCAGGTTGCCGTGTACGTCGGCGCGGTGTGCCGCGGCGGCCTGGCAATAGACGACCAGGGTCGTGATCGTCGTGACGGCCAGGATGGTTGCGGTGACCAATAATGCATCGCGCGCCGCCTGGGCGGTTCGTGGGAGTGCGGCAGGCGTTTCGGCGCGCTGGCGCGCGAAGTTCATACGCGTACCACGAACGAGGCGGCATGGGTGCGCAAAGGCTGCGCGACGCTGCGGCGCGCACGTACGTCGCCGCTTCCATGCATATCGACGTGCACACGCATCAGCATGCATAGTGCGTCGCCTGGAGTGCCTGACGAACTCGGACAGTCAGCGGGGGCCAGGCGGTCGGTGCGCCGCCTGCGAACCGGCTCCGACAGCAGGTGCGTGAACAGCAGGACGCACGACTGGGTGACGCACGCGAACGGCGACACCTGATTGGGTGTCTCCTGCATACATTTCCGCACGCCAGAACCGCGCACGGAGCATGTGGTGCGCAGTCGACTGCCACAGTTGCGTGCCGCGGGGTGTTTGCAATTGGGCGTATACCGGTATACTGGCGCCATCGCCTATCTGTGGACGTGGCGGTTCAGCCCAACCATCTGCAAGGGAGCACAACATGTCTTGGAGCCTTCTTTCAATTCTCTTTCCCCTCGTATTTTTCTTTTGTTCTGAGCAGGGATCTCGACCGGGTGACGCGTGCCGCGCAGCCCGCGTTGCCACGGAACGCGCGGGCGGGGGCGATGCATATTGCGAAGCGACCGGCGCGTGCTACGGGCATGTGACACGTGTGCAGATGGGCGACATCGATCAAAGCAGTTCGTGCACCGGCTATGGCGACTATACCAGCCAGTCGACGCTCGTGACGCGTGCGCTCGAGCACGACCTGGTCGTCACGGAAGCGGCGCCATTCGGCGACATCACGTGCTCCGTCTGGGTCGACTGGAACCAGGACGGAGTCTTCGATGACGAGGGTGACGAGGCCTGCGGCGACGCTCCGTCGTACGGGCCGTACTGGTTCCCGATCCACGTGCCGCCGACGGCCCTGCCCGGCAGCACGCGCATGCGCATCCGTGTCGACTGGTACACGTCGGATCCTGATCCGTGTGGCCTGTCGTACTACGGCGAAGTCGAGGACTACACCTTGGTTGTCTCGTCCGAGGTGCCGATCGGCGCTTGTTGTGATCCGTACACGGCCTCGTGCACGGACGGTGCGCCGGCGC
Source organism: uncultured Planctomycetales bacterium (assembly GCA_964629745.1). Taxonomy (GTDB): domain Bacteria; phylum Planctomycetota; class Phycisphaerae; order UBA1845; family Fen-1342; genus JAAYXS01. The sequence goes on along the minus strand of CAZVRR010000006.1, from coordinate 8,807 downwards.
TGGATTGCGGCGCGCCATTGGTGTTCCATTACCAGCAGGGCTGTGAAGAACTGGATCCGCCCTGCGGCAACCCGGGCGCATGTTGCCTGGACGGCGCGTCGACCTGTACCTACGAGTACGACCTGCATTGTGCGGGCCGTTTTCACGCGGGGTTGCCGGCGGGGGTTACGATCGGCGAGCCTTGCGCGGTCGATCCGTTCCTTGCCTGGTGCGGCGCCGCGCGGTTTGACGGGGTGCTGCTGGCGCCGGCGGGTTGCGACAGCGTGGACTTTCGCGCCGAACTGAGCGCCCTGCTGGGCGGCGCGCCGGTGGATTACGTCGATGCGCACCGGGGAACTCCCACCCTGGAGCAACTCCTGCAATACCGCTGCGTGGTGACCTGGTCGTATTGGGAATACCAGAATCCATGGGTCTTCGGCAACCGGCTGGCCGACTACGTCGACCAGGGCGGCAAGGTCATCCTCGGATACCGGACGCACCTGCGGCTGGAGGGCCGCATCATCAACGAACCCGGCTATTGCCCGGTGACGGTCTCCGGCGAGTCGGTCTACGACTGCTATACGGGCGGCGGCGTGCAGTGCCCGCACCAGGTCTTTCCGGTTTCGTGGTACTGCGCCCCGGGCGGGGACAACGCGACGGTCATTCCCGGCAACGCGTGGGATGGACGAATGGACGGCCACACGCCGGCGGTCGCCTGGCGTCCGGATTCGCGCGTGGCTTACGTTCCGGCACACCGCGCGGGAAGCACCGGCAGCTACGGTGACTGGGCCCCGCTGACGGCGAACCTGTACGTGTGCCCCCGGCTGGCGACGGTGGCCTGCTGCGACGTGTACACCGGCACGTGCACCGACGATGTGCCGGTGACGGACTGTGCGCCGCCGGCTCGCTGGCACCAGGACGTGGCGTGCGAAACGCTACAGCCCGCCTGCGGCAATCCCGGCGCCTGCTGCACTGACGACGGCGCAAGCTGCACGTACGAGTACGACCTGAACTGCATCGACCGCTTCGTTCCGGGCGTGCCGGCGGGCGGGACGATCGGCGGACCGTGCCTGACGGATCCGTTCACGCCCCCATGCGGCCAGTGGCAGCCGGCCGGGTTGCTGTACGCCCCCACGGCTCCCGACCATCCCGCCTTCCGCGATGCGGTCGCGGAACTCCTGGGCGAGAACGTCGACTACGTCGACGCGCGCCTTGCGACGCCGACGGTCGAGCAGATGATGGCCTATCGCGCCGTGCTGACGTGGGTGAAAGATCCGTACGCTGACCGCGTGCTGATGGGCGACCGCCTGGCCGACTACGTCGACATGGGGGGCCGGGCGATCCTCGGAGAGGACTGCTACGCGGACACGCAGGACAACTCGCTGGGCGGTCGCGTCATGAGTCCGGACTACTTTCCGGTGCGGTTCATGGTTTCGCCGGCCGATGGATGTTCCTACGCGGGTGACGGCGCCGACTGCATCCACACGATGCACCCGGTCAGCTCGTACGTAAACAACGGGGCGGCGATTTTCGAGCTGCGGCCGGGAGTCGGTTCCGACGGTTCCTGCGGCATGCACCCGGCGCAGGCATGGCGAGCCGATCGCCGCGTGTACTGCAGCGCGGGAAACCAGGGCCTGATGTACGGCTCCACGGGCGACTGGGTCGCGCTGACCGCGAACATGGTCGCCTGCGAGGCCGCGCCGGAATGCCTGGCCGCCGCGGACACCGATTGCAGCGGTGTCGTGAACGTCTTCGACATCGATCCCTTCGTCGTGGCCCTGACCGACTCGACGACGTGGCAGGCCACGTACACCTGCGACTACTGGTGCGCGAACGATGTGAACGGGGATGGCGCCGTGGATGCCTTCGACATCGACGCGTTCGTCCAGCGGCTTACTGGCGGTTAATTATCGCGGCGCCGAGGGGTTGCGCCGGTCCGAGTCGCTGGACCGCTTCGCCCGCCCGCGCCGCGGCGTTATACTTGGAACGAGATGACGGCTCGCACCGGGAGGCGAGTCGCAGCACGGTTGCTGGACGCAATTCACGCGGCAATGTCTCGGAGGTGAGAGACCATGGAATTCGCGCAACAGACTCGGAGGGCGGTGCTGGGATTCCTGGTCGGCCTGGTCGGCCTGTCGCTGGTCGCCGGAGCCGCCCACGCTCAGATGCGGATCACGGAATACATGTATTCCGGCACGGGCGGAGAATTCATCGAGTTCACGAACGTGGGGGAGACGGCCGTCGACATGACCGGCTGGAGCTACGACGACAACAGCGCGGTGCCGGGTACGGTCGATCTCAGCGCGTTCGGCGTCGTCGCGCCCGGCGCTTCGGTCATCCTCACCGAGACCGACGCCACGCTGTTCCGCACGCTGTGGGGCCTCGCCGGGACGGGCGTGATCGGCGGCAACCCGGCGAACCTGGGGCGCAACGACCAGATCAACCTGTTCGATGCCGTCGGCGTGCTCGTGGACCGGCTGACGTACGGCGACGAGACGTTTCCCGGGAGTATCCGCACGCAGGGCGCCAGCGGCTGGGTCTGCGCCCAGGCCCTGGGTGCCGATGATCCGTACGGCTGGATTCTCTCGACGGTCGGCGATCAGCAGGGCTCCTACGCCTCGAGCGCCGGCGACGTGGGAAACCCGGGCACGTTCCTGTCCTACGTCTGTCCGGAGGCGCCGACCGGTGCGTGCTGCGCCGCCGGCGTGTGCACGGTGACGACGGAGACCGAGTGCTTTGGCGTCGGGCTGTGGCAGGGAGCCGGCTCCAACTGCGCGACCACCGAGTGCCCGGCTCCGAGCAACGCGCAGATCCGCATCACGGAGTACATGTACGCCGGTGCGGGCGGGGAATTCACCGAGTTCACGAATCTCGGCGCCGAGCCGGTCGACATGACGGGCTGGAGCTTCGACGACAACAGCCGGGTGCCGGGGACAGTTGACCTGTCCGCGTTCGGTACGCTTGCTCCGGGCGAGTCCGCCATCCTGACGGAGTCGACCGCCGTCGCCTTTGCCACGGACTGGCAGGGCCTGGCCGGCGTCAAGATCGTCGGCGGCTCGACCGTCGGCCTGGGCGGCAACGACGAGCTCAACCTGTACGACAACTCCGCGGCGCTGGTCGACCGCCTGACGTATGGCCCGGACGCGTTTCCCGGCAGCGTGATCGCCAACGGCGCCAGCGCCTGGCCCTACGCCGACGGTGTGGGGATCAATGACATCTACCGCTGGCGGCTGTCCGTGGTGGGCGACGTGCAGGGCTCGTTCCAGTCGCTCGTCGGCGACACCGGTAATCCGGGGACCTTCGTGCTGTGGGATCCGCCGGCCGGCTCATGCTGCGTGGCGGGCGAGTGTCTCGAGCTGGACATGTCCGAGTGCCAGCAGGCCCACGGCCTGTTCCTGGGCGACGGCACGAACTGCGAAACGCAGCCCTGCCCCGCCCCGAGCGACGCGGAGGTGCGGATCACGGAATACATGTACGCCGGCGCGGGCGGCGAATTCATCGAGTTCACGAACCTCGGGTCGACGCCGGTGGACATGACAGGCTGGAGCTTCACCGACAGCGCCGACGTGCCCGGGGCCGTCGATCTCAGCGCGTTCGGCACGGTGGCGCCGGGCGAATCCGTTGTGCTGGCCGAAGAGCAGCCGGCCGATCCGCCCTACAGCTTCGCCGCCGACTGGGGCATCCCGGCGGTCAAGCTGGTGACGATCGACGCCGGCTATCTCGGGCGCAACGATTCGATCCGCCTGTACGATGCATCGGGCACGCTGGTCGATGTCCTGGACTACGGCGACGAGGATTTCCCCGGCACGATTCGGACGCAGGGCGCCAGCGGCTGGCCGTGTGCCCTGGGGATTGGTGAGAACGACATCCATGCGTGGGTGCTGTCGGCCGTGGGCGACGCGCAGCTGTCGTTCGCTTCGAGTCTGGGTGACGTGGGCAGTCCGGGGCAGTTCGTCCTCGACTACTGCGGCGCCCCGCTCCCGGCGGACCTGAATTGCGACGGCGTGGTGAACGTGTTCGACATCGACCCGTTCGTGCTGGCGTTGGTGGACCCGGCCGGTTACGCCGCGGCGTTCCCGGACTGCGACATCCTGGCCGCCGACTGCAACCACGACGGCGTGGTGAACGGGTTCGACATCGACCCGTTCGTGGAGCTGCTGGCGGGCGGCTGATCGCCCAGACGCGCCTGACGTGGGGAGTGATTGGTAATTGCACACGCCTCGAATCGGATGAAGTGCGAGTATTCGGATCGGATAGGTTGGAACGAAGGAGGACGTGGGTACCAGGTTTGCGGCCAATGATTGCACGACGGCTGATAATCAGGTCTGCTGCAATCGCGGGCTGCGCGATGCTGGTGCTGGCGATGCTGGTTTTCATTCTGACCTACAGATCGGTCGTATGCCAGACCTGGACGTATGGTCGTTATGCAAACGCCTTGCAGGACTACTTTGTCACACATGGCGTCTATCCCCGTGAAATCCGGGATCTGGAGCAGCATTACAATACATGCGATCGGTTTGAAGGAGCGCCGTTGCCGCCTCCAGAAGGACCTGCCGTCTATAGACCTCTGACGAACGCACCTGATGAGCGTCAGAGTTACCTCGTGCTCCTCGCTCCCGAAGGCAGCGTCGGGTGGGGTCTGCAGCGTGACGTCACCTATGTTGAGCCAGCGACGGGGAGGCTGAATTGCCGCTCGGAGTGGATTTGGAACATAAAACGATTACTTCGCGAGGATGATCAGCGCCGCCAGGCACATAGCAGCGCGGGTGCACCCTAATGGACAGGATGTCGACCGCGGCGCTGGCAGGGGTCTCGTCCTTGAATTCATGCGAGAAATAGGTGTGATGTCCCCAGATTGCCGGCGGACGACGGACTACCGCTGGTCGAGTGCGGCGGCGCATGTGCGGCAGCAGGATGATGTCTTGGTCAGGGCGGCGCCGCTGTTGAAGCGGGAGCCGCGTTGGACGCGGCACTTGATCGCGGCGCCGGACGCGGCGACGGTGCGGGAGTTGCGGCGGCATGGAGCGACGGGGCGTCCGGCGGGCAGCCCGCGTTTCGTGCGGCGGCACGAACGCTGGCTCGATCGGGCCCGGCAACCCCGCCGACCAGGCCGACGCAGGAGCGAGCCCGAGAAATAGGTATGGTGTCCCCAGATTAACCAGATGAAGCTGGGTGTCCCATTGGCGCATTGTGCCGGCAAAACGCCAAGTGACTTCAACACGCTGGGTTGCACGGGTGAAGTACGTACGAGAAGGCTTGGACGGAGTCGGTGGTGCGATTGCGGTATACGCCGCTGCCGGATCAGTTTGCGCAATTGCGTGGCGACTCGGCGGCTTGGGATGTGAGGTTCTACCCTGCACCTTAGCGCTAATTGCGGCGGCGTTCTTCGGGGTATATTGTAGATATCGTACCTCTCGCATCGCACATTGTCAGCGCAGCATGATAACCGTCGGTGCCGTCACAGCCTTGATATTTGGGATGGCTTTTGGGATTGGTGGACTCAAGGTGGTGAGCTTCTCACTTAGTGCAGCCCTCGTGTTTGGCTCCGTCGGCTTCGTAGGAGGCTACACCGTCGCCATAGTCGCCGGTTTCTCCTCTGTGGGTTTGTTGAACCGCATGCGGCGATTCGTGGAGCCGTGGCAGTGTGCTCATTGCGGTTACGACTTAAGGGGAAGTACTACGGGCACGTGCCCCGAATGTGGTGACTCTTCCTGGTTGATTGACGGTCGCACGCTTGACAAAACGCGGAAGCGGAGTGCGCCCGAAGCGTCGGTTACGGATAGCGTTATCTAATTACAGCGGAATCGAGGAATCCGGGAATCGGCGGGAATCCGAAAACCGGGGACAGCGTACCGGTTTCCGGTTGACGCTCCGCCGGCACGAGCGTACGTTGCGTCGATGGGACGAATCGCACGAGTGGTGGTCCCGGGATATCCGCATCACGTCACGCAGCGCGGCAATTGCCGCCCGCGGACCTTTTTCACGCCCGACGACTGCCGCGCCGACCGGGAGCGGATGGCCGAGTGGTGCGGTCGCTGCGGCGTGGCGGTGGGGGCCTGCTGCCCGAGGCCGAACCACGTCCACTTGATCGCGGCGCCGGACGCGGCGACGGCGCGGGAGTTGCGGCGGCACGGAGCGACGGGGCGCCCGCCGGGCGGGCCGCGCTTCATGCGGCGGCTCGAACGCCGGCTCGGCCGGGCCCTGCCACCCCGCCGACCAGGCCGACCCAGGAAGGAGCCAGAAAAATAGGTATGGTGTCCTCAGGGTCCCCAGATTGCCGGCCAGCAGACAGAGGACGAGGCCTTTGGAGATGGGAAATCACTCTTCTCATGATTTGCAGACCGAGTTCGCGCGATGTGCACGCTGCGGTTATCGTGTTCTAGAGAGTGAATCGAGATGCCCCGAATGTGGACTGCTAGTGTCCGCGTTCGGGGCATGGCGCGATAAGGGTCGCGTATTTTTTGCTACAGCCGTAGCCACTCCACCGGCTTCGGCAATCATTGCGGTCTTGCGTGCCCAATGGTCTCCGGGCCAAGTTGTGGGGCAAGGCATGTGCTACAGTGATGTGGATTCGCGCGTAGCACTTCTGGTACCCTTTGTATGTGTCCTGCAAATTGTGATAACGACGGTCGTAATGTTGAGCGGTCAGATTGCTTCCCTTCTGAAAGGGGCGGCATTTGTCGGAGGTGCCGATCTGCAAAGATACATACTGTCGAATTATCTCGTGCAACTGTACGACCTTCTGTGGTGGTGCGCGTTATCTTCGGCTGTGGGCGCGGGACTGCTACTGTGCCGCCAGTCGGGCCTCAGTTGTCTATCGTGGTTCCGATGGTCTTGCCTTGCGATGTTATTCAGCGTAACGGGCGAGGCTGTGCGACGCGTGTCTTACACCGTTGCGTTCATACTGGCCGCGCCTGCCCCGAACGCAGAGCGAGTGCTCTGGACTGTGGCTGGGGCGTGTGGTTACACGGTCTTTGCGTTACAGTGGATAGTCGGCGCGAACATACTTGGGGCGCGACGTCGGATACAACATATACTCGTCCTGGCCGGCGCGGTGACTGTGGTTGCGATACTGGAGCACTATTTGTGGCGAGCCTGGTGGATGTGGTTTCACAGGCCGGTATTGGAGCACGCCGGCCTTTGGTAAGTGTCCAACGAGCTCCACATGGTGCAGTTCGATGGCGTCGCGCACGACCATCAGACGGCCCCGCGCAGGCCCACGAGTCCGGGCCCACAATGTCGCGTACGCCCTCGATCGGAGCGAACGTAACAGGTCGCCCGTCTGCAATGCTGAGGGGTGGTAGTTGTCGCGGTGCCCCGGTTTCTGTAATCCGGTCACCCTACAGATTTCCGTTTGACGCTCCGCTGGCACGAGCGTACGTTGCGTCGATGGGCGAATCGCACGAGTGGTGGTCCCGGGATATCCGCATCACGTCACGCAGGGCGGCAATCGCCGCCCGCGGACCTTTTTCACGCCCGAACGATACCGCGGCCGCATCCTGCGCCTGGGCCGCCGGCTGGATGCCCTGATCGCCACGGACGCCACGGATGCCGACCTCCGCCGGCTGCTCAAGCGATTGCGGCGCACCGGCGACCATCTCTTCACGTTCCTGGACTACCCCCGGATCCCGTTCGAGAACAACTTTGCCGAGCGGCAGATCCGCCCGGCGGTGATCCTGCGGAAGAACAACCAGTCCAACCGTTCGGACCGTGGGGCGCTGACGCAGGCGGTGTTGATGAGCGTGTACCGCACGCTGCGGCTGCGGGGTCACGATCCGCTGCACACGATCAGCGCCGCCTTGCGCACCTATCTCCAAACCGGGGCGCTCCCACAACTACCGCCCATCAGCATTGCAGACGGGTGACCTGTTACGTTGACGAGAGAAACGGCTACGTAGCCACCCCCAGAGGATATCGGAAGCTGGAAGCCGAGGAGAACGCAACAGCGCGGGCGGGGGGCGGTGATGCGAGTTCGGGCTTTCTGTTTCCCCGGTGAATCTCCGCGCACCACCGTGTGGAGCAGGCGCACACATCAATGCAGCGTCATTGTGGCGCGTCAAAGTGGACCGCTAGCCAGAATCCGGGGAGGCGGCCTCGGGGTAACGCCTCCACAAGTACTGTGACATCTACGCCCCCGGCCTGACGATGATGCGTTCCGGTGAGACGACAATCTGAGTGAACGCGCCCGGCACAAGGGGCACGCGTGTCAGATCCACCTGCATGCCCTCTTGCGCTTGCTGGATTTCCATAAAGAAAGCCCCTGACGGACCGCGACCCGTCGCGGTCAGGAAGGTCAGAGCTGAAAGCACGCAGTCCTCGCGAACCAAAGCCTTGGCGCCCTTGGGTTCCAGCTTTTCGATCACGAGCCCGTCGCCTCCCACGACGACCCTGGCGACGACTCGGCCCGATTTTGTCGGATCAACCGGGTTGCTCCGTGGCAACTCGGCAAGTTCAAACACCTGAACGAGGTAACCGTCTGAACGTGTCTCCGTTGTTACCATCGTTTTGTCCGAAAGCGCGTCCCGTCCACATATAGCCGCCAAGGCAGCTAATGCCGCATCGCCCGAAGACCGAACGTCGACCTTCACGTGGACGACCTCTACATCGCCGCGGTCACGAATGGGCTTGCTTTTGCCGTGCAATACCCCTACAGCGGCCGCGAAGACAATGCTGACGATAAGGATCTTGCCCAGATTCATCACTTAGCTCCAGTTGGTTGTGATGCCTGCGCCTTCGTCATGCGGTGCGCGGCTATCATGTTGTTGGCGTGGTTGATATGATAGTCGCAGGACCTCTCGCAGCGATATACGGGATCGATGTTGCCCGAC
>CAZVRR010000005.1:3999-31971 GCA_964629745.1 uncultured Planctomycetales bacterium | reverse complement strand
CCGCGCCCTTGCGGCGCCGACGGCGCTTCTTGACCAGTCCGACGCGGGGCGCACCGGGCTGGCGTGGCTGAAGCGACTGGAGCATGCTGCGCAACTCGCGGGCATGGGGTGCGAACAGATCGGCGCCGACTTCCTGCCAGAGGCCGTCGGCGCGGTTGTAGATGCCGCCGCTCACCACGATGTTCATGGTCGGGCAGGTCCCGACGTCGCGGATCAGCTCGACCAGGCGGCGCGTGTCGGGTACGTCCTCGGGCCGCGTTCCGAACAGCAGCAGGACATGTGGCCGAAGATGTCCGATGAGGGCGAGGATCTCGTCGGCCGGCACGCCGCCGCCGACGAAGTAGATTTCCCAGCCGTCGGCCTGGAGCAGGTCGGCCACCATTTCGGCGCCGAGTTCCTCCTGCTCGCCGGGGGCGCACGTCACGACCGCGCGCTTGTTGTTGCGTGCGCCGACGGTCAGGCGCGGCTGCAGCTGGTCGGCGATCGCGCGGTTGATGCGGCAGGCCATGTGCTCGGTGACCAGGTTGACGCGGTCGTCGCGGTACAGGCGATCGACCTGCATCATCGAGGGCCAGATCACGTCGCACACGAGCGACTCGGCCGAGGCGCCGGTTTGCAGCGCCTCGTTGATCAGGGCGAAACACTCGGCCCGGCGCCCGGAAATCAGCGGTTGCATGTAACGGATCAGCAGCGGTTCCGGCATGAAGAATCGCTCCCACGATGGACCCGCCGCCGCGTCCACGCGACCCGCCCCCGGGGGGGCGTTGCGGGCCGGTACTCCCATCGCCGGCGCTTCCATGCCACCGGAGTTGAGCGGGCGGCCCGCGAACGTCACGCTCGCCGGCAGCCCCGTTGCCCCACCCTATCGGGCAGGCTTCCCGGGGCGACTTGAGATCGGCGCGGCGGCTGCGCCGCTCCCGGTCTCGTCATGCGCGCGGCGCCGGGCCCGGTCGCGATGGCCGGCCCTTTTCTCGGGCTTTCGGGGCGTGCGGCGCACGTGCATCGCTCGCGCGAATTGCGCGGCGCAGAACTGGCGCCGGGCGGGGGGCCCCGGGGGTCGCCGCCGGCACCGGTGGTCCGGCGGCGCCCGTCCGCGTTGAGCCGGGCGCAGCTTGACAGGGGCCGCCTGCACCGTAACGTTAGGGAACGCCGTGGGCCGCCGGGCCGAGCTCGGCCGGCCAGGGAGCGGATCGCGTCGCCCAAGCGCGGTCGGCCGGAATGCAAGGAGTTGCCGATGAACCGTACACGCAAATTGCTGGCCGCCGCTGCCTGTGGCGGGATCACGTTCGGCTGGTTACAGGCGTGGGAGATGGTGAGCTTCTCGAATATCTGGACCGAGCTCATCGCGTCCCTGCTGTCCGCGCTCGTGGCGCTGCTGTTCGGTGCCGACGCGAGCACGCTGCTCGCGTGAGCCGCCTGCCGCAGCCGCAGGCGTTGGCGGCGGGCCAGCGCTACCCATCGCGCAAGAGGAGTCGATCATGCAGCTCCCTGGGATCCCAGGTGCCCTGGAAGACAATGTCGTCCGTGAGAAAGCTGAGGCGGAAGCCGAGCGTCTGCTGGAAGACCTGAAGAAGGAGGTCAAGGCGGAGATCCGCGATATCGGCACGCTGCGCAAGGAGTTGCAGATCACGGTGCCGGAGAAGGTGATCGCGGACCACCTGACGCACAACTATGACGAGCTGATGCACGATGCGATCGTGCCGGGCTTCCGCAAGGGGCGCGCCCCGCGCGCGCTGATCGAGAAGCGCTACGGCGCCGACGTGCGGGAATCGCTCACCACGTCGATCGTCGGCCAGTCCTATTTCGCCGTGACGGAAAACCACAAGCTGGACGTGCTGGGCGATCCGCTGTTCCGCATCGAGTCGGACGGCGGCGTAAAGCTGGTCTCGTTCGACGAGGCCCTGCAACACCTCAAGCTCCCCCCCAGCGGTTCGCTGGTGTACACGTGCGAAGTGGAGTTGCGACCGGAGTTTACGCTTCCGGAGCTCAAGGGGATCGAGGTCAAGACCCCCGAGATCGAAATCACCTCCGAGATGCTCGAGCGGGAACTGCTCAATCAGCGCCGGCTGCGCGGGCGGTACGAGCCGCAGCCGGAGGGTACCGCCGAGCGCGACGACATGCTGGTGGCCGACGTGACCCTGCGCGTGGGCGAGCAGGTCGTGAAGACCGAGGAAAACGTGCAGTGTGGCGTGCGGCCGGCCGCCATCGACGGGGTACCCGTGCCGAAGCTGGACGAGGCCCTGATCGGGGCCCGCGCCGGCGAGACGCGCGAGGTCGAGTGCACGATTCCGGACGACTATGAACGCGCCGACCTGCGCGGCCAGGCCGGCCGGTTCCAGTTCAAGATTCACGAGTTGAAGCGGCTGGTGCCGATGACCCTGGCGGAATTCCTCGAGCGGTCAGGCTTTGCCGACGAGGGCGAGGCCCGCGACTTCCTGCGGATCCGCATGGAGAATGAGCGCGACCAGATGATCGAGGCGGCCCGGCGGGCCCAGGTCTCGGACTACCTGCTCCAGCAGACCCCCGTCGAGCTGCCCGAGAAACTATCCGGCCGACAGGTCGAGCGCGCCGTCGCCCGCCGCATGGTCGAGCTGCTCCAGGGCGGCATGCCGCCGGCGGACGTGGAGGCCCGGGCCGACCAGCTCCGCGCCAGCGCCCGCGAGGAGGTCACGCGCGACCTGAAGCTGAGCTTCATCCTGGACAAGATTGCCGAGCAGCTCGAGATTCAAGTGACCGATGAAGAAGTGAATACGGCCATTGCGGCCCTGGCGCGCCGGCAGAACCGGCGTTTTGACCGAGTCCGCGACGAGCTCCAGCGGGACGACCTGCTGGGTCAGCTGGCGGACGGGATCCGCCACGACAAGACGATCGAACGCCTCCTGGCGGACGCGAACACGGTCGCCGTCCGCGCGGGCGATTCGGCGGCACCGCCGGCGCAGGAGTAGCGCGTCCGCGCCTGACACGAAGGAGAGTGCATGGCATACTGGCCGCAAATCGAGCGTCCGCGACTTCAGGCGCAGCCCCAGGCCTGGCGCCAGATGGGCCTGAACGAGCTGCTGCTCGAGAACCGGATCATCTTTCTCGACCTGCCGCTGGACCCCAACGTCACGATCAACGCGAGCACGGTCGCGTCGCACATCATCAAGAGCATGCTGTACCTGCAGTCGATCAAGCGCGACCAGGACATCCACCTGTACATCAACTGTCCCGGCGGCGACATTGACGACACGCTGGCCATCTACGACACGATGCAGTTTCTCAATGCGGAGATCGCGACCTACTGCGTCGGGGCGGCCAGCAGCGGGGCGGCCCTGATCCTGGCGGCGGGCACGAAGGGCAAGCGCTACGCGCTGCCGCACGCGAAGGTGATGATCCACCAGCCGTGGGGCTACATGGGCGGGCAGGCCTCCGACATGCGCATCCAGGCCGAGGAGATCATGAAGGTCAAGAAGACCATCACGGAGATCATCGCCCGCCACACCGGGAAGGACACCGAGCAGGTGGCCCGCGACATCGAGCGCGACCGCTACATGAGCGCGGAGGAGGCCAAGGAGTACGGGCTGATCGACGAGATCCTGGAAGAAGGCAAGTCCCGCAAGAAGAAGTAGCCAAAGGGGCGCGGCATGCGAAACGAATTGATCCCGATGGTGATCGAGCGCGAGGGTCGGGCGGAGCGCGCCTACGACATCTACTCGCGGCTGCTCAAGGACCGCATCATCTTCCTGGGTGACGAGGTCACGCCCGAGCTCACCAACGTCATCATCGCGCAGTTCCTGTTCCTCGCCAACGAGGACAAGAAGGCCGACATTCACCTGTACATCAACTCGCCCGGCGGCAGCGTCTACAGCGGGATGGGCATCTACGACACGATGCAGTTCGTGCCCTGCCCGGTCGCGACCTACGTGCTGGGCGTCGCCGCCAGCATGGCCGCGGTGCTCGCGACCGCGGGCGCCCCCGGCAAGCGGTTCATCCTGCCGCACTCGCGGATGATGATCCACCAGCCGCTGGGCGCCTCGCGCGGGCCGGCGACCGACCTGAAGATCGAGCTCGACGAGATGCTGCGGACTCAGATGCACCTGTACCGCATCCTGGCGCGTCATACCGGCAAGTCGATCGAGCAGATCACCACGGACTGCGATCGCAACAACTGGATGGACGCGGAGCAGTCGGTCGCCTACGGACTGGCGGATAAAGTGCTCGAGAACATGCCGGACACCCCGGCCCTGCGCACGGCGCCGACCGAGTCATGAACACGCGGCGGGGGCATGACCGTGCAGTGCGAGCCGGCGGCCGGCCCCGCGCGCGCCGGACGGCCGGGCGGGCACTGCTGCTGCTGGGCGCCTGCCTGCTGCCGGGCTGCTGGACGCGGCCGGACGAGGAGTGCACGCGGCAGCTCCAGGCCGCGCGCGAGGAAGTGGTCCGCCAGCGCGATCAACTGCTGGCCCAGAAAGCCGCGCTCGACAAGCTCACCGCGCAGCTTGACACCGTGCGCGGCATCAGCCCGCAGGACCTGGAACGCATCTTCCGCCCGGTGAAATTGCAGCTCGCCTCGCTGACCGGCGGGTACGACAAGGACAACCGGCCCGGCGACGACGGCGTGGTGGTCTACCTCCAGCCGCTCGATGAAGAGGGCGACGTGCTGAAGGTCGCCGGCGAAATCCGCATCCAGCTCTACGACCTGGCGGCGCCCCCGGCCCAGAACCTGGTCGGCGAGTACGTCATCCCCGTCGACGAGGCGCGCAAGCTCTGGTACGGCAAGTTCATGACGAACCACTACACGGTCTACTGCCCGTGGCCCCCGGCGGGCCCGCCCCGGCATCCGGAAATCACCATCCAGGCCACGTTCGTCGATTTTCTCACGCAGCGCGTGCTCACGGCCCAGCAGACCTGCACGGTGAAACTGCCGCCCGAGTGATTGTCATCTGCGGCGCGGCTCTGCCCGCATCATGCCGGCGGGTGCGGCGGCCGGAATGCCATCGTGACCTGCGTGCCGTACAGGGGGTACTCGATCCGGCAGCGATAGGCGCGCAGGCGGGTGGGATCCCAGTTCAGAGTGCCACAGACGTGCGCCAGCAATTCGCCGTAGCGCGGCACCTCGCCGGCCCGGCACCTGGTCAGCCCGGTGCCGAGGTGCTGAATCGTCTCGTACAGGTCGAGTCGGTCGACGTCGCGCGTGGGATCGTTGACATTCGCCGCCCCGTCGAAGCTCGTGTCATACATGAACAGTTCCGGGTCGGCGCCGCGGAAGACGTCCTCGTGCAGCAGGGCGTCAAACACGAGGAGCTTGGTCGGCACGGTGACGTCGGCCGACAGGTGCCGGCGCTGCTCCGGGTGGTCGGGCAGGTGATGGCGCAACTCGGCCCGGTTCACCTCGGCGAAGACCAGGTCGGTGGCTGACTTCGGCCCGAGTCGCTCGCTGCCCAGCGTGTAGTGCACGACCTGGCCGACGCGATAGACGTTCAGCTCGGCGGGCGGCTGTGAACTGAACTTCTCGAGGCGCAACCCCTCGATCCCGTCGATCGGAGTGCCGTCGAGCGTGCAGGGCTGGCGCGGCGCATCGCCCTGCGGCAGCCGGCGCGTGCTGAATTTCACGGCGCTGCCGGCGCGCAGCCGCTGGAGGCCGTAGAAGCCCACGAGGCAGACCAGGTCGAGGTACTCTCGGTCGGCGGCGGGGTGCAGAATCATGGTCGAAACGTGCACGTCCATGGCTGCGCCGAGCAGTTGGCTCATGGCGCGGAAGGCCGACTGCTTGCGGCGCAGCTCGAACACCGAGCGCGCCTCGTGCAGCCAGCCGCTGATGATCGTGTCGAGCGCGCTGCGATCGCCGGCCTCCTCGAAAATCAGGCGTTCGTAGTGCCGCACGGCGTCTTCGGCGGCGGCAAGGAGTTCGACGGGGACCTCGGCTTTCTTCGCCGCCCGCAACAGGCGGCGCAGCGGCTCAGGACCCGGGCAGTGGTACACGACGGCCATCGGGTCGCGGCTGCGGGCGGCCTTAAGGGCCCGGCTGGTGATGACTTTGTCGATCCCGAGTGTCCGTGCAACCGCGGCCGGTCCGCGGTGGGACTGGGGCACGGCGTCGAACACGTTCCGGATGGTCTCGGCGAGCTGATTGCCGACGGTGGAGATCTCCGAGCGGAGCTTGAGCGAGGTCGCCGGCCTTGAGTTTGTAACCGTTTCTGCAGGCATGGTTTGTAACATTCCCTTTCCTGGAGCCTCGGCAGGGGGCCGTTGTGGTGGAGGACCCGCATGCCGAGGCCGCGGTGAACGAGTCACCGGCTGTGCATAGTCTACCGCGCCGGCGCGGCAAGTTTCAACACAGTTTCCTGGAAACTTCCTTGACTCGAGCTGTACGTGTTGTATACTGGAATTCGTCAAGGCAGACTCCGCTCCGCGCTCGCAGCAATTCTCAGCGCGAGTCGCGAAGCGCGAATCCCGGATCACGTTCGCCGTCGGTCGGCCCGGTGCTGCGCCTGCTCGCCGGTACGGGGCCACGCGCGAGCGCGCAGCGCCAGCGGGCAGTGGGCTGTCATGGTCGTGGACGGATCTGGTGGGCACGTGGAAGGAGCAGGGGGAACGAGGTGAGATATGAAAAGTCTGTGTGTATACGGTGGTCTGCTGGTGCTGGCCCTGGGCGCCGTGTCAGCGCCGGGCGGGTGGTCGACGGACTGCGCAGAGAACCTGCTGGTCGCGGACCGGGCGTCCGAGCAGGTGATTCCCAAGGTCGCGGGCACGCCCGACGGCGGCTGCTACATCGCGTGGTTTGATCTGGCGTTCGGCGGCTACCAGGTCTACCTGCAACGGCTCGACGCCCGCGGCAACGAACTCTGGCCGCACAACGGAATCCTGGTCAGCGACAACCCGCAGGATTCCTGGCTCACCGACTGGGACATGCTCTGCGATTCCGCGGGCAACGCCGTGCTGACGTTCGTCGACATCCGGGCTGCCGAGTTCGACGTGTATGCATATCGCATCGACCCGGACGGCGTGTTTCTCTGGGGCGCGGACGGGATCGCCCTGAGCGAGAACGAGATCATGGACTACACGCCGCGCCTGGCCGAAACGAGCGATGACGCGTTCGTCTTCGCGTGGACCTCCGATGAAGGCATTCGCATCCAGAAGGTCACGGCGGCCGGCGAGAAGCTGTTCGCCGGTGACGGCTTGCTGATCACCGGCACGGGCGGCGACCTGCCCGGCTTCCCGCGCGTGGTCGCCGCCGAGGACGGGGGCTTCATCCTGTCATGGGTGCGCACGATCGCCTGGAGCGGGTCCAAGCACGTCCGCGGCCAGAAGTTCGATGCGCTGGGCCAGCCGCAGTGGGGCGCGAACCCGCTCTCGATCTTCGACGCCGGCTCGGTGCCGATGGCGTACCAGCCGCTGCTGGTGTCCGACGGCGCCGGCGGGGCGATCTACGCCTGGCATTTCGGCGGCTACCCGACGCCGTTTGACAGCCGCGTGCAGCACATCGACGCGGAAGGCAACGAGCTGTTCGCGCACAACGGCCTGAGTCTCTCGCAGCAGAGCTCGCACAACCGCGCCGACCCGACGATCGTGTATGCCGCCGACACCGGCGATCTCTACGGTTTCTGGGTGGAGTACGCGCCGGAGCCCGACAGCTGGCGCGGCCTCTACGGCCAGCGCGTTTCCGCCGCCGGCAGCCGGATGTGGGGCAGCTCCGGGGTGCAGATTGCCCCGATCGATCCCGACGTGGATGACATGCCGCACGCGGTCCTTTCCCCGGACGGGGCGACGGTTTTCTACCTCGTGTACCTCGATGGCACGATGATCACCCCGATCGTCGCGGCCCGCCTTGATGCCGCCGGCGGCTTCGTGTGGGGCCCGAAAGACATCAGCTCCTGCGAAAGCTCCAAGTCGCGCATCCCGGTGACCGCGGGGCCGACCGGCATGGCGGTCGTGGCCTGGGAGGACGACCGGGGCGCCTCGCCGGACGTGTACGCCCAGAACGTGAACCTGAACGGCACGCTGGGTAACCTCGGCGACCTGAACTGCGACCAGGCGGTGAACGCGTTCGACATCGACCCGTTCGTGCTGGCGCTGACCAGCCCCGACGAGTACGCGGCCGCGTATCCCGATTGCGACTGGCTGCTCGCCGACGTGAATAACGACGCGGCGGTGAACGCCTTTGATATCGACGTGTTTGTCGCCGCCCTGACGGGGCCTTGACGCCGGAAGAAACTGGACGAGGGCTGACCTGCCTGACCGGGACCACGGCGGCGCGGGGCGGGCGGATGGGATCGATCCCGTCCGTCCGCCGGAGCCGCTCGTGGTCCCGCGGTTGTTTGGCCTGCCGGCGGACGTTAGCATAACCCTGCGAACCGGCCGGGTCCCGTTCGGCCGCCGACCAGGTGTTTTCCTTCAGGAGTCCGCAGTGTCCACGAACGCGAAGCATCATTTGTTCACGTCTGAGTCCGTCAGCATGGGACACCCGGACAAGGTGGCCGACCAGATTTCCGACGCGATCCTTGACGCGATGCTCGAGCAGGACAAGTACTCGCGCGTGGCGTGCGAGACGCTGGTGTCGACCGGCATGGCGATCGTTGCCGGCGAGGTGACGACGCAGGCGTACGTCGAGATTCCCGACGTGGTGCGCGAAACGATTCGCGAGATCGGCTACACGTCGGGCGACATGGCGTTCGATTACGAGTCGTGCAGCGTGCTCACGTCGATCAAGCGCCAGAGCCCGGATATTGCGATGGGGGTGGACCGCGACGGCGCCGGCGACCAGGGCATGATGTTCGGCTTCGCGTGCCGCGAGACGCCGGAGTTGATGCCGCTGCCGATTCTCCTGGCGCACCGGATCATGGAGCAGCACGTTCACGCGCGGCGCGAGAACCTGATCCCGGGCCTGCGCCCGGACGCCAAGTCGCAGGTCACCGTGGAGTACGACGGGCTCAAGCCGGTGCGCGTCACGACGCTCGTGCTCTCGGCGCAGCATGACCGGAGCTGGAACGAGCGGCAGGACGATCTGAAGCACGAGGTGACCCGGCACGTGCTCAAGCCGGTCCTGAACGACTGGTGGAGCAACGACATCAACGTGCTCGTGAATCCCACGGGGCGGTTCGAGATCGGCGGCCCCGCCGGCGACACCGGGGTGACGGGGCGGAAGATCATCGTCGACACCTACGGCGGCCGCGGGCGGCATGGCGGCGGCGCTTTCTCGGGCAAGGATCCCACGAAGGTCGACCGGTCGGCGGCCTACATGGCGCGGCACATCGCCAAGACCATCGTCGCGGCCGAGCTGGCGGACGTATGCGAGGTGCAGCTGGCGTACGCGATCGGCGTCGCGGAGCCGGTCAGCGTGCTCGTCAGCACCGAGGGGACGGCGCGCGTCGCGGAAGAGCAGCTCGCCCGGCTCGTCCGCGAACAGTTCCCGCTGACGCCGCGGAAGATCATCGATTACCTGGACTTGCGCCGGCCGATCTACCGCGAAACGGCCCGGCACGGGCATTTCGGCCGCAACCTGCCGACGTTTACGTGGGAGCGGACGGACAAGGCGGAAGCCTTGCGCAAGGCGGCGCGCTAGGTAGCGCCCGGCCGCGCGGGATCCCGGCGGACGGCGCGCCGTCCGGAATGGCACATGGGGGCGTCTTCGCGTATTCTCTCGCGACGATTCGGCTCCGCGCCCGGGACGGCCTGCGCGGTCGTCGCGCCGGCGCGGCCGAGGCATAGGAGCGCCCCCCGTGTCGTCCAACCCACCCACTGCGCCGTCCGATCCGATCCAGCTCGAGTACGCCCGCGGCCCCGGCGAGTTGTTCGGCCACCCGAAGGGACTGTTCGTGCTGTTCAGCACGGAGCTGTGGGAGCGCTTCAGCTTCTACAGCATGCGCGGCATTCTCGTGCTGTACATGACGAACGTGCTGCTGTTCGCGGGGCGGCATGCGGACCCGGTCTACGGCGCGTACCTGGGATTCGTTTACGCCGCCACGTTTGTCGGTGGCATGCTGGCCGATCGGCTGCTGGGCCAGCGTCGAGCCATCTACGTCGGCGGGTTCCTGATGGCGCTGGCGCAATTCACGCTGGCCACGCACGCGCTGATTCTCCGCGAGGGGGGATCCGTGGAGAAGCTGCATCCGATGTTTTTTACCGGGTTGGCGCTGCTTGCATGCGGAAACGGGTTCTTCAAGCCCAACATTTCCACGATCGTCGGCACGCTGTATACGCAGGGTGATCGACGCCGCGACTCGGCGTTCACGATCTTCTACATGGGCATCAACGTGGGGGCCTTTCTGGCCGGGCTTTCGGGCCAGATCGCCGAAACATGGGCCTGGTATCTCGGCTTTTCGCTGGCCGGCGCGGGCATGATCGCTTCGCTGGTCATCTTCACGATGGGCCTGCGGCACCTGATGGGCAAGGGTCTTCCGCCGGCCGGCGCCGAGCGCATGGCTGCCGACAAGATCGTCCTGCTGGCGTTGGGTATTTGCGTCTTCCTGCCGGGCGCGGCCTGGATGATCGCGCATCCGGGCTATGTTCAGAACTTGGCCTTGTACATCTCCATTCCGGTGCTGGCTTATCTGCTGTGGGAGGCCGCGCGTTCCTCGCGGCACGAAGGGTCCGCCGGCGCCGCGCCCGCGATCGGAGCGCTCCTCGTCGTAGTCTTCGGCTTCGCGACGCTGGTGCTGCGCGCGGCGTCCGCGCCGAACGTGCTCACCGTTACCCTGCCCGGCGTTGACAGCTCGTTGTTCTCGCTGGCACTTCCCGCCTACTCGTGGGTCGTTCCCGCGCTCGGACTCGTGGCGGCCTTGCTGCACCTCATCTGGCACGGAACGCGCTCGGAGGAGGGCGGCCGCATGGTGGTAATCGTCGTGCTCTGCTGCTTCTCCATGCTATTCTGGGGCTTCTTCGAGTTGGCCGGCAGCACAATCACGCGTTTCACCAATGTCGGCGTTGACCGCGTGGTTTTCGGGTTCGAGCTGAAAGCCTCCCTCCTCAGCCAGGTGATCAATCCGCTGCTGATCATCGTGATGAGTATCCCGTTTTCATGGCTGTGGATCTGGCTGGACAGCCATCGCGCCGAACCTTCCAGCCCCGTCAAGTTCTCCCTGGGATTGCTGCAGCTCGGGCTCGGGTTTCTCATGCTGTACTTCGGTGCGGTACAAGCGGGTACTGGCGGCAAGTCAGCGCTCTTCTGGCTGATTCTGGCCTACCTCTTCCACACCACCGGCGAGCTGTGCCTCTCGCCCGTGGGACTATCCATGATCACCAAGCTGGCGCCGGCGCGGCTGGTCGGGATGTTCATGGGCGTGTGGTTTCTCTCTTCGGCCCTGGCAAATGTCTTCGCGGGACAGGTCGGCGGCAAAGCCGATGAGCACGGTTTTGCCAAGGTCTTTCTGGCCATCGCCGGGACGACGGGTGCGGCCGCCGTGCTTTTGTTCCTGATTTCACCCCTGCTGAAGCGCGGCATGCACGGGATCAAGTGACGGGCCGATCCGCCGCCGGTGCCGCTCAGAGCGGTTTCAAACGGCGGGGTGTGCCGCTGTTCCTGAGAATCTGCCGCCACGCGGCGGACGGATGTCCACCGGAGCCCCCGGCGCCGGCCGGAGGTCTGTTGTGGCTCCGGTCATTTCCGCCGGCGCCGGCCGGGGGTCTGCTGTGGCTCCGGTTTTCAACCGGAGGACCGGACCATGGGCTCCTGCCCACGGCTCTGTTGGCGGCCCGCCGACCTGTTGTGGCTTCTGTGAGAGGCCCCGGCGTCAGGCGGGTCTGTTGTGGCTCCGGTCATTTCCGCCGGCGCCGGCCGGGGGTCTGCTGTGGCTCCGGTTTTCAACCGGAGGACGGACCGTGGGCTCGCGCCCACGGCTCTGTTGGCGGCCGGTGCTCCCGTCAGAGCCCAGTGCGCAAGCTGTGGGTCTGCGGGTAAGCAGGGTGCCAGGGACGTCCCGGCTCCATGGGCGCGTGGTGATTGATTGAATCTGCGTCAGTCGCGCAGGTAGGACCGCGCGATGACCAGTCGCTGGATCTCGCTGGTGCCCTCGTAAATCGACGTGATCCGCGCGTCGCGGTAGAGCTGCTCCACGCGGAAGTCGTTCACGTAGCCCGAGCCGCCGTGGATCTGCACGGCCCGGTACGCGATCCGGTTGGCGGCTTCACTCGCGTACAGTTTCGCCATGCTCGATTCGCGCGACACGCTCGACGCGGGTTCGCCGGCGCGCTCGGCCCGGTCGGCGTCGTCCTTTTTCGCCGCCGCCTGTTCCATGAGCAACTGCGCCGCGGTCAGCTCCGTCGCGCTGTCGGCGATCATCCACTGGATGGCCTGGAAGTCGGCGATGGGCCGGTTGAACTGCCGGCGCTGCTTGGCGTAGGCGATCATCTCGTCCACGCAGGCCTGGGCGATGCCGATGGCCTGGGCGGCGATGCCGATGCGCCCGCCGGCCAGACCCGAACGGGCGATCTTCATCCCGTCGCCCGGGCGGCCCAGCACGTGGTCTTCCGGCACGAACGCGCCGGTCAGCGCCATCTCCGCGGTCTCCGAGCCGCGGATCCCCATTTTGCCGCTGATCTTCAGGCGCTCGACGCCCTCCTGGTTCGCTTCCATCAGCAGCATCGAGAGGTCGTCGGGCGTGCCCTCGTTCGCGGTACGGGCCAGCACGACAAACCAGCGTCCCGCCAGTCCGTTCGTGACCCACATCTTGTTGCCGGACAGCCGCCAGCCACCCGGGACCTTTTCGGCCCGCGTCCGTGCTGCCGCCGGGTCCGAGCCGGCGTCCGGCTCGCTGATGGCGAAGGCCGTGAGGCTGTCGGGCTGGGTCAGTTCGCGCAGGACGCGCTCGCGCACGCCCTCCGCCGCAAAACGCCGGATGATGTCCGCCACCATGCTGTGCACGCTGAGCGTGACGGCGACGGATGGCGACGCGTACGCCAGCTCGCGGATGATGTTGGCGTACGCGACCATCGGACACGCCAGGCCGCCGAACTCCTCCGGCACGCGCAGGCCGAGCAGCCCCATTTCCGCCAGCTCCGGCAGCAGCGCGCAGCAGGACTCCTCGGTCTTGTCCCAGGCCCGGTCGCGCGCCAGCAGCTCGCCCCGGGCGTAGTCGCGCACGGTATGAACCAGAAGCTGGTGGTCTTCGGAGAGGATCTCGGTCATGGGTAAGATTGTAATACCCTGGCGCAGGAACCAGAAGCAAAGGCCTTCAATTGCGTTGAGAGAATCATGAACATCTCACGTTTATCACGCTCCGCCTGGCGCACCTCGGTTCTAGGACTTGCCTGCCTCGCGGTCCTGGCCGCCCGAGCTGGCGAACCCGTGGTCCGCGCGGAATTGCACGGGCGGCTGTCGACGTACGAGGGGTTGCGCGTGCTCGAGTTGTGGGGCACGCCGGCCGAGGCCGCCTACGCCCATGGCAAGCTGCTGGCGGAGCCGATCGTCCGGCTGATCGATGACTACATGCTCAACGAGCAGATCGTGCCGAGCACGGCCGTGTACGAGACGCTGCTGGTGCCGTCGGTGCACCGCCAGTTCGAGTGGACCGCGGCCCGCATCGAGGAGGTCACTGCGCTGGCACGCGGCCTGGGCGACGCGCTGGGGGCCGAGCGGGCCGCGTCGCGAAAGCTCGGACGCGCGCTGCGTGTCGACGACCTCATGGCCGCCAACGCGCTGGCCGACTGGTACGGCCTGTTCTGCTCGACGTTCTCGGCGTGGGGAGCGCTCACGAAGGACTCGAACCCGCTCACGGCGCGGAACCTGGATTACCCGGCCGCGGGCGGCATGGAGCGTGAACAGCTCGTCGTCGTGTACCGGGGCGACGGGCAGTCGCGCGGCTGGGTGGGCGTGTCGTGGCCGGGCATGCTCGGCGTGTACACGGCCATGAATGCCGACGGCGTGACGATGCTCATGCACGACGCGCCGGGCCTGCCGCCGGCACGGAGCGACGGCTTCACCCCGCGATCCCTCACGCTGCGCCTGGCGCTGGAAGCGGCGGCCGGTCCGAGCTTCCTCGCCGACGTGCAGAAGGTGTTGAGCGCGCAGCCCGTGCTGATCGGCAACAACATCCACGTGAGCGCGCCGCCGCGGGCAGCCCAGCCGTGCGCCGTGGTATTCGAATACGACGCCGCCGACGTCGGCAGCGGCGTGACGGTCCGGCTGGCCGAGTCCGGCCTGATGAGCTTGCCCACGGCGCTGTGGTGCACGAACACGATGTGTCTGCGGCGGCCCGCGTCCGACTGCCAGCGGTCGGCGCGGCTTGGCGCGCGGCTGACGGAGCTCGCCCAGGCGGGCGCACAACTGGATGTGGCGGGCGCTTTCGCCGTGATCGGTACGGTTCGCCGACAGGATACGCTGCATACCGTGGTTTGCGAGCCGCAGCGGCGCATGATGCATGTGTGGATCCCGGCACTGACCGAGCGGCCAGTGGAGTTCCGGCTCGACGAGTGGCTGCGAAAGGACGTCCCATGACGCACGCCGGCCGTTTCCAGGTACAGACGCGGGGCGACACGCAGGTGCTCGACGTGACGGATGCGGTGCAGCGGATCGTCGGCGCTGCGGGCATTCGCAACGGGATCGTTGTCGTGTTCGTGGTCGGATCGACGGCTGGTCTCACCACCACCGAGGCCGAGCCGGGGCTGGTGACGCACGATCTGAAGGCATTCTGGGACAAGCTCGCGCCGGACGACGCCTACTACCAGCACGAGGCAACCTGGAACGACGACAACGGCCATGCCCACGTCCGGGCCAGCGCCCTGGGTCCGTCGGTGACGGTGCCGCTGGTGGACGGGCGTCTTACGCTCGGGACGTGGCAGCAGATCGTGCTGCTTGATTTCGACACGCGTCCGCGCCAGCGCGAGCTGATCGTGCAGGTCGTCGGCGAGGCCTGATCGGCCGCGGGGCGTGCCGGCCTTATTCGAGGTAGCCCAGCTCGCTCAGGCGCTTCTCGAGGATCTTGCGGTCATCTTCGCTGAAGGCCTCGAGCTGTTCTTCGGCGGCCTTCTTGAGCGGCGGCTCGCGCTCGATCACCGGCTCGCTGGTAAAGGCCTCGCGAATGACGCGGCCCTCCATGTCGATCGGGACGCGCAGACCCAGCCCCGCCAGGATGGTGGGGGCAATGTCGATGATGTTCGCTTCCGTCCGCACGCCGGCGCGGACGCACGGCCCGCCCATCGCGAGAATCCCCTCGTCGCGGTGGGTGCCTTCCAGGCGTGCGGCGTGGCACCAGCGCACCGCCTTGCGCCCGCGGATCTTGCGGACGACGGCGAACCCGGGGCGCGGCGCGAGCAGCAGGTCGGGCAGGTTCGGGTTGTCGGCCCGGCAACAGCGGTACAGCTCTTCGGTCTTGTAGACCGCGGGGAAGATCGGGACGGGTCGGCCGTCCTCGCCGCGCACGGTCGCGCCGCGCAGCCGCTCGGCCAGCTCGTCGCGGAGCCGTTCGTAGTCGCGCGGCTCGACGATGCCGTGCGGTCCGCGGCCCTTCAGGTTGATGTAAAGGTAGCCGTAGATGCCGGCGTGCATGACGCAGGCGCGGGTCGCGGACCAGTCGACGGCCAGCTCGCGTTCGATCCCGCGGCTGCCCTGCTCGAAGCGCGTGGCCTTGCCCTTGGTCAGGCGGTGCATCCAGTACGCGGCGCGCGTGCTGGCCTGCTGCCACGGGCTGCGCAGGGCCAGGTAGCCCCAGCGGTGCAGCAGCAGGTTGGGCTGGGCCTTGCCGTCGAGGCTGCCGTGGCCGTGGTCTGACATGATGATCACGGTGGCGCGGTTTCTTTCCGCGTACTCGAGCATGTCGCCGATCACGCGATCGAGCCGCTCGAAGACACGCGCGGCCATCTCGCGCTCGCGCGGGTAGCGCTCGTTGAAGCGCGGGTCGAGGTACTTCCAGGCCTTGTGCTGGAGATTGTCGACCAGCTTCAGCACCGTCATCATCACGTCCCAGCCGAACTTGTCGCCGCAATGCGTCGTGAGCTTCAGCCCCTGGTCGAAGCTGTTGGCGATGTAGTCGAGGTTGACGGAGAGGACGTCCTGCCCGCCGAGCGCGCGGCGCTGCCAGTTCGTGCGATAGTTGTAGTTGGGGATCTGGGCGAAGATCTCCTGCTTCAGCTCGCGCGGGTAGGTGAAGTCGGCCTCGATGCTCGGGGTCTCGAAGCCGCTGATCATGAAGCCGTTGATCGGCTTGGGCGGGAACGTCATCGGCACGTTGATGCTGCCGACGCGCAGCCCCTTTTCGCTCAGCAGTTCCCAGATTGTCTTTTCCTCGATCTGGTACGTGCTGTTAAACGTGAGCCGGTGTTGCGTGGCGTCGTATTTCTCGAAGTCGAGGATGCCGTGCTGGCCCGGTCCCTTGCCGGTCATGAACGTGGTCCAGGCCGCCGGCGTAATGGGCGGTTGCGTGGAGTGCAGCACGCCCGCCGTGCCGCGCTCGATGAACTGTTTCAGGTTCGGCATGCGCCCGTCCGCCATGAGCGGATCGAGCACGTAGTAGGTCGCGCCATCGAGGCCGATGATCAGCAGGCGCTCCGCCAGCACCTTGAGCGGCCGGGCCACCGCTGAGCGCGGCGCCAGCTGCGGTCCGTCGGTGACCGTCCCAGAAACAGGCATCTCCACATCCTCTCGGCGCGGCGCTGCGTCCGGCAGCCCGCACATCCCCGCGTGCCACCCCCGCGCCGCGCACTCGGAATTACCGCTACCCCGCACAGAATACTCGCTTTTGCCGCCGGCGGCAGCGCCGGGCCGGAATTCCGCCCCCGCCCACGAACCGTATAATGCCGCCGTTCCGGCCGTGGTCCCGGCTTGGGTGTCCTGATGCAGCTTACAGACAGCGAAAAGCGGATGCTGGAGGGCACGCAGCCGGCGGTGGCGCGCGCCCTGGATTACCTCGTTCAATTCGGGGATGCCTTCGGCGCGGAACGCATGGTCGACGTGATCTACGCGCACTACCCGGCGGAAATGTCCATCTACCGCGGGAATGTCGAAGATGCAGTCGCCTATGCCCAGACCGGCGCGCACGTCTGCATCCCGACCACCAGCTCGACGCTCGCCTGCGATCTCGACCAGTGGGCGGAAACCGGCTGCCCGGCCAAGATCCATGATCTCCAGGCCCAAGTCGTGCCTGCCCATCGGCTACTCGGGATCCTGGGCACGTACACGTGCACGCCGCAGTTGATCGGGTTCATCCCGCCGAAGAACTCGTACATCATCAGCGTCGAGTCATCCGCGATCATCTACTACAACTCGGTGCTCGGGGCGCGGACGAACCGGGGCGGGCTGTTCACGCGCTACTCGGCGGTGACGGGCAAGTATCCGCTGACGGGTTACCTGCTCGATGAGAATCGCCGCGGGACCCACCTGTTCCAGGTCCGCCTGTCGCCCGCGGACCTGCGTGAAAGCTGCGACTACTCGGCGCTGGGTTTTCATGTCGGCGGCCTGGTCGGCAGCCAGGTGCCTGTGTTTGACCAGCTCGGCACTCCCACGCAGGAGCACCTGATCGCCCTGGGGGCGGCCCTGGCCACCAGCGGTTCGGTCACGCTCTTCCACGCGCCGCCGCATACCGCCGAGGCCCGCTCGATCGAGGAAGCGTTCGCCGGCCGGCCCCCGCAAGAGACGCACAGCGTCACGCGGGCGGAGCTGGAGGCCGTGTTTGAACGGCTGACGACGATCGCTCCGGGCGGGCCGGTCGATTTCGTGACGCTCGGCTGCCCGCACTATTCGCTCGCGCAGCTCCGCTGGGTCGCCAACTGGTTCCGCACGCGCCAGGCCCGCGTGCACCCGGATGTGCGGCTCTGGGTCTGCACCAATCGCATGACGCGGCGCGCCGCCGAGTGGGAAGGAATCGTGGAGACAATCGTCTCGGCGGGCGGGCGGGTCGTGTGCGATACGTGCCCGGTGGAGAGCCACATGCGCATCTCCACCTGCAAGGAGCTGGGTCTGCCGACGCCGCAGATCCAGGCACTGGTCACGGATTCGTGCAAGATGGCGCGCTACGTGGGTGACCTGATCGGGTGCCGCACGGCGTTGCGGAGCCGTGCGGAATGCCTGCAGGCTGCCACGACCGGTCGCCTGGGGCGTTGAGCGGGCGCGGCAAGCGCGGGGCTGCTATTCGTGGAGCGCCTCGAAGCGCACGGCGCCGGTCTGGCAATCGCCGCGGATCTGGCCGCCCCCGCCGTTGAGCGTGGCCAGCACGGCGTACGGCTGGGTGCTCAGATCCGTCACAACGAAGCCGGTGAGGTCCACTTCGACGTTGCCCACGAGGGGCGGGGTGGTGAGATTCAGAGTCGCCGCAAAATCCGCCGGCACGCGGATGCGGACGGCGTTGGCCTCAGCCAGCGCGGTGACGGTTCCGCCGGGAGCGGGCCGCGCGTAGACGTTGATATTGGCGTTCACCCCCTGCACGTACACGTCTCCGTTGCTGCTGTCGATTTCGACGCGGCCAGTGCCGGCGAAGACTTCCGTATTGCCGACGTGTTCGGTGATTTCCACGTCGCCGGTGGCAGCCTGCACGCGGGTATAGCCCGCGTTGCCGGTCACGGTCACATTGCCGGCGTCCCCGTTCACGTCAAGCGCAACTCCTGCGGGCAGCACCACCTCGACGTCGGCGCTGTACAGGATGGTGATGGGCGTGGGATGGCTCAACTCCAGCACTCCCACGCTGGGGTCGGCGGTGTCGGCAACCAGGGTGATCGCGATGTCGGACAGAGCCGCCGTGGCCGCGGCCGAAGAGCTGGCGCTGGCGTGCTTCGTTCCGTAGGCGGACAGCTCGTCCGCACCGGCGTCCACGCGCACCGTGATGTTGCCCGCGGGCCATTCGATCCGCAGGCTCTGGATTCCCGCGAACGACAGCGCCGTGCTGAATTCCTCGTGGGCCTGCTGCGTGGGCAGGCCGGCGTCGGGGCATCCGCCCCACAGCACGAGGCCCAGCAGCGCCGCGCTGGCAAGGACTCTGGTCCGCATGGCTCGCACTCCGGCTGAGAGTCTGGCAGAATCTGGCACCATTCCGGGAGCCGGTTGTGGTGCCGTCCGATTCGAGTGCCGTTCCGCAGCGCCTGCCGCGCTCCGACCGCGCGCTGCTGTTAGCCTTATCGGTTGTTCTGCTGCTGCCCGGGATTTTCTCGATCAGCTTAATTGACCGCGACGAGGGCTGGTACGCCCAGGTCAGCCGCGAAATGCTCGCCGGCGGCGACTGGCTCGTGCCGCGCTACCTGGGCGAGGCGTGGCTGGCCAAGCCGCCGCTGTTGTACTGGTGCATCTGCCTCGCCTACCAGGTGCTGGGGGTCAGCGCCGGCGCAGCACGGCTGGTGTCCGTCTGCGCGGTGGTGGCCGCCGTGCAGCTCGTTGCCACGCTGGCAGCGGAGTTGTACGGGCGGCGCGCCGCACTCTTCGCCGCGATCACGTTTGTCACCTGTGGCCTGCCGCTGGTCATCGGGAAGATGGTCCTGACCGATGGATTGCTGCTGCTGTGGATCACGGCGGCGGCGCTGTTGCTGCTGAGGATCGCGCGCGGACCGATCACGTGGCGCCGCAGCGCCGCGTTCTGGGTCTTCGTGGGCCTGGCGCTGCTCACAAAGGGACCGGCGGTCGTGCTGTTCATCGGCGCGCTGGGGCTGGTGCTGCGCGACGAGCGCGGGCGCTGGACGTGGCTGGGCAGCGGCCGTTTGTGGTTCGCGAGCCCGCTGGCCTTACTCGTCGCCGTGCCGTGGTACGCCGTCATCGCGGTCCACGAGGGGGGCACGCTCTGGCGCCAATTCCTGTGGTATGAAGTGTTCTCGCGCCTGGCCGGTACGCCGCACGGGCACGGCGGCCCGCCCGGCTATCACCTGTTGCTGGGCCTGGCCGGCACGCTGCCCTGGACGGTGCTGGTGCCCGGGGCGCTGCTGGAAGCCTGGCGCCTGCGCCGCGCGGAGCCCGCCGGCCGCGTTCTGCTGCTCTGGCTGCTGCTGCCCTGGGTCGTGCTCGAGCTGGTTCCCAGCAAGCTGCCGCACTACACGCTGCCGTGTTACGTGCCGCTGGCGATTCTGCTCGGGAGAATGTGGGACCGCGGGCTGGACGGCATTCCGACGCGGGTGCAGCGCGCCGTGCTCACCGCGTGGGCCGGTGTGCCCGTCGCGGTCGGGGCGGCGCTGGCGGGGGTGGCGTGGGTGTTGCGCGATGCGCAGTGGATGAGTGCGGCGCTGGTGTGCGGGTCCGTGCTTGCGCTGGGCTTCGCCGGCGTGGCGGGGCTGGTGCTGCGCCGCCGGCCGGGGGCGGCGTGGCTGGCGGCGGTCGGCGTTGCCGGTGCGTTTCACGTGCTTGCCGCGTCGTGGCTGCTGCCTGCGCTGGAGCCCTATCGGCTCAGCCGCAATATCGCGAAATGTGCGAATGAGCTGGGCACTCCGGGCGCCACCGTGCTCGTGAGCGGGTACGAGGAGCCGAGCCTGTTCTTCTACCTGAACGATTCGGCGCTGGTCGTGCCCCCGGAGCGGCTGCTGCGCTCGATGAACGAACTGTCACCGCCCTACGTGGTCATTGCACGCGAGAACGTGGCTGGCGCCGCGGATTTCAGCGGCGCGCAACGCTGCGGGGTCAGTGGCACGAATTACGTAAAAGGCCGTCGCGAAACGGTGATCGTCGCGGCACGGGCGGGCACAACGGCACGCGAGCGTTAACCTTCGGCTGCGCGCACGCTGCGGCCTGTCCCAGCGTCCGGCGTAAACACCTGTAGACAATTGCGCCCTTACAACTTCCTGCAGGTGCGGCGCAGCCGATTCTTCTATAATGGCGGTTCGCGTGCCGGGTCGTTAGACGCCCGGCGTGGACGCCAGCCAGACCGACACGGCCGCCATCCCGGTTGCCGCACGCAGAGAGGGTGAAGCGATGGATACTCCCTCGCCCGTGCTGTCCGAACCGATCGTGGAAATCTCCCCCGCCCGTCACTGGTCGCAGCGCATGCGCGGCCGCGGGCGCACCCTGGCAATCGGCATCGGGCTGGTGCTGATCCTGTGCGCCGGCGGGTACGCGCTGCGCAAGAGCGGGCTCTATTCGAAAATGATGGACCGTGCGGCATCCGGCGACCCCTCGCTTTACGTCGTGCGTCCCACGCCCCTGAGCATCACCCTGACCGAAGACGGTGAGCTCAAGCCCAAGAACTCGGTCGACATCAAGTGCGAACTGGAGGGGCAGAGCACGATTCTGTGGGTGGTCGAGGAAAGCACGCTGGTCAAGAAGGACGACCTGCTGGTGGAGCTGGCGTCCGACGAGATCAAGGAGAAGCTCCAGAGCGAGGAAATCGAGCTGCTGAAGATGGAGGCGGCGGTCGAGGGGGCGCAGCGCGATCTCGAACTCACGCTGAACGAAAACGCGAGCAAGATCGCGAAGGCCGAAGTCTCGTTGCAGATCGCCAAGCTTGAGCTCGAACGCTACCGGCTGGGCGACTACGAGAAGTCGCTCAAGGCGGCCAAGCTCTCGATTGAACAGTCGAAGATGGACATCGAGCGCCGGCGCGACGAGCTGAACAAGAACCTCACGCTCCAGGAAAAGGGCTTCGTCACGCGCATGCAGATCGAGCAGCTCGAGTTCGAGCTGCGCAAGGCGGAGATGACGCTCGAGCAGAACGAGCTGGCGCTGTTCATCCTCGAGGCGTACGAGAAGCTCAAGAACGAGACGCAGAAGCAGCTCGACGTCACCCAGGCGGGCGAGGAGTACGAGCGCGAGCAGCAGCGCGCCGCCAACAAGGAAGCCCAGGCCCGGGCCAAGCTCGACGAGCAGCGCGGCCTGCTGAGCGTGCGCGCCGAACGCGTCAAGCGCCTCCGCGACCAGTACGGCAAGTGCAAGATCGTGGCGCCGATCGATGGCGTCGTGCAGTACCCCGCGGAGGAGAATGCCTGGCGCTTCGGCGGCAACCGCGTGGCGGCCGGCGAGAAGGCGTTCGAAGGCCAGGTGCTGATTGTGCTTCCCGACACGAGCCAGATGGTCGTCAGCACCCGCATCCACGAGGCCGATCGGCACAAGGTCCGCGAGGGGCTGCCCTGCTCCGTGAAAGTGCCGGCCGTTCCCGGCAGCGACTTCACGGGTCGGATCGAGAAGATCGCGCGCTTCGCCGATTCGGCCAACCGCTGGCTGAATCCCGAGCTGAAGGAGCACACGACCGAAATCCTGCTGGATGCGACGGCCGCTCCGATCTCGCCCGGTGATTCCGCGGAAGTGAAGATCTACATCGAAGAAGTCCCCGACGTACTCGCCGTCCCGGTCCAGTGCGTCTTCTCGCGGGGGCCCAAGAGCTACGTGTTCGTGCGCAACGGCGTCGGCACCGCCTTCGCGGAGATCAAGCCCGGACGGGCCAGCGAGAGCATGATCGAGGTCGTCGAGGGGCTGGCGGACGGCGACCAGGTGCTGATGCACGTTTCGGAGCAAATGCTGGCTACGCTGCCGACGTACACGGGGGGCCCGGGCGACAAAAAGGCGCCGGTGCCCGCGGGCGCTCCGGTCGCCGGCGCCGCCCAGCCGGCCGCACCGGCCGCGCCGGCCGCCGGCGCCACGGCGGCGGCCGCGGCGCCTCCCAAGGGGGGATGACCGCCGGCTGCGCACGGGCCCGATCCCCGGCCCCTTCACTCCCGGCTGCGTTTCATGGCGCGATCAATCTCGCGCTCGGCTTCACGTTTCTTGAGGCTGGCGCGCTTGTCTTCGTGGGTCTTACCGCGCGCCAGGCCCAACTGCACCTTGACGAGCCCGCGGTCGGAGAAGAACAACTGGAGCGGGATGATCGTCCACCCGCGTTCACGGACCTTGGCGGCCCATTTGCGAATCTCGCGCCGGTGGAGGAGCAGCTTCCGCTCGCGCGTGGGCTTGTGTTGTGCGTAACCAGCCATCGGGTAAGGGGATATGTTGCAGTCGCGCAGCCAGACTTCCTCGTCCTGAATGGACGCGAAGGCCTCCTCGAGCGAGGCTTTCCCGTCGCGCAGGCTCTTCACCTCGCTGCCCGTCAGGACAATGCCCGCGTCGACTGTCTCGAGGATTTCGAAGTCGAAACGGGCCTTTTTGTTCCTGATAACCGGCGTTGTCGATGGAACTTTCGGCATCGTGGTGCTAGATTGTAGAAAGGCGGCGCTTTTCGCTGCAACCTTCCGTCGCAGCAAGGCTATAAGGCAGTGCAACGTGGCTGAAGTAACGGTCGGCGATCCGGTCCAGGAACCGATGTCGCAGGACGACTTGAAGCGGGTGATCGCACGGGCCAAGCGCGGCCAGCCGGACGCGTTCCGCGACCTCGTGGACGCGTACAAGGACCGTCTGTTTGCCTTCGTCTGGCGCATGATCCGGGATCACCACGAGGCGGAAGATATTTGCCAGGCAGTATTTGTGAAAGCGTACGAATCGCTGGGCAGCTACTCCGAGCAGTACGCCTTCAGCACCTGGCTCTTCACGATCGGCTACCGCATGACCCTCAACAGCATGCGGAAGCGCAAGGCCGCGACCGGCGAGATCGACTTCAGCCGCATCGGACGGGAAGAGGCCGACGCAGGCCAGGCCCTCGCCAGCAGCGAGGAAGCCCGGCGGCTGCGGGATTTGATCTGGGCGGCCGTGGCGGAACTTTCGGCCCCCCAGAAGTCCTCCGTGCTGCTCTTCTACCGCGAGGGGAAGAGCTGTCACGAGATCGGAAGAGTGCTGGGAATGCCCGCCGTGACGGTGAAGAGCCATCTGCACCGCGCGCGGGAGAAGCTGCGAAAGAGCCTGGCGGCCGAGCTGGTCGACGAGCGAGTCGCGTTCGAATACCTCAGCGACAGCCACGGGCTGCGAGCGATCCAATGAACTGCGCGGACTTCAACAACCTGATCGACGCCTACCTGGACGGCGACCTGGGCGGCTCGCTGCGACTCGAGTTCGATGCACACCGCCTCCACTGCCGCCGCTGCCAGTTGACCGCCGTGATGATGGAATCGGTCGCCACCGTGGTGGCGAACGATCGGCCCCCGGTGTCGCTCTCGGATGATTTCACGTCGCGCGTCCTGCACGGGATCGAGCGGCGCCGGCCGCTCAGCCTGCGGCTGCGACCGACGCGCGTCGCGATCGTGGCCGGCGCGCTGCTACAAGCTGCGGCCGTGCTCCTGCTGGCGATCTGGCTGCCCGGGCGCGGGGTCACGGGCGCCGCCGACCGCGTGTCAGAATCGCCGGTCCCGGCCGCGCCGGTGGCGCTGGTGACCGATTCGCTTTCGACGGATTACGCCGAGGTGGACCGCCGGTCCGCACAGCGCGAAGCCTACGTCGACTACATCATGCAGCGGATGGAATCCGCCGGCGCGAGCTTCGCCAGCGAGCTGAATCAACTCGGCCAATACGTGGTGGCGCTGCCCGTGCCGGAAGACGTGGCGCGGGCGGCTGATGGGATCATCCTGTTCGACACTCCGCGGCTGCTGGAAGCGATTTCTCCGCCGTTCGATGCGCC
Source organism: uncultured Planctomycetales bacterium (assembly GCA_964629745.1). Taxonomy (GTDB): domain Bacteria; phylum Planctomycetota; class Phycisphaerae; order UBA1845; family Fen-1342; genus JAAYXS01. Next base: position 7,621 of record CAZVRR010000005.1, on the reverse strand, counting down.
GGAGGCGGAAACCGGTCCTGCTAACCAGCACTCGTTGTAGTGCCGATTCCCGGCGAGCTGAGAAAGAGACACGTTCGCATGCCAGCCCCGTTGCGGCGCCTCATCTGCCTTGCCCTCCTGACCGCCGGCCTGGCCGACGGTTGGGCGGATGAACGCAAGCCGTCGCTGGCGAGCACCGTTCCCGCCGAGATCGGGCTGTTTGTCGAGGGTCACCGGCTTGGCGATCTGCTGTTGCCGCTGACCGATCCGCAGGCCTGGCTCGCCCTGGCGGAGTTTGCCGGGCAGCCCGCGCGGCCCGAAGAAGCCGCGCAGTGGCGGGACCGCGTGCGCCACACCGTGGGCATGGAGCCGGCCCAGGCGATCAACACGCTGCTGGGGGAGCACGTCGCGTTCGTCGGTCCCGGGCCGGGTCGCGCGCAGGACGCCGTCGTGCTGTGCCGGCCCGTCGCGGACAAGAAGCAATTGCTGGCAAAATGGAACGCGCAGCCGTTGCCGACGGCCGGGCGGACTTCGATCTACCGGCTCGCCGAAGGCGTCGGGCTGGCGCTGCCGGATGATCTGTTCATGTTCGGCGATGCGACGGCGAAGGACGGTGTCTTCGCCCGCATGCTCGAGTTCATCGATGCGCGACCGGCCGGGGGCAGCCTGGCCGAGGATCCGACGTACGAAAGTCTGCTCAAGCGCGTGCCGCGCGATCCCGATGCCGTGCTCTTCGCGCGGTTGCGGCGGGCCGCGCCGTCGCCGGAGGCGAGCGGTGCGCGCCCCGGCGGCAACCTGCCGGGCCCGCTGCGCGGGGCGGCGAACGTCCTGCTCGCCCTGCACCGCGGCGATGGCCTCCTGCATTTCAATGCGGTGGGTGATGCGCCCGTCAACGGGAACACGCCGCGCACGGGGCTGACCGAACTGGTGCAGCGGCTGCCGGCCCGCACGCTGGCGATCTGGGCGATGCACCTGGACTATGCCGCGCTGCTGGATTCGCTCGATCGGCTCTCGTCGCGCAGTGCCCTGCGGCTGGCGTTTGCCCTGCAGGAGCGCGCCGGAACCGGCAAACGGCTGGTCGAGTCGCTCGGGTCGGCGACCTGCCTGGCCCTGGGCGCTGTCGAACCGGCCGCCCGGATGCGACCGGCTCCGCCGCTGCCGGCACTGGCGGTCCTCGTGCGGACGAGCGACGCCCAAAACGGCGCGGCCGCGCTGGAGCGGCTGCTTCAGGATGGGGCTTCGGCGTACAACCTGCTGGCATTGCAGGTCGGGGCCCAGCCCATGCTGCTCAAGGTCGAGCACGTCGAGATTGCGGGGCTCGACGTGCACCTGCTTGATCTGAGCGGACTGCTGGGGCGCGAAACGGCGGGGCAGGCAATTGGCGAGCTGCACCTGTGCTGGACGCTGGATGGCGAAACACTGATCCTCGCCTCGCATCTCGACTGGATGCGGCAGATCCTGGGGGCACGCCGCAGAGATGAAGCGACCGCCGCCGCGATGCTGAACCTCGCCCGCAAGCCGCTGCGTGACGACGTGGAAACCGTGCTGGCCGTGCAGGCTGGGCCGATTGCCGATCTGGGGGAAATGTGGTTGACCTATCTCGCGCACGAATGGCCCGACGTCCTGAGCGAAGACTGGTGGCGCGTCCGGCAGCCCGGCGGCGGCGATACGCGGCTGGGCATCCAGGTCACCGAACTCGGCGAGCAGCAGCGGCTGCGCGTGGCATCGGTGACGCCGAACTCGCCCGCCGACGGCGTGCTGCGGCCGGGTGACGAAATCGTGGGCTGCAATCGCCAGCGCTTCGCGACGACGCAGCCCATTCGCGAGATCCGCGCAGCGATCGAGCAGCGCCCCGATGCCCGCTGGGTCGAACTGCTCGTGGCCCGCGGAAGCAGCATCGATCCGCGGCGCGTGCCGTTGCCGTTTGTTGATCCAGTCCGCCTGTTGCGGCGGGCAATCACCGCCGGTCGCATCATGCAGCGCGTCGTCTATGCCGAGGACACGCCGGAACCGGCCGGCGCGCGGGGCACGCTGACGGTTGAATTGCGGCGCTCGGCGGCGCCGCTCTTCCCATTCCAGCTTACGCCCGCCGTCCAGCCCGGCCCGCCACAGGCGCACGGGCAGCCCTGAGCGGCGGTGGGACTGCCAGCTCTTGGAATTCGTCAAACCAGCACGACAAATCTGCCGCAAACCTTGAGCCGGATCGGCGCGACTGCAACAATGGATACGGTCGTGCGGAGAGGTTCATGTCGACTCATCGGGTCTGCTGGGGATGTGGCCTGGTCCTTGCCGTCCTGAGTCCCGCCGCATCTGGCCAGACTGCGTCTGGACTTCCGCAGTCGACGGTCGGCTGGCCGGCCGCCGTTCCGGCCGTGACGGATCTCGACGTGTACGCCGTCCTGGCACGGACGCTGGACGATGTGCGGTTTACGGATTGCCCGCTTGATCGGGTCCTGGCGGAGCTTTGCAGTCGGATCGGGCTGAACGTGCTCATCCGGCGCGAAGAACTGCGCGAGGCGGGGGTGGATCCCGAGACGCGGGTTACACTCATCCTGCGCAACGTACCGGTCAGCACCGCTCTGGGCACACTCTTCGCAAGTCTCGACGACGCCTCCAAGCAGTCGGTGGGCTACTACGTGGATGAGGGAGTCCTCGTGTGCGGGGTGCTGCGCCCCGAGCACTGGGGCGTGCCCCGCAGATATGACGTCGGTGATCTCCTGCGAACGCCGGAGCCGTCGCAATCGGTGACAAAGTCCTTGCAGGTACACCTGGAGCGCGTGATCCGGCAGGCCATTCATCCCGATTCCTGGGAATACGGGGACAGTTGCGGCCCCGGCAGGATGGCCTGGCATTCGGATGCACTGATTGTGTCGAACAACATCTTCGTGCACGCGGAGACGGAGAGCTTGCTCACGCTGCTGCGGCAGGTCGAGCCGTGCGGTCAGGAGTGGGTTCATCCGGTCCTGCGCGCGTCCGCCCGCGACGATGCGCGCGTCAACGCGGCTCTGCAGCGGGTGTTCCCGCTCATACGCTTCCAGGATGCGACGCTGGCAGAAGTCGCCGAACATCTGCGACACGTGCTGGGAATCAACATCCATGTGTGTGAGCTGCAATTGGAAGCTGACGGGTTCGACAAGCTGATGAAGAGAAGCGTGGAGCTGCGCAACGTGACGGCGGAGCGTGGCTTACGTGCATACCTGGACCAGCTGACGTCCGAGTGGTTCCCCGCATTTGAAACGCGCGGCGGCGTGCTGCTCATCAGTACTCGTGCATCGCTCGCCACCGAGCTCTTCACACGCGTGTATGAAGTGTCGGACCTGTTGCGCGCGAACCCGCGACTGCCCGACATCGTTCTCAGAATGGTGGATCCCGACAGTTGGGAGGAAGGAGGGGGAGCTGGGCGCGGTGTATTGGAACTGTATCGCGGGCGGATGGTGATTCGGAATACGATGCGCGCACACCGCGAGACGGAGAAACTGCTCGCGCAAATGCGTCAGCTCCCGGCCGGGCCTAAGTGAGTCTGCCGGCTGACGGGTGGGGCGAAGGACTGAGAGGGTAACCGGCGCCGCGTCCGCACGGCGCGGGGGTCTTCATTTCCTGCGGACGTGGAGGTGTAGACGATGCAAGTCTGTCGGACAGTGGC
>CAZVRR010000005.1:0-3899 GCA_964629745.1 uncultured Planctomycetales bacterium | reverse complement strand
GCGGGCGTCCCGGTGCTGATGGCCCACCCCCAGCGCGGCTACCTGGTGTTTTCGGAAGAGTGCCTGAGCGCCGGCGGGGAGGACGAGCGTGTGCTGGGCCAGTTCATCCAGCGCAACTCGCGCGGCATGGTCGAGTCGATCACAGACGAAGCCGGCCGCTTCACGCTCACCAACTTCACCGCCCCGGACGAGCGCTGGAACATCGGCGCGGGCAGCAATGCGACCGGGTACGCGTTGAGGACGGGCGTCCGGCCCAACGAGCACGTCGACCAGCCGCTACGGCTCACGCTCACCGAACCGGCGTATCTCACGGTGAGCCTCCCCGCAGGCGCGAAGGGTCGGCGCTACCTCGGCGCGACCCTCGCGCCCGACCGCGCCGCCGGCGCCGCCGAGCCGGACGATGACGGCGAGCGCGTGTGGTTCTACGGCTCCTGGAGTTACGACCCGGACAGCAACGTGCGCATCGGGCCGCTGCCCGGCGGCGTTCGCGTGCGCCTGGTCCTTTCCACGTCGGCGCGAAACCTGCCGTACCAGCCCACGCTCTTCGCGCGGGAGGTCGATACGGTGGCGGGCACGACCCAGGCCGTCGCCATGGAGAGCAAGGAAGGGACCGCCGTCAGCGGGCGCCTGGTCAGCACGGAGGACGCGCCGCTGGCGAACGTGAACGTGCTGCTGCAGACCGCCGACGGTCTTGCGATCGGCGCAATCACGGACGACAAGGGCCACTACGAGCTGAAAGGCGTGCCCGCGGGCGCCCACACGCTCAAGTTATTGCGGCACGCCAAGCGCACCAGCCCGGGGTGAGGCCCCGGACCGAAGGACATCTCCTGGTCCCAGGAGATTGCTTTGCCGGTCGGGCAGAGCACGCTGACGTGGGACACGCCCAAGATCAAGATCTTCTCCGTGCGGGCAGGAATGCAGGCGCCGGAGATCGAAGCCACGACGCTGGATGGCAAGCCCTTCAAGCTCTCCGAGCTGCGCGGCAAGGTGGTGCTTGTCGATTTCTGGGCCACCTGGTGCGGCCCGTGCGTCGCGGAACTGCCGAACGTGAAGAAAGCGTTCGACAAGTACGCCGCCGACGGCTTCACCGTCGTGAGCATCAGCTTCGACCGCGATGCCGACACCGCCCGCAAGTTCGCGGCGGAACGCCAGCTCAACTGGCCGCAGATCTGGGCCGAACAGGCCGACAAGGGGCCCATCGCGACGCAGTACGGCGTCGGCGGGATTCCCGCCACGTTCCTCATCGGCGCAGACGGGAAAGTGATCGAGCGCGATCTGCGCGGCGACCAACTCGTGCAGGCCGTCGCGAGCGAACTGAAGAAACCCAAGACCGGCGGGGAATCGGCAATCGCCCGGATTGTCGAGTCGATCCTGCCGGCGGCCAGCGCGCTGCAGCTGACGGAGAAGCCGCTGGAGCCGGAGAACCCCGAGGCGCGGGCCGCGCTGCACGCGGCGCTGACCCGCTATCGCGAACTCCGCAGCTACGCCGACCGCTTCTGCTACGAGGCGCGCGTTGTGCACAAGGAGAGCGAGGCGCCCGAGGTGGGGTACCTCGAGGGGACGCTGCAGTTCGCCGCACCGGGCCGCCTCGCGTTGAAGTCCGACGTGGTTCAACTGTTCTACGACGGCCAGCAACTGGTCGCGTACACGCCGGGCGAGGGGGAATTCTCGGTGATGGAGGACGAGGCCGCCCGTGCCGCGCTGCGTCCGCAGGATGACGAGGACGAGGACGAGTACGGTGGCTCGATCGTGGACGTGCATCCCCTGGCGGGTCTGCTGGCCGACGCCACCTGGAAGGTGGACGATGTGCTCACGCTGGCCTGCGCCACCAAGCTCGAAGCGGCCCAGCGCGACGATCAGGCGGGGCAGCGGGTCAGCGGATTCCTGACGATGCCCGGCTGGCCCGCCGGCAACGTGCCCTTCACCGCGTTCATCAACGGCGCGACCGGGCTGTTCGAAGAATTCCGCATCGACGCGACACTGCTGGCGCGGGCCAGCGCCGGCGATCACCACAGCGGCGCAGCGCCCATCGAACGCGCCGAGGTGCTTCTCACGCTCAGCGACGTGCAGGTGAACCAGGAGGCGCCCGCCGGCGCGTTCGTGTTCAACCGGCCCGGGGTCCAGAAGGCCGACCAATTCGGCGGCTTTGCCCAGCGGAGTGCCCGCATCCCCCTGGACCTTGTCAGTCGCCCAGCGCCCGACTTGGCCGGGGCCGATCTGGACGGGGCCAGCCGCACGCTCAACAAGGGACCGGAGCAGGTCGCCCTGGTCGCGTTCTGGGGTACCTGGTCGCCGACGAGTCCGCGCCTGCTGAAGGATTTGCAGCGGCTGGCGACGGAGTTCCCCGGCCAGCTCGTCGTCATCGGCGTGAACCGCAATGGCGAGCCGGGGACGGCGGCCGTGCGGCGGATGCTGGAGGAGTGCGGCGTTCGATTCCCGCAGATCCTCGACCGCGACGGCAACCTCGGGCGGGCGTGGCATGCCGATGTGCTGCCCGCCGTCTACCTGGTTGACCGCGGTGGAACGGTGGTCGAGGCCTGCTCGCAATGGCCGGCCAGCGCGCCGGAAGATCTCGGGCGCCAGCTTCGCAAGCTGCTCGCTGGAGAGGCGTTGTATTCGGCGGAGGAACTGGCGCAGCGGCGTGCGAAAGCTCCCGACGCCGAGCCGCCCAACGGAATGACCGTCGTGATTCCGGAATCCGCGCCGCCCGCCGCGCGCCTCGAACGGGACGGTGCGGCGGTCGACGTGGAAGTCTCCGGCGGGGACGTGAGCGAGCGCGACCTGGACGGTGACGGCACGCCGGAGCTGGTTCTCTCGGATGGCTCGGGCGGCCTGGCGCTGGTCGACCTCGCCACCGGCGCGGCGCAGCGCGTCACGTTGCGCAATGTCGGCGGCATGCGGATGGGCTCGCTGCAATCCGTGGCGCCGGTGCGCATGGACGGCCAACTCTGCTGGCTGTGCGTCGGGTACACCTATACGCCCGAGGACTATCAGCAATTGAGCTGGGTGCGCCTGTACGCGCCCGACGGCGAGGCGCTCTGGACGTTTGCGCCGCCGGTCTCCGGCAAGCGGGCGTGGACGCGTGCGTGCGCTGCGGCGGGCGACCTGAATGGGGATGGCCGGCCTGAATTCGCCGTGGCGTACACGCGGTACAGCGAACCGTCGGAGGCCGGCTCCGACAGCGGCCCATCGAGCAAGTTGTTCATTCTCGACGGCGCGGGGCAGGTCATCGCGCTGCGCGAGATGCCGGAGTCGGCGGACACGCTGTACGTGCCGGCCAAGTTCACAGGTCCGCGCCCGCCGCTGTACTGCGTATCGGGCGGCGCGCTGGAGAAGTACCAGTTGTTGTCTTCGGGCGAACTGATCAGCAGCGGGGCACCGGAATAGCGCTGCGCGGCCGCTGGATCCTGCTTCGCACGTGGGGCGGCCGTTTGCCGGCCGCCCCACGCCTGCGAGCGGCGGTCGGGTTGCGAGGACCAGCCGCTTGCGCGGCCGGGGTCCGATGTGAGCCGTCGGGCGCGGAATTACGGGGGGGCCACCGTCGGAGCCAGCTGCGCGGGCGAATACCAGCCGCTTGCGCGGCCGGCTCTGATGTGAGCCGTGGGCGCGGGATTACGGGGTGGGCACCGTCGGAGCCACCTGCGCGAGCAGGTGGTCACGTCGGGAGATGGCGTCTGACAGGTGGTCACCGGCGGATTTCGTCTCGGCGTCGAACGGCAGCGGCGCGACGGACGGGTCGGCAAGGTACGCGTATCCGGATTCGTCGCTTTGCAGGCTCGCGCGGAAGAAGGCGACCAGCAGGCCGGCAGTCAGGCGGCGCATGGCGGCGCGATCCGGGCCGCCGGGACAGAGACAGGTTGCGGTTTCGGCGACCGGCTCATTCAGCATGTCCGCGTGGC
>CAZVRR010000004.1:0-32767 GCA_964629745.1 uncultured Planctomycetales bacterium | reverse complement strand
GTGCCTCCGGGCGGAAAAAGAAGGCGCACCCTTCGGGCGGGAGGGGAATGGATCAAATCGGTTCGGCTCGCCGTTCGTTTCCCAGGGGCTTAAGCCCCTGGCTACGGTCGCGCGCCCTCTGGGCGGAAGAGAAGGCGCGCCCTGCGGGGGCGTAAGAAGCCGGTGGGGCGGGGCGACGAGGTGTAGCATCCCGGCGGCGGGAAGCCCCTGGGCGGCGGGCTTGCGCCGGTGCGTCAGCCGTTCACCACCGTTCCGCCGTTGGGGTGCAGGACCTGGCCCGTCATGTAGGACGAATCGTCGCAGGCCAGGAACACGTAGCACGGCGCGACCTCGTCGGGCTGGCCGGGGCGGCCGAGCGGCACGTCGGCGCCGAACGACTTCACGTGCTCCGCGTCGAACGACGCGGGGATCAGCGGCGTCCAGATCGGGCCGGGAGCCACGGCGTTCACCCGAATGCCCTGCTCGGCCAGGGCCTGCGACAGGGAACGCGTGAAGGCGACGATCGCCCCCTTGGTCGAGGCGTAATCCATCAGGTGCGCACTGCCCTTGTACGCCGTCACCGAGGTCGTGTTGATGATCGTCGCGCCGTCCTTCAGGTGCTTCAGCGCCGCGCGCGTGAGATAGAAATACGCGAAGAGGTTCGTGGCGAACGTGCGCTGGAGCTGCTCGTCGGTGATGTCTTCCAGCCGGTGCGCCTCGTGCTGCTCCGCCGCATTGTTGACGACGATGTCGAGGCCGCCAAGCTCCGCGACGGCCTGGGCGACGGCGCGCGTGCAGAACGCGCTGTCGGCCACGTCGCCCGCGATCAGCAGGCAGCGCCGGCCGGTCTGCTCGACCAGCGCGCGGGCTTCCTGCGCGTCGCGGTGCTCGTTCAGGTAGATGATCGCGACGTCGGCGCCTTCCTTGGCGAACGTGACGGCGACCGCCCGGCCGATGCCGCTGTCCCCGCCGGTGATCAGGGCGACCTTTCCCCGCAGCTTGTCGGCGGCGCGGTACGCGCGCGCGGCGGATTCGGGCCGGGGCCGCATCCGGTGCTCGTGGCCGGGCTGGGTGTGCTGCTCCTGCGGCGGCAACGTCTGCTTGGCGCCTTCCCGGTTTCCCATCAGCGGTTTCCTCCCCGCGCGGCGGCGTGCTCCTGGGCGGCACAGGTCTCGGCGGCCGCGAGGGCGGCCCGGGCCCGCTGTTCCACGTCGATCTCGTCGTGGACGGCGCCGAAGTCGCCGCGGAGGGCCTTCAGCGCGAAGCGCTCGCGATTGATCTCGCGGGTCGTGCGAATGCCCAGGCGCCGGAAGAGCGGCACGGGCGGGCACCAGCCCTGGATCGCGTGCTGCACGAGAAAGCCCGCGACGGCAAAGGGCAGCAACCCGAGCGGGCGGATCAGCTTGCCCAGCACGAGGCCGGACAGCGCCACGATGCCCGCGTTCGTCTCGAGCGTGCGCTCGATGTCCCACTCCCGGTCCAGTTCGCGCAGGCGCTGCTCGATCTGTTCGGGGTGGCGGGCGTAGTACGCGACGTTGGCGTCGGTCTGCCGGCAGATCTGCTCATTGATCTCGGGGCGCGTGTGGCGTTCCACGCGCGTTTCGGTCGGCGTCTTCGTTATCGTGGTCATGCTAGGTCTCCTGCGCGACTGCGGGTCCGGACGGCGGGAGTATCGGGCGACCGCCTGAACGCGACATGAAATTGGCGTGAATCCGGCTTCAAACGCGGGCCGTGCGCGGGCGATTTGACCTCCCGCCGGCGGGCGGTACGCTACGGCCATGACACTGCTGCTGAATGCTTCGGAACTGCACGAAACGCTCGAGAAGCTCGCCCGCAACGTGGCCGCCGCAGTGCCGCCGGACGTGCCGGTGGCCCTGGTCGGCATCCGCCGGCGGGGGGAGACCCTGGCCCGGCGCCTGGGGCCGCTGCTGGCCAAGCGCGGCGTCAAGCCGGCGCACGACGGCGCGCTGGACATCACGCTCTACCGGGACGACCTGACCACGATCGGGCCGTCGGCGGTGGTGCGCGGCACGGAGATCGCCTTTGACATCACGGACACGTGGCTGGTGCTGGTCGACGACGTGCTGTACACGGGGCGTTCCGTGCGGGCGGCACTCGACGCCCTGACGGACCTCGGCCGCCCGCGCGCCATCCGCCTGGCCGTGCTGGTGGACCGCGGTCTGCGCGAGCTGCCGATCCAGGCCGACTTCGTGGGCCTGCGCACCGATACGGAGCCGCATCACGTCGTGCAGGTGAAGCTCGTCGAGGACGATGGCGAAGACAGGGTCGAGCTCAATGACCGTGAAAGCTGACAAGCCCGTTTGGACCCGCAAGCATCTGCTGGCCCTGGCCGACCTGAGCCCGGAGGAGATCGTGCACGTGCTCGATACCGCCGAGGGCTTCAAGGAGGTCTCCACGCGCAGCGTCAAGAAGGTGCCGGCGTTGCGCGGGCGTGTCGTGGTGAACATGTTCTTCGAGGAGAGCACGCGCACGCGGATGAGCTTCGAGCTGGCGGCCCAGCGGCTCTCAGCCGACGTGATCGACTTCTCGGAGAAGATGTCATCGACCAAGAAGGGCGAGACGCTGCTCGACACGGCCCGCAACATCGAGGCGATGGGCGTCGACATCATGATCCTGCGCCACCCGGCGGCCGGGGCGGCCCAGCACCTGTCGCAGGCGGTGAACTGCTGCGTGGTGAACGCCGGCGACGGTCAGCATGCCCATCCCACCCAGGCCCTGCTCGACCTGTTCACGATCCGCGAGCGCAAGGGCCGCGTGGCCGGGCTGAACGTGGCGATCGTGGGCGACATCACCCACTCGCGCGTGGCGCGCTCCGACCTGCGCGGGCTCCAGAAGCTCGGCGCGAACGTGACGTTCGTCGGCCCGCCCACGCTGGTGCCGCGGGCCTTCGAAAAGCTCGGGGCGCGCGTGACGCACGACTTCGACAACGTCCTGCCCGAGATGGACGTGATCAACATGCTGCGGATCCAGAAGGAGCGCATCTCGAGCAGCGTCTTTCCCTCGCTGCGCGAATACGTGCGGTTCTTCGGCATGAACAGCGAGCGTCTCAAGCGCTGCAAGCCCGACGTGCTGATCATGCACCCGGGTCCGGTGAACCGCGGCATCGAGCTGGCCGCGGACGTCGCCGACGGCCCGCAGTCCTCCATCCTGCGCCAGGTCACCAACGGCCTGGCGGTGCGCATGGCCGTGCTCTTCCTGTGCCAGCAGGCGGCCATGGCGGAGAACTGATCCCCCGTCCCCGCGGGCGCAAGGAAACGGCCCGCGCCGCACTCGCCGCCGAAGCGCCCGGCCGGAACCTTGTCCAACCGTTCTTCTGCGGCCACGCCAGACTGCGCTGGAGTGCTGCGCGGGCCGTCGGGTCAGGAAGCCCGTCGCGTCCGCCGCGGAACGCAAACCCCCAACGACTGTTCTGAGCAATCCCGCCGCAGCGGGACTGCCGTGGCGCTAACCCGCCGCCCTGCCGGCTCGGCGGCGCCCGCTCGGGGCCGCCGGGGCAGCGCGACGTCGAATGTCGTCGGTGAGGTTCCGCAACTCGGCTGCGCGTGCTTCATGCCACGACCCTACATCTTCCGTGCGGCCTTCTTGGTCTTCTTCTTCGTGGTCTTCTTCTTGGCCGCCTTCTTCGTGGCTTTCTTCTTTGCCATGGCGCATCCTCACAAGAACCCTAGAAACACAACACACTCACGCCACGTGTGGCGCTTGTACGCGTAGGTCATCGAACCGGACACTCACGCGCTGGCTCACGCCCGGTTCCTCCATCGTCACGCCGTACAGGACGTCGGCCGCTTGCATGGTGCGCTTGCTGTGCGTGATCACCACGAATTGCGAGTATGCCAGGAACTCGCTCAGCACGCTATTGAAGCGTTCAGTGTTCGCTTCATCAAGGGCCGCGTCGACCTCATCCAAAAAAGCAAACGGCGATGGCTTGCTCTGAAACACCGCCATCACCAGCGCGACGGCCGTCATCGTCTTCTCGCCGCCCGAGAGCAGCGAGATCGATTGCGTCTCCTTGCCCGGCGGGCGGGCGATGATTTCGATGCCGCTTTCGAGCGGCTGGTCGGGCTGCTCGAGCAGCACGTCCGCCTTGCCGCCCCCGAACAGCTTGCGGAACAGGGCCTGGAAATTCTCGCGAATCTGCGCGAACGTCGCCGCGAAGCGCGTCTGCGACTCCTCGTCAAGCTGCACGATCAGCGCGTTCAGCCGCGCAATCGATTCCTCCAGGTCCGTCCGCTGCAGCGTCAGGTTTTCGAAGCGCGGCGTCAGCTCCTCCAGCTCGACGATCGCATCGAGGTTCACGCTGCCCAGGCGGGCCAGCTTCTCGCGCAGCTCGGCGATCTCGGCCTTCACGGCCTCCCAGTCCTGCTCGGCGTGCTGGTACGCGGCGTAACCGGCGACCAGGTCGATCTGCAGCTCGTCCTGCACGCGGGCGACCAGGTTCTCGCACCGCACCTGCACTTCGCGCTGCGTGACCTCGACCGCGTGCGCCTCGGATTCGCGCGTCCGGATCTGCTCGCCGACGCCCCGCGCCGCCGTGTTGCTGCCTTCCAGCGCGCTGCGCGTCGCCTGCCGCTGCTCCCGCAACTGCACCGCCGCGCCGCGCTGCTCCTCGAGCTCGGCGGCACACGCTCCCGCGCGGGCCTGGGCCGCGGCATGCTCCGCTTCCGCCGCGGCGCTGTGCGCCAGGGCCTGGGCGGCTTCCTGCCGCGCGGCCTCCTGCTCGCGGGCCAGGGCTGCGAGCTGGTTGCGCCGCCGGGCGAGGGCCTCTTCCTCCGCGGCCAGCTTCTCGCTGGCGCGCCCGGCCTGCACCTTGGCCACGATGCGGTCGGCGGCCAGCCCGGCCAGGGCCTGCTCGAGCGCCTCGAGCTCGCGGCCCAGGGCGCCGGTCTGGCTTTCCTGCGACTGTTGCGTCTCGCCGGCGGCGGCGCTTTCCTGTGCCAAGCGCTCGGCGTGCGCGTCGAGCTCGGCCAGGGCGCGGCGCGTCGCCTCGATCTCGCCGGCGAGAACCTCCGCCTCGCGCAGCGTGCGGGTGCGCTCGCCCGCCAGCCGCGTCAGGATCGTGCGGGCCTCGGCGTGTTCCTTCTGGGCGGCGGCGATCTCGCTCAGCAGCGAACCATGCCGCAACTGCGCGTCGCTGCGCTGCTGCTCGAGTGCGCTGCGCTGTCGCGTGGCGTGCTCGAGCTGCGTTTCGAGCTCATCCAGCGCCAGGTGCAGTTGCCGGATCTGGGCCTTGCGGCTGATCAGGCCGGGGCTGGCCTGCGCGCCCCCCACGGTGATTCGGCCGTCCGCCGCAATGATCTGCCCGTCGAGCGTGGCGAACAGGTAGCCGTGCGGCGCGCCGCCGGCCAGCGCCAGGGCGCGCTCCAGCGCGTCGACCACGATCACGCGGCCGAGCAGGTGTTCGGCCAGCGGGCGCAGCTCGGGGGGACAGTTGACCCAGTCCGCCGCACGGGCGACCACGCCGGGCGCATCTTCGTATTGCGCGGCAGGCCGTTCGGCGGGCAGGCGATCGAGCGCCATGACGCGCACCGGGCCGGGCAGCGCGCCCCCGCGCCGGGCGAGCTCGGCCAGGAAGGCATGTGCTTCCTGCACGACGACATGATTCTCGAACGTGGCCAGCACCGGCTGGAGGGCGGCGATGCGCGGGTCGTCGATCCGCAGCAGGTCGGCGACCAGGCCCAGCACGGTGCCGCGCGGGTCCGGCTCGTCACGCCAGGCCAGCACGCTCTGCGTGCCCTGGTCGACACCCTCGCGCCGCTGCTCGAGATCTTCCAGCAGCTCGAGCCGCGAGAGCACGGCGCTGCGCTGCTCCTTGGCCGCGGCGATCTCCCGGCCGGCGGCCTCGATTTCACCGGCGAGCCGGGCGAGGTCGGCCTCGACGTCGCGGATGGTGGCGGCCAGGGCGGCCGTCTGCGCCTCGAGCTCTCCGGCACGTGCGGCGGCGTGCTGTTCCTGCTGCTGCTGTTCGGCCTGTTCGGCGCTCAGCGCTTCGCGCCGCGCCGCCAGCCGCTGGGCCTGGGCCTCGAGGCGCTGGCGCTGGGTGGCGAGGTTGGTCTGCTCGTTGCGCAGCAGGGCGGCCGCCCGCGCCGCTTCGAACACGGCCGTCCGCGCCCGCTCCAGTGCGGCCCGGGCATCGTCCCGCCGCTGGGCCGCCTCGCCGTGCACGCGCTGCAATTCGCCGATCCGCCCGGCGCTGGCGGCGGCCGTCGTCCGCAATGACTCGAGGCCGGCGTGCTCGGCGCGGAGCTGCTCGTCCAGCGCGACGATCCGCGTCTCGATCTCGGCGACCTGGGCTTCGCGGCGCTGGCGTGTCGCCTGGAGCTCCTGGATGCGCCGCGCACTCTGCGCGATGCGCTCCTCCAGGGCGCTCTGCTCGCTTTGCAGCGCCGCCAGGCGCGCGTCGGCGGCCTGGACCTGGGCGTCCTGCTCCTGGAGCGCGTGCTCGAGTTCCGCGGAGTGCGCGTCGTGTCGCGCCAGCTCCGCCTGGAGCTCCTGCACCTGGCCGGCCAGGTCGGCGAGTTGCGCCGCCAGCGCCTGGTGCTGCGTCTGAAGCTCGTGATACTCGGCGAGGGAGAACGACGCGCGCAGCTCGCGCAGGCGGTGGTCGTGCTCCTGCCAGCGCCGCGCCTTGCCCGCCGCCAGCTTCACGCTGCGCAAGCGCTTCTCGAGTTCATCGATGACGTCGTTGAGACGCAACAGGTTGTTCTGCGTCCGTTCGAGCTTGCGCTGTGCTTCGGCCCGCTGGACCTTGTAGCGGCTGATGCCCGCGGCTTCCTCGAAGATTTCGCGGCGCTGGAGCGGGTCGGCCTGCAACAGCATGTCGACGCGGCCCTGCTCGATGATGCTGTAGGCGTCGACGCCGACGCCGGTATCGAGGAACAGGTGCCGGATGTCCTTGAGCCGGCACGACGCGCCGTTGAGCCGGTACTCGCTGTCGCCGCTGCGATAGAGCACGCGTGCAATGCGCACCTCGTTCTCGTCGGTGGCGAGGCTGCCGCGGCAATCCTGGAACGTGAGCTCGACGTGCGCGGCGTTGGCGGGCTTGCGCGACCGCGAGCCGGAGAAGATCACGTCGGCCATCTTTCTGCCGCGCAGGCTCTTGGCCGACTGCTCGCCGAGCACCCAGCGCACCGCGTCGAGCACGTTGCTCTTCCCGCAGCCGTTCGGGCCCACAACGCACGTGATGCCCGGGCCGAAGTCGAACTCCGTCCGATCGGCGAAACTCTTGAAGCCGTGCAGTACGATGCGCTTGAGATACACCCTGCTGCTCTTCCACGCACACGGTGGGCCGGACAGGACGCCGCGCCAGCCACGCCCGCTCACACTCTACAACATATCGTATCGCGCAGGGAAGCTACCACAAGGTGTGCGCGTTGGCAAGCGCGAAGCGGCGCGCGACGACGCGACGTCACCGGCCGGGGCGCGGATGCAGCGCATGACGGCGCGGCGCCGCGGTCTGGTCAGTCCTGCGGCCGCGCGCTATTCTTCAGCACGCGGGGGAAGAGCTGGCCGCGCGAACCGGCGCGCCAGACGGGACCGGTATGCCGCACACAACGCCGCCGCTACGCACACGAGTGCCGCGCACCGCGCTCGCCGCGCCCGCAGGTGCGCCGGCGACCGGCGCCGCCGATATCCTCGCACTGGGCTTCGTGACGACCGTCGCGATGTGGGGGTGCGGCTTCTTCGCGCGCCTGCCGGGCATCAGTCTGCCGACTTGGCTCACATTTGCGCTGCTGCTGGCGTGCCTGGTGGGCGGCGGCGTCCTCGCCGGCGTTTTCAGCCCGCGCGGCATCCGTGGCGGCGGGTGCGCCGGCCTGTTGACCGGGGCGTTGAACCTGCTCGTGCTGGGCAGCCTGCTGCGCGGCGATCAGCCGGGACAGTTGGCGCGCAGCGCCGCGGTGTGGATCCCGGGCTCGCTGATCCTCTCGGCCGCGCTCGCGGCGCTGGGGGCAGCGCTGGGGCGCCGCGTGCGTCGACCCCTCGGGGCGGGCTGGGCCGCGGCGTTCGCCGGGGTGGCGGCACTGGCCACGCTGCTGCTGCTGGTCGTCGGCGGCAGCGTGACGGGTACCGACAGCGGGCTGGCCGTCGTCGACTGGCCCAACACCGAGGGCTACAACATGTTCCTCTTTCCGCTGGCCCGCATGACCGGCGGAATCTACTTCGAGCATTCCCATCGCCTGATCGGATCGCTGGTCGGCCTCACGACGCTCGTCCTGGCGATCTACATCCAGGCGACCGAGCGCCGCGGCTGGCTGCGCACGCTGGCGTGGGTCGCACTGGCCGCGGTCATTCTGCAGGGGGTGCTCGGCGGGCTGCGCGTCACGGGACGCTTCACGCTCAGCACGGCGCCGGAGGACACGGCGCCCAACATCGCGCTGGCGATCCTGCACGGCGTGCTGGGGCAGATGTTCTTCGGCCTGCTGGTGGCGATCTCGGTGCTGCTGCTGCCGGCGTGGTCGCGCACCTGCCAACTTGTACCGGCGCGCGGCGCGAGCACGGATCGCGGACTGGGCGTGTTGCTCGTCGTGCTGCTGCTGTGCCAACTGGTCGTCGGGGCGCTGGTGCGGCACTTCACCTGGGCCCTCCAGGTGCTGCCGTCCGGACTTCAGACGCCGCCCGCGGAACTCGTGCAACGCGGCGCGGCGGCGCTGCATCTGCACATCACGCTCGCCGTGGGCGTAGTGATTGCCGCGTCCGCGGCCGGGCTGCGCGCCTGGGGGCTCTACGGCACGACACCCGTGCTGCGCCGGCTGGGCCTGGCGCTGCTGGCCGGGGTCGGCGTGCAGGTGGTGCTCGGCATCCTGGCGCTGCTGGTCAGCGGGAACGATTCGTGGACCAACCGGCCACGAACGCTGGATGTCATCATCACGACCACGCACCAGACAACCGGTGCGCTGCTGCTCGCGCTGTCCGTCGCCCTGACCCTGTGGAACTACCGCCTCCTCCACGCACCGGCGGAGGAAGCGCCCGCGGCACAGCGCGGCAACGGCGTCGCGCCGCTTACGAGCCGCGCCGCGCGCGACAAAGCTCGAGCGACCGCTGCGGATTGAGCAGGCGGTAGGTCACCTCGCCCTTCGTTGTGGGATCCGCACCCTTCTTGATCAGCGCGATCGCGTCCTGCGGCGTCAGTCCGGGATCGACGGCGCAGAGCTTGCCGGCCAGGTTCGCCACCTGGGGCGAGGCCATCGACGTGCCCGACATCTTCATGCGGGTGCCGCCGGGGACCAGGCTCTCGACTTCGAACCCGTTGGCATAGATCTGAACGGTGCGTCCGGCGCTGGTGAAGGACGTCGGCTCGCCGGCCTGGTCCACGGCGCCGACCACGAGCACGTTCGGCAGGTCGAAGGACGAGGGGATGAACTCGTCGAACTCCACGTCGTTGTCCTCGTTGCCCGCCGCACAGACGAAAAGGATCTGCGGCGCCTGCTGAAGCGCTTCGAACAGACCGCTGCGCTGGAGGGCGAACACCTGGCGCGCCAGCTCACGGCGCTCCTCGGCCGACTGGCCCAGGCCGTTCTTTTCGAGCGAATCCTCGGCATCCTGCATGGCTTCGCCCCAGCTCATGTTCACGACGCGCACGCCGGCCCGCTTGAAGTACTCGACGGTATCGCGGCACTTGGCCGCATCGCGCCGGCCCCATTCCAGCGTGCGGGCGATCGGCACCGTCTTGTGGTCATAGCTGAGGCGTGCGATCAGCAGGCGGGCGCAGGGGTTGCCGGCCACCAGGATGCCGGCCACGTGCGTTCCGTGGGCATAGTTGCCCGCCAGGCCCAGGTCTTCGATGAAGCCCTCGACCTGCTCGGGCGGCAGGTCGGCCAGGTGCCGCTTCAGCACGCTGGCCTCCGGGCTGTCGATGGCGGCCTGCATGTCCATCAGCCCTTTCATGTGCGCCATGACCTGCGCGATGCGGCCGGCCGCGTCGCCCAGGGGGTAGAGTTCGCCCGTGGTGGGCCGGGCGTCGATGTCGTAGGCCGGCCCGTGCACGTCGTCGACGAATCCGTTGTTGTCGTTGTCCCGGCCGTCCGGCTGTTCGTGCGGATTGCGCCACAGGATGCTCTCGAAGGGCGCCGGGTCGGTGCCGGAATCCCACGCGGCCAGCAGGACCGGCTCGCACGTCCCGGCCGGCAGCGTCACGTCGCGGGCTTTCCAGATGTCGGGCTTCGTTTCCTTGTGCGCGTCGATGACCGCCTGGTACACGGCCACGAGTTCGTCCCGCACGGGCAGCCGCTGCTTCAGCGTCACGTACATGCGCAGGAGCGCGCCCGCGGCGTCCGCGTCCAACTCGCCGGTCTTGTCCAGCGTGGGCTGAAACTGCGTCTTCGCCAGGCCCTTGATCAGGTTTTCGCTGTACATCTCGACCTGGCCCTTGGTGCGCTGGATCTCGTCCTGCACCACGTCCCACGGCAGGGCCGCGATCCGCTGCTCGAGTTCGCGGCGAAACGCCTGCTTGAAGGCCGGCGCGTTCGGATCGCTGCCGGCGGCGCGGCGGGCGGCGGCCGTGGCCTGCCACGGCACGCCCATCATCAGGCGGCTGGCCTCCTTGTCTTCCAGCGCCTTGATCTTCTCGTTCCAGGCCAGCACGTCATCGAACCGTTCCTCGATGACTGCGATTGTCAGCAACTGCTGATACATTCGCTGCAGCGTCGCGGGATCGTTGATCTCGTACTTGGCCAGGTCGGCTTCCACGTCGGCGCGGACCCGCGCGGCGAGGTCGCGGATGGTCGCGGGGTTCGAGAGGGCGTCGACGGCCTTGCTCTTGAGCGGGTACACGTGCTGCGGCAGCTCGTCGAGACGCGTGATCCTGATCCTGTCACCCGGCTGGGCCGGCGTCGTGCCGGGCTGGGCCTGGCCGGCCGCCGGTTGCACGTCGGTCGCCTGCACCGCCGGCGCCGACATGCCCCGGCTGTCGCTCGCGCCGGCAGGGGGCTGACCTTCGGGAATGGGCGGCGGGCCGCTGCGGCGCTTGGCCGCATCGCTCGTGCAGGCGGCCAGACTCAAGCCAAACACGCATATGGCCGTGGTCCAGATTCCCGTTCGCACCATCTCAACCTCTCCTTCCTGTGGGGGTAATTGCCTGCCGCGCAGCCTACCTGGCGCGCCAGGGACGGACAAGCGACGCGCTCGGCGCTTGCTGCCCCGTCGGCGCGTCGAGTACACTTTTCGACAGTGTTACCGGCCAAGTCACCGTGGGCGCCTGGTGGGCTGCGTCTGACCGGGGAGCGCCGCGGATCTCGGGAGTGTACGTGCAATCTCTGGAACGGGTTGCCTCTGCCGCGCAGCAGCTCCTGGTCCTCAACGTCGAGGACGAGCGGCGCGACCTGTGGCTGTGGGAGCGTGCCCAGCGCGTCGCCCGCCTAACGCAGTTCGTGGGCCGCATTCCGGAGGTCGCGGACCAGGCGGTTGACCTGCTGGCGCTGGCGGCGGCCGGCCTGTTCCACTGCGCCGGCTGGGCGACGCAGTTCCAGCAGCGGCGCGTCACGCGCTGGCAGTTGCTCAGCCGTCCGACGAACGACATCCAGCGCGAGCTGGCCGCGGCGGCGCTGCACGAGCACGCGGCGCACCACCTGCCGCCGAAAACCGGCCGCCTGGCGGCCGAAGCCATCCGGCAATGCAACGACCGCGGCACTTCGCTGCTCGAGGCCCAGTTGCTGGGTGAGGCGGAGAACCTCGACGACGTCGGGGTGATGCACGTGCTGCGGCAGTTCCGGCAGTTCCAGGCGGAGGGTCGTCCGCTGAACCAGATCGTCTCGAGCTGGGAGCGGCAGCAGGAATACCGCTACTGGGACATCCGCCTGCAGGACGGATTCCGGTTCGAGACGACGCGGCAGCGGGCGCGCGAACGGCTCCGCGCTGTCGATATATTTGTCCAGGCGCTGGCCCGCGACCTGGACGGGGCGGACATGTACCGCGCCTTGCAGGGGGCCGGAATCGCAGTCGACGCCGATCCGCTCAAGTCAGCCGCGGGCGAACCCCCGGGGCCCGACCTGAACCGCGCGTCAGGACCGTGAACGATGCACATGGCGCGCCTGGAAGCCGACGTCGAGACCATCCTCTTCCGACGGGAGCAGATCGAGCGCCGCGTCCGCGAGCTGGCGCGCGAGATCGCCGCCGTGTACGAAGTGGAGGAGGGGGGACTGACGCTGGTGCCCATTCTCAGCGGCTCCATCATCTTCCTCGCCGACCTGATCCGCGAGCTGCCCGTGAAGATGAAGATCGCGCTGGTGCAGATCTCCGCGTACCCCGGCGCCACGACCCGCGCCGGCAAGCCGCGGACCATCATGCAGTTGTCCGGCGACGTCCGCGGGCGGCACGTGCTGGTGGTGGATGACATCTTCGATACCGGCGGGACAATCCGGGCCGTGCATGCCATGATTCGCGAGCACCAGCCGGCGAGCCTGCGGACCGCGGTCCTGCTGCGCAAGCCCGCCAAGGCGCCGCCCGACGTCCAAGTTGACTTTGTCGGGTTCGACATCGAAGATCTGTTTGTCGTCGGATACGGCCTGGATTTCGATGACCTCTATCGAAATCTGCCGCACATCGGCGTTCTGCGCCCGGAGCTGATGCCGTGACCAAGCCGCCCGCGAGCCAACCGATCCAGGCCGCCGTCGCGAAAGCGCCTGCGACGGCCGCGCCGGTCAAGGCGGCGGCGGCGGTCGAATTGCTCGACGGCGGCGAGATCATCCAGCTCTCGATCCGGCCGTCGCCCTGGTGCATTGCGCTGTATTCCTGGAAGCTCGTCGTGGCGGCGGTGGTCGTGGCGGCCGCGCTGTACATGGCGCAGGGGCAGGCTTCCCTGGGGGCTTCGCTGGCGCTGCTGGCTGTCATGGTGGGCGTGTTCGCGGTCACGGTCGCGACGCTGCACTGGGCGAGCCAGCTGTACGTGCTGACGAACCGGCGTGTGCTGTGCTTCCGCGGGCTGTTCAGCGTGGACGTCGGGGACCTGAGCCTCACCCAGATCGCCGAGGTCCGCCCGGAACGCGCGTGGTTCCATCCGCCGCTGCGGCTCGGCTCGTTGTGCATGCTGCCCAGCGCCTCGGATAAGGCTCCCATGCGCTGGGAACACGTCGCGCGGCCCGCGGAAATCCAGGAGATCCTGACGCAGGCCATCGCCCGCTCGCGCCCGCGCTGACCGGCCGGCGCCGCTTAGCCGATGATCAGCCGGCGCCGCTTCACGTAGTCCCACACCACGAACCGCTCGAGCTCGCGCCCCGCGACGAAGAACACGCGCCCGCCGGTCGCCTCGGCCAGGGTGTGGGCGAACTGCACATCCTCGGAGCTCTGCGCCCACGTGCTGAGCAGGAAGATGTTGATCGTCAGGCCCTGCGCGCGGCAGCGCAGCCCCTCCCGCAGGGTGTGCTCGGCCGTCCGCCGGTGCGGCGGATACAGCAGGTAGAGCTGCTGCTGCTCGAGGTGCGCGGTCGGCAGACCGTCGGTGATCAGGATCACCTGCCGGTTCGGCGTGGGCTGGGCGCCCAGCAGGCGGCGCGCGAGTTGCAGACCGTGCTGGATGTTCGTGAAGTGCGGCGGCAACGCCAGCTCGGAGAAGTCGGGGTCGCCCAGGTCGGCCCGCAGCCGCACGACGGGGTCGTAGATCGTCACTGGCCGGGGCAGCAGTGCGGCGACCTCCGCGATGTGGCGGCGCCGGGCCAGCGTGGCGATCTCGATGAAATCCACGAAATCGCCGGGGTACTCGCTGCGGATCAGCCCGTGCAGGGCGAGCGCCATGCGTTTCACGTGCACGTAGAGACCGCCCCAACGCATCGAGCCGCTCATGTCCATCAGCACGCAGGTGGCGCACTTGGGATGGTTGCGCGTGAGGTGGATCTCGATGTCGGCCGGGGTCAGCCGGACCCCGCCGCGGGCGGAAGACCCCGCTGCGGCGCAGCTCTCGCGCAGCAGCGCGTTGAGCACCGAGCTCGTCACGTCCATGTTGGCGAGCGAATCGCCGAATTCGTACGGCTTGGTGCGCTGCAGCTCGACCGCGCCGTCGCCGGTGATCTCGGCGCTGTGACGTCCGCTCCGCGCCGCCTGGAGCTGGGCGAAGATCTGGGTCAGCAGCTTGCCCTGGAAGAGGCGGTACGCCTTCGGCGTCAACTGCAAGCGGCCGCGCTCGCTGAGCAGGCCCTGCTCACGGGCCTGGTGTTGCAGCAGCTCGGACAGTTGCTGCTGGATGCGGCGCAGATCGTCGAGCTGCTGTTCCGCGGCGAAGCGGGCGAGGGCGTCGAGGTCGACGAGGTACACCTTGGCCGTGCGGGCCGCCTCCTCGAGCTGCTTGAGCAGCCGGTCGATGGACTCGAGCTCCTCCTTGAGCTCCAGCGCCTTGGGCACGTCCAGCTCGGTATGGCCGGTGAACGGGTACTTCGAGGCGAGCTCTTCGATCTCGTCGCGCTCGGCGAGGCGCTGGCTGAGCTGCAACACCTGGCGGGCGAAATCGCTGCGCTGCTCCAGCCGGTACCAGAGCTTCTCGAGATCGGCGAGCTGCTCGGCGCGCAGCGCCTGGACGAAGCGCTCCCGCACCTGGCGCGGCGGCTTCATCCGGCCGGCCAGCTCCTGGTAGGCGCGCTCGGCGGCCCGCCGGACGGCGCCGCTCTCATAGGTCTCGAGGATGCGCCGCTTGCGCTCTTCCAGCAGCGCGCGCAGGCTGGCGAGGCTCGGGCCCAGGCCCGCGATCTGGCGCGGATCGAGCACGACGGCGTCGGCGAGCTCCTCCGGCGTCAGGTCGCGCAGGCTGCCGTAGGTGAGCAGGTGGTCGAAGGCGGGCGTCACGAGGTCCGGGGCCGCCGCGTCGGGCATGGGGCAGCGCTGCGGATCGTACTTGCGGTACGTGTGGATGATTCCGCCGTGATGTCGTGGTATGGGGTCCATGTCGTCGTGCGCCGCCGGCCCGCTGTGCTGCGGCTCCGAAGCAATGATAGTCGCCCCTGGGGCGGCGCGGCGCGCGACCTCGTTCTTCTGCGGGTGCCCTGTACAATCAGGGCTTCATGGAACACGACCCCACCAACGCGCGCGTGGTCTACCGGCACGACCTGAACGAGACGCTCAGCATTGTCCGCGTGGCGGCGGATGCGGGCCCGGTGCCGGCGTTCACGCCCGGGCAGTTCATCACGCTCGGGCTGCCGAAAACGCTGCCGGCCGGGCTGGCCGAGACGCCCGGGTTTGCACGCCGGCCGGGCCGCGTCCCGATGGTGAAGCGCGCCTACTCGATCGCCTCGGATGCGGGGCAGACCGCCTGGCTCGAGCTGTTCGTCGTGCTGATCGAGGCCGGTAAGCTTACGCCGCAGTTGTGGCGCCAGGACTTTCCCAACCGCGTGTGGATGGACAGCGTGTGCAAGGGCGAGTTCACGCTGGACCACATTCCGGCCGGTCGTGACCTGCTCATGATCTCGACCGGCACGGGCCTGGCCCCGTTTCTTTCCATGCTGCGGACCTACCGGGGACAGCAGCGCTGGCGGCGTTTCAGCCTGGTGCACGGCGTGCGGCACCTGTCGGACCTCGGCTACCGCGAGGAGCTGGAACAGATCGCGCACGAGGATCCGACCGTGCGGTACGTCCCGATCGTCTCGCGCCCCGCGGCGCACGAGGCGTGGCCGGGCCTGCGCGGGCGCATCCAGATCCTGCTCGAAGAAGATATGTACCGGCAGCGCGCCGACTGCGACCTCGATCCCGAGCAGACGCACGTGTTCCTGTGCGGGAATCCGGCGATGATCGAGGAGACCGAGCGGCTGCTGCACACGCGCGGATTCGTCACGCACACGCCCGAGTCGGCGGGCAATATCCACTACGAGCGCTACTGGTAGGCGGGCAGGGCGGGTGGGGCCTGGTCGCGGCTGGCGGAAACGCGCGGGGCGTTGTATAAGTTTCGCCGTCGCGCGAGGGTACGGCCCATGTCGAGAGCATGCATCCTGCCGGGCGTCGGGCTCGTTTTGCTGCTGGGCTGCCAGCAGCCGGGCGCGCGGGTTCAGGCCGATAATCCGGGACTGGCCGCGTACATCCAGTTGCTGATGCCGACGCGCATCGAGATCCAGCCCTTCTGGACCAAGGTGGTCAGCCTGGCGGGCACGGGCCAGGTCGACGGGCTGGAGGTCGTGCTCGGCGCTTATGACTCCTTTGGAGATAACACGAAGCTGGTGGGCACCTTGCATTTCGAGGTCTATGCCCGCCGGCTGGCCAGCGCGGAACGGCGCGACAATCGGCTGGCGTTCTGGCCCGTCAACCTCGACACGAAGGAACAACTGACGACGTACTGGGATCCGGCGCTGCGGCTGTACGTGTTTCCCCTGCGCCTGGAACAGCCAAACTTGGCGCCCGGTGCGTACATCCTCACCGCCCGGCTGCAGACGCCGACCGGAGATCGCTTGCAGGACGAGTACGAGCTGACCGTGGACAGCGGCCCCGCGCCGCCCGCGCGCGGCTACTGATCGCGCGAGCTGAAAGCAGTAGCATCGAGCGGCCCTTTTCAGCGCCCCGCCAAAATCGTATCATCAATCTCGAGCGAGGAGATCACGCACCGGAGCGGGTTCGGCCGGCGCGGGCCGTACCGGCCGTGGCTGTCGGATCGCGGCACCTGACGCAGCCGTACAGGTCGCGGATTCCTTGCGCGAGGGCAACTGTGGCTTTCGCGGGACAGGCGCTGCACATTCGTGCTGCCGATCCACCCCTGGCCGCCCACGTTGACAACTGGCTGCGGACACACCGCCTGCGCGTCGCGGAACTCGAAGACGCGTACGCCGCGTGCGTCCAACTGCTGCGCCGGCCGGAGGAAATCGCGGACCTCGCGTTTATCGGTGCTGACTGGCTCGGACCGACCGAGCTGCGCATCGTGCAGTACGTCCGCGATACCTGGCCCGCCAGCGGCATCGTGGTCTATGCCAACCGCGCCGTGCCGGGGCTGACGAACGCACCGCTGCGCCGCGTGGTCGCCGCGGAACGCGAACTCATCGAACTGCTCAGCCGCAGCCCCGCCGACCTGCTGCGCCTGCTGCGCATGACCGGTCTGCCGACCGACCCCGCCCCGCGCGCGTGTGACGATCCACCTGGCCTGGGCTGCGCCGCGCGCGTCCGAAGCTTGGATCCACCCGGCCCGCAACGTACAATCCAGCCAGAGAGTCTCGCGCCCGCCGCCCTGCGCGTGCGACGGGGCTGACGGCCCCTCGGCTGACCTGGTTGGGTGTATGCGACCGGATGCCCGCATTCTCGTGATTGGGCCCGAGCCGTTCCACGCGGCCACGCTGGGGGCGCTGCCGCACTGCCAGCACGTCTGGGCCGACCAGGCCCTCTCCGGAATCTGGGAAGCGGGCCAGCAGGCGTTTGACGGGATCCTGCTCTCCTTCTCGGCGGGGGGCCAGGTGTTGCGGGCGGTGCGCAGCCTGCGCGAGGTGGCTCCCCAGGCCCGCCTGGTGGTGACGTGCGGGCCGGCCGATGAGCCGCACGCCCGCGAAGCGGTGCGCGAAGGGGCGGACGAGTATGTGATCGAACCGGTGACGCGCGAGGACCTCGAGCGCGCCCTGAAGATGCCCGCCCTGGCCCTGCCGGAAACCATCGAGCCCGAGCCGAGCCTCCAGGAGAAGGCCCAGTTCGTCGATGTGATCAAGAACCTCTCGGAGGGACCGCGCGTCGCCCTGGCCCGGATGGCCGAGCTGGTGCGGCGCACGTTCGCGGCGGAGTTCGTCGTGATCGAGCTGGGGGAGCTGCTCGCCAGCGCGGGCGACACCGGGGCGACCGTCCTGCAGGAGCAGATCCGCAGCCAGGACCGCGTGATCGGCCGGATCACGCTGGGACGCTGCACGCGCGGCGCGTACGGCGCGGCGGTCGCGGCACGCCTGTCGGATTACGCGCAGCTCGTCGAAGCCGTCGTGACGGTCGCGCGCGAACGCGATCACTGGCAGGACCTGGCCTGGACCGACGACCTCAGCCGGCTGCGCAACCGCCGGTATTTCGAGGCGCGGCTCGACGATCTCCTCCAGCACTGCGCCCGCAATCGCGCGCACCTGACGCTGCTGCTGCTCGATATCGATAACTTCAAGGACTACAACGATCGTTTCGGCCACGAGACCGGCGACGCGCTGATCCGCGAGGTGGCGTACCTGCTGACGCGCTGCTCGCGCGAAGCGGACCTGGTGGCGCGCTACGGCGGCGACGAGTTCGCACTCGTATTCTGGGATGCCGACAAGCCGCGCGTGCCCGGCTCGCACCACCCCGCCGACCCGCTCGCCTACGCCGAGCGTTTCTGCCAGGCGATCCGCCTGCACAACTTCCACTGTCTCGGCCCGGACGGACCCGCGGAAATCACCGTCAGCGGCGGGATGGCCAGCTTCCCGTGGGACGGCACGTCGCGCGAGCAGCTCGTGCGGGCCGCGGATGCGGCGTTGCTTTCCGCAAAACGTACCGGGAAGAATCGCCTCCAGCTTTCCGCGGCCCGTGGCGCGGAGCCGGCGGAGCCAGCCCCCGAGATCGAACGCACGGCGCAGGAGTGAATTTCTTCAACCCGGCGCGCCGCCGACCCGGTACACCCCGACCTGAGCGATGTACGCGGCGACCCCGTCCGGCACCAGGTAACGAATACTCTGCCCGGCCCCCACCCGCTGACGCACATCGCTGGCGCTGATCTCGATCCGCGGCGTCACCAGCACGTGGGCGCGGAGCCGCTCGATCGCTGCGGGCGACATGACCGCCGCATGTTCGGAGAAGTCCGGCAACTCATACCCCGGCCGGTCCGCGGTCACCAGCGTGCAAAGCGCGGCGAGCTCGCCCACGCGATACCAGGTGGCCAGCTCGCGCAGGCTGTCCATCCCGATCAGCCAGTACAGTTGCGTGTCCGCGGGACTGACCTGCTGGAAGTGCTCGACGGTGTGCAGCGTGTAGCTCGGACCGGCTTGCGTGACTTCCCAGTCGCTCACCGCGAACAGCGCGTCGCCTTGCACGGCCTGGCGGCACATCTCCAGTCGCTGCGCCCCCGGCGCCAGGCGGTGCGTCGGCTTGTGCGGCGGGCGGGCGGACGGGATCAGGACGACGCGCGGGATGTCGAGTTGCTCCGCCACGGCGCGCGCGACGATCAGGTGCCCGTGATGGATCGGGTCGAACGAACCGCCGAAGAGAAGGAGTTTCTGCACCGCCAAGTGCCCCGGGGTGTGACGGGCTACACGGACGGGCCCGTGTTCGTCATGTCTTCCAGGCGCTGCGCCAGCTCGGGCAGGGCCTGGAGGCGCGGGTTCAGCTCGAGCGCCTGCCGATAGCACTGGGCGGCCTGCTGGTACTGGCCCTGCTGCACGTAGGCATGGCCGAGGCTCAGCACGGCGGAGAAGTGGTGCGGGTTATGCGAACGCGCGCGGAGAAACGCCGCAGCCGCCTCGTCGGATCGCGCCATCAGCGAAAGCACGACGCCCCGCTCGTGGTGCGCCGCCGCGAAGTCGGGACGCCCCGAGATGATGTGATCGAGCAGCGCCAGGGCCTCGGAGAGCCGGCCGTTCTGCGCGAGGGTGCACGCGTCGGCGAGCTGGGCGTCGACGCCGGGCGAGCCGGAGCGCAGCCAGAGCTGCCAGAGGCACGATTCGGCGATGGCCGCCGTCGTGCGGTCGGCGTGCAGGAAGCGCGCCACGATGGAGGCGTGTTCGGCGGCGCCTTTTTTCCCGAGGGCTTCGAGGGCCGCGCGCTTCAGGACATCGGATTCGACGGTCAGGATGCTGACGAGCAGGTCGGGTGGGCAGGCCTGGGTGAGACGGGCGGCCAGTGGAGAGCCGCGTGTCGCGTCCGCATCCGGAGGTGTCCAGTCGCTGGACATTTCGCCCGCCACGAGTGCCCACTCCAGAAGGACATGCAGGCTGCCGCCCGGCCGCCTGCCTTGATACAAACAAGCCCGCGCTGGGGCAACAGAACGGCTCCAGCCTGGGCTGCAGGTGCAATCAATCCTAGGGTTGCAGAAGTGGCAGGTCAAACCTTTTCGCCGCACTGATGCGTCGCCCCCGCGCCGCGTCGATGGAATCGCCTTTATCGGCTGCCAGGCGGCCGTGTCCGCAAACCGCTGCGGGGGGAATTCCGCCCCTGCTGGTCCACGGCCGGTACAATTTGCGACAGGTGATGGATGGCGAAACCGGCCGCTCGCAGTGAAACCGCCCTGATTGAATGCCTGCGCACCACTCTCGCTGCCGGGGGCGCGGGTGGCAGGCCCGACCGCGTCCCGTTCGGCGACGACATGGCAGAGCTTACGGGGGAGGGGGGCTGGCTGTGGACGGTTGATATGCTGATGGACGGAGTGGATTTCCGCTCCACGCAGCACGACTGGGCCCAGATCGGGCGCAAGGCGATGGCGGTGAACTTAAGTGACTGCGCCGCCATGGCGGTGCGGCCGGCGGCCGCGCTCTGCGCCGTGGCGTTGAACAACCGACTGAGCCTGGACGATGCCGCGGCGCTCGTCCGCGGGGCGCACGCGCTGGGTGTTGCGTACCAGTGTCCCGTCGTCGGCGGGGATACGAACAGTTGGGACGCACCGACGGTCATCAGCGTCTCCATCGCCGGGCGACCTGCTCCCGGTTGCCGGCCCGTGCGGCGCGACGGGGCGCGGCCCGGCGACGCACTTTACGTCAGCGGCGGACTCGGCGGTTCGCTGCTGGGGCGGCACCTGACGTTCGAACCACGCGTGACGTTGGCGCTCGAACTCAACTCGCGCTGCCCGCCGCACGCGATGATCGACATCAGTGACGGCCTGGCGCTGGATTTGCACCGGATGTGCGAGGCGTCGGGGTGTGCGGCGGTGCTGGACGAAGCAGCCTTGGAACAGGTGAGTCACGCCGACGCGCGGCAGATGGCGGCACGCGATGGCCGGCCGGCACGCGATCACGCGCTGTTCGACGGGGAGGATTTCGAGTTGCTCGTCGCCGCCGCGCCCGACGCTTCCGCGGCGGTGCTGGCCGAACTGCGGCTGCAGCGCCTGGGCAGCTTCGAGGCCGGGGCGGGCGTGTACCGGGCGGACGCGGCCGGTCGGCGCAGCCCGGTCCCACGGGCGGGCTGGGAGCATTTCCGGTGAGCGGGGCGGCGGCCGCGCTGATTTTGAAGTCCGTCGGCCCGCAGGACACTTTCGAAATCGGCCGGGCACTGGGCCGGCTCCTGCGTGGCGGCGAGGTACTTGCCCTGAGCGGGCCGCTCGGAGCCGGCAAAACGCAGTTGGTGAAGGGGGTGGCGGCCGGGCTCGATGTGCCGGCGGATGAGCCCGTCGTCAGTCCGACGTTCGTGCTGGTGCGCGAATACGCCGGGCGGCTGCGGCTCTGGCACCTGGATACGTACCGGCTGGGTGATGTGGAAGAGTTGTGGTCCCTGGGGTGGGACGAGCTGCTTGACGCGGGGGGGGTGGTCGCCGTGGAGTGGGCGGATCGCGTGGCGCCAGCCATGCCGCCGGAGGCCTGGTGGGTGCACCTGTCGCACAAGGGGCCGCAGGAGCGGGGGTTGCGCCTGGTTCTGCCCGGCGTGGCGTCCGGCGCGGCGGCGGTGCTGGCCGGCTGGCGCGACCCGGCCGCGGCCTGCCCTTGACAGGCCCGGCACGTTCGCCAACACTTGCTACGGACTTGAGTGTGTCTGACCTCAAGAGGTGCCGTATGCGCGCTTTGGTGGTTCTGATGTTGCTCGTCGGCCTTGGCCTGGTGTCCGGCTGCGCTACGATGACCCAGACGCCGGAGCAGCGCGCTGCCACGTACGGCCGTGTCATTCACTACGACATGCTTGGGCTGGCCGAAGACTTCGACTACGTGATGATGTTTGATCGGCCGACGCGCTTGACGGAGTGGGTGGTTCGCTAGGCCGCGTCGCGGGGGTCGCAGGCGTTCCTGTTCTGCGTGTGATCCAGCGCTGTTGCTGCGCTACGCGGGCGTAGCGCCGGCCGCGGCCGCCTCGGCCGCGCGGCGCCGGTCGATTGAGTCGGTGATCACCTTGAAAACGAGGAGGGCGACGAAGGCGACTGCGCCGACCAGGGCGTAGGCGTACCAGAGGTAGTGCGCGTGCGCGTACTCCGTCGGCAGGGGAGCCGCGGAGGGGATCGCCGTGGCAGCGCGCCATTGCTCATAGACGGCCGGAGGCAGGTCGGTCGGGTTCGGACAAAACGCGCGCAGCAGGTAGCCTGAACTTGTGAATCCGAAAGCCCACGCGATGAACGTCGTGAGACTCTGGTAGCCCATATACATGCCGACCTGGCCGGGCGGCGCCTGTTTCGAAGCGAATTCGTAAAACTTGGGCGAGAGGAAGCACTCGGCCAGTCCGAGCAAAATGATGGCCGCGATCGCAACGACGGTGACGGGGTGCATGTGCACGCCAAGCACGTTGACGGTCGTCCCGGTAGATGACTGAACCAGCGGGCTCAGCGAGAACGTCAGG
Organism: uncultured Planctomycetales bacterium; assembly: GCA_964629745.1. GTDB lineage: Bacteria > Planctomycetota > Phycisphaerae > UBA1845 > Fen-1342 > JAAYXS01. Next base: position 10,414 of record CAZVRR010000004.1, on the reverse strand, counting down.
GCGGACAGCGGCACGATCGCCATCGCGATGCCGATCGAGCTGGCCGGCTTGAGATGCCGCACCAGGTGGGTGATCGGCACGACGAGCAGCACGACCACCAGTGGGTTCACGTTGGCCAGCCATTCGGGCGAGGAGTGCGGTCCGACCACGCGGAGTACGTATTTCGGCATCGATGCGTAGAGCTGACCCTGGATCGTCCAGAAACCGGCGACGATTACGATCAGGCTGAGAAAGCGGAAATTGTGCAGGACATCACCCAGGCCAGCGAACACGTACTGCAGACTGCGCCCCGTGCCGGGGTTGTCGAGGTTGCGATAGAACAGCGTGACGAAGATCAACGCCAGGAAGGCCATCGCCGACGCGTAGAAATTGATGTACTCCAGTCCCAGCTCTAGGTGGATTTCTGTGCCTGGTACCGTGAATCCGGTGCGCAGCGGCTTGGCGATGGTCTTGCCCAGGAAAGCACCGATGTTGATGACCAGGTAGAAGATCGAGAACGCGCGGGCGCGGTGTGCGTCGTCGGACGACTTCGCGGCCGTCCCGGAGATGCACGGCTTCACGATCGCGCCACCGACCATGATGATCGCGAGTGAAATCAGCACGACGGGCTTGAGCTGCGTGGCACCCAGCAGGAAATACCCGAACGTGAGAAGGCTGAAGGCCATGATCAGGGCCGCCCGAAAGCCGATCCGGTCGGCCATCGCGCCCATGAACATCGGGAGCAGGTAGAGTACCGATGCGAAACACCCGGCGACCCATCCGGCGTGCACATCGGAGAAATGCACGCGATCGGTCAGGTAGAGCGCAAGCGCAATGAACATTCCGTAATACGCCGCGCGCTCGAATAGCTCTGCGGTATTCGCCACCCAGAACGTGCGGGGAAAACGCCAGCCCAGCTTTGGTTTTTCTGCTGCCGTTGCGGTTTGCTGCATGACCGATCCTGCGTGTCGCCCATCGGGGCGGCGCATCGTAGCGGAAGGGGGGCCGGGCGGCCATCGAAATCGGCCTGGCCGGGCGATTCTCATGGAGCGTGCACGGACCGGCGGTACAATGCCTAAGACGGGCCAGCGCGAGCCGGGGCGCAGCGTGTTCGGGCAAAGCCCCTCTCGCGCACACGGGGAGCCTTGGACGATGGCGGACGCATATCCTGGAGACGGCCTGTTTGGTGCGCCGCCGCGCGTCCGCGTCCACGCGCCGCCGCTGCCCACGCATTCCAACGAGTTGTTGCAGGCGATCCTGGACGGCACGACGGATTCGATCTTCCTGAAGGATTGCGCCGGGCGCTACGTCACCATCAATGCCGCAGGCGCCAGGTACGTGGGCCGAGCCGTGGCCGAGATTATCGGGCGGCGCGACGACGAACTGTTCCCGCCGGAGACGGCGCGGCGGATCATGGAGCACGACCTCACCGTGCTGCGTACCGGGGTTTCGTCCTCCTTTGAGGCGGAGTTGCCGGTAGGCGGCCGCCGCCGGGTCTTCCTCTCCACGAAGACGCCTTACCGCAACGAGCACGGCGCAATCGTGGGCCTGATCGGGATTTCACGCGACATCACGGAGCGGAAGGAGGCGTTGGAGGCGCTGCGGGAATCGAACCAGCGGCTCGAGGCGATCGTCCAGTCGTCGCCGGCGCCGATCATCGCCCTGGGCCGCGACGGGTGCGTGCAGATGTGGAATCCGGCCGCCGAACGCGTCTTCGGCTGGACCGCCGCGGAGGTCATGCACGGGCCGCTGCCGATCGTTCCGGAAGACCAGCGCGGCCAGTTCCAGGAACTGTTTGCGCGGGCGTTGCGGGGCGAAGGCGTGGCGGGCGTGCAGGTGAACCGGGAGCGCAAGGATGGCAGTCGGCTGGACGTCGCGATCTGGACGTCGGCGCTGCACGCGGCGTCGGGAGAGATCGCGGGCGTAATGTGCATGCTGGTCGACGTGACGGAGCTCACGCGCGCCGAGGAGGAACTGAAGAAGCTCCGCATGGAGAGTTTGTACTGGCGCGAGGAGGTCCGGACGGCGCTGGGGCCGGACGAGATGGTCGGGCAGTCGGCGGCGATCCAGAGAGTCCGCCGGGCGATCGAGCAGGTCGCCGCGACCGATTCCACCGTGCTGGTTACGGGTGAGACCGGGACGGGCAAGGAGCTGGTAGCGCGGGCGATACATGCGCGCAGCGGCCGGCGCGGGCGCGTGCTGGTGAAGGTGAACTGCGCCGCACTGCCGGCCGGGCTCGTGGAGAGCGAGCTGTTCGGACACGAGAAGGGGGCCTTCACCGGCGCCCTGACGCGGAAGATCGGACGGTTCGAGGTCGCCAATGGTGGCACGATCTTCCTCGACGAGATCGGCGACTTGCCGCTCGAATTACAGGTCAAGCTGCTGCGCGTCCTGCAGGAAGGGGAGTTCGAGCGGGTGGGTGGCATGGAGACCATCCGCGTCGACGTGCGTGTCGTCGCCGCGACGAACCGCGATCTCGAGACGGCGATGCGCGCCGGTCGCTTCCGGGACGACCTGTTCTACCGGCTGAACGTGTTCCCGATCCGGGTGCCGGCGCTGCGTGAGCGGCCGGACGACGTGCCTTTGCTGGCCCGTCATTTCGCGCTGCTCCACGCGACCCGCATGGGACGGCAGATCGAATCGCTCTCGCCCGCCGTGCTGGACGCATTGCGCCGCTATGACTGGCCCGGCAACGTGCGCGAACTGCAGAACGTGATCGAGCGCGCCGTGATTCTCAGTTCCGGCGAAGTGCTCGAGCTGAACGAGTGGCCGCCGGCGGCGCCGCGCGGGGCGAGCAGTCTTCCGCCGGCCGCCGGCGTGCTGACGCTGGCGGAGAGCGAGCGGCAGCAGATCCTCAACGCCCTGGAGCAGACGAACTGGCGTGTCAGCGGCGATCGCGGCGCGGCCCGGCTGCTGGGGCTCAAGCCCACCACGCTCGAGTCGCGCATGAAGCGGCTCGGCATTCGGCGCAAATGACGGCGTTGGCGTCAGCGCCCCACCCGCCTGACAGATTTTTTGCTTGACGCATGCGGCGCACTCGCTACAGTGCCCGCCGTTAGCATCAAGAGCCCCGGGAAGCCTCACGGGTCCCGGGCGGCAACCGAGTGCCCGTCTGCCGGGCGCCACGGTGCCGAGGCCAGCCCAGACGTTGGGAACGATGCGGACGAGACTGCCTCGTGCGGGACTCGTCAAAAAGAACACAGCGATCGTCGCTGTCCCCCGCGTCCCATCTGGAACTCTTGATGCCGTGAAGGAGTTCACGGCATGAAGACGATTCGTTTTTCGCAGTCCGCGGACACGCTTTGTGCGCACGCCGGCCAGGGCCGGGACGACGGCGCGCCGCTCGTGGCGCCGCTGGTCCAGTCCACCACCTTCTGCCGCGACCGGGTCGACAGCACGGCGCCGCACGCCTACTCGCGCGTGTCGAACCCCACGGTCGCCGCGCTGGAAAGCGTGCTCGGCGCGTTGGAGCAGGCCCCGCCCGCGGTCGCGTTCGCCTCGGGCCTGGCCGCCGAGACGGCGCTGTTTCTCGCGCTGCTGCGCGCCGGGGACCACGTCGTCTGCGGCCGGGCCGTGTATGGCGGCACCACGCGCCTGCTCCAGCAGTTGCTCACGCCGCTCGGAATCGCGACCACGTTTGTCGACACGCCGCGCGCGGAATCGCTGCGGCCGGCGCTGCGGCGCGAGACGCGCCTGGTCTTCGTCGAGACGCCAGCGAATCCGACGCTCGAGCTGACCGACATTGCGGCGGTTGCACGCATCGCCCGTGCCGCGGGCGTGCCGCTGGCCGTGGACAACACCTTTCTCACGCCCGTTCTCCAGCAGCCGCTCGAACTTGGGGCCGACGTCGCGCTGTATTCGACGACCAAGTTCATCGAGGGCCACTCGCTCGCACTGGGCGGTGCGATCGTCAGCCGCGACGAGCAACTGCTCGAGCGGCTGCGCTGGGTGCGCAAGTGCACCGGCGGAATTCAGACGCCCTTCCATGCGTGGCTCACGTTGCACGGGATCAAGACGCTGCCGCTGCGGATCGAGCGGCAATCGCAGACCGCGCAACGCATCGCGGGCTGGTTGAAAACGCAGGCCGGCGTGGCGCGCGTCTGCTACCCGGCCTTGTCGGACGCGGATGCCGCGTTGGCGCGGCGCCAGCACCGTGGCGGCCACGGCGCCGTGGTGTCCCTGGCCCTCGGGAGCGGGGCGCCGGCGGTCGAACGCTTCCTCGCTGCGCTGCGCGGGTTCCAGCTCGTCGAGCACGTCGGCTCGGTCGAGTCACTCATCACGCATCCGGCGACGATGACGCACGCCGATGTTCCGGCGGAGCAGCGCAGCGCGGTCGGCATCACGGACGGCCTGCTGCGCCTGTCGATCGGCCTGGAGGACCCGGACGAGCTGATTGCCGCACTGGACGAAGCGCTGGCCGTTGCCCGCGCGGCGCCCCAGCCGGAGGAGGAGCAGGCATGCACGCTGAGCGCCTGATCGTTTTGAAGTTCGGCGGCTCGGTGCTGCAGCGCGAGTCGCGGTTGCGCCTGGCCGTGCACGAGATCTACCGCTGGCGCCGCGCCGGGTACCAGGTGATCGCCGTCGTTTCCGCGCTGGCCGGCCGCACCGATGCCCTGCTGCGCAAGAGTCGCCTGTTGTGCCCGGATGCGAGCGGGGCGACGGTTGCGGCGCTGGTCGGCACCGGCGAGCTGCACAGTGCGGCGTTGCTCGGCCTGCAACTTGACCGGGCCGGCATTCCGGCGTGCGTGCTTGGGCCGGCGGCGATCGGGATGGTGGCGCAGGGCGATTCGCTCGACGCCGTGCCGGCCGACCTGGATGAAACGGCCCTGCGCCGCGCGCTGGCCGCGCATGGCGTGGTGGTGGTGCCGGGCTTTGTGGCTTGCGACGAGCAGGGGCGTGCCGTCGTGCTGGGGCGCGGCGGTTCGGATCTTACGGCGCTGTTCCTGGCCCAGCGGCTGCGGCCGCAGGTCTGCCGACTGGTCAAGGACGTCGACGGTCTCTACGAGACCGACCCCGCGCGGCCGGGCCCGGCCCCGCGCCGCTTCGCCCGTGCCACGTGGACGGACGCGCTGCGCACCGACGGCTCGATCATCCAGCACAAGGCCGTCGCGTTTGCCCGGGCGCAGGGCGTTGTGTTCGAGTTGGGCCGGATCGGTGGCGTCCGGCCCACGCAGATCGGTCCGGGGCCCACGGCGTACTGTGAGCCGGAACGCCCAGTCCGACTCCGCGTCGCGCTACTCGGGCTGGGTACGGTGGGTGGCGGTGTCTACGGACTGCTCCAGGAAATGCCGGAGCTGTTCGAGATTGTCGCCGTCGCCGTACGCGATCCGCAGCGCGCCCGCGGCGTGGTGCCCGACGCGCGCGGGCTCACCGGCGATGTGCTGGCGGCGGTGCGCTGCGGTGCGGACGTGGTGGTCGAGTTGATGGGCGGCGTGCAGCCGGCGGGTCTGGCGATCGAGGCGGCGTTGCGCGCGGGCAGCCACGTTGTGACGGCGAACAAGGCGCTGCTGGCACAGGACGGGGCGCGGCTGGCCCGGCTGGCCGACGCATGCGCGCGCGACTTGCACTATTCCGGCGCCGTCGGCGGCAGCATGCCGCTGCTGGAGCGATTGTCGGATTCGGCGCGGCCAGCGGTGTGCGCCGTGCGTGGCATCCTGAATGGCACCACGAACTACGTGCTGGACGCCGTGAGCCGCGGTGTGGACTTTGCGGCGGCGGTTCAGACGGCACAGCGGCTCGGGCTGGCGGAACGCGATCCGTCGCGCGACTTGCGCGGGCTGGATGCGGCGGACAAGCTGCGTGTCGTGGCACGGACGATCACGGGATTGAGCCTTCCCGAGACCGCAGTTGAGCGCGATGAGCTGTCAGCGGCGTCGGTGGAAGCGGCACTTCAAACGGCGGGGCCCGGCCGCGTGCTGCGCCACGTGGCGGCGCTGGCATTTGACCAGCGTCCGCTCGCGGCGCGCGTGCGACTCGTGGCGTTGTCGGCGGAGGACCCGCTGGCGGCGGTGCCGCGGGAATGGAATGCGGCACAGATCGCACACGTTGACGGGTCGGCCGGCTTCGTGCGCGGGCGCGGCGCGGGCCGCTGGCCGACCGCCGAATCGGTAGTGGCGGATCTGTGGGACGTGGCACGACGGCAGGTATCAGCAACCGAGACGACGCAGCGGGCGCCGGGCGGCCGCACGCCGGCCGGGGTGGCTCGCGCCGGCTGAATTCCGGCGCCAGACCGCGCGAACGGCGGAATGTTGCGCCATTCGTCGGGTCCAGCCATTGTCCCGCGATTTCGATTTCCTTATAATATTATGAGCAGCTTCCTGTCGGAGGGTGATCATGTTGACGGTGCCTGCTCGTGGGGCTGTGTGGGTCTCGTGTTTCTCCGCTGCCGCGCTGGTTCGCGGGCACGCCCGGCGCGGCATGAGCACGCCGGATGTGCTGATGCTGGTCGGCGCGCTCATGGTGCTGGGATTTCTCGCGCTGCCCGTACATTCCCGCGTGCACGATCGCAGTCAGCGTGCCGCATGCCTGGCGAACCTGGGGCGCATCGGCGCCGCCTCGCACACGTATGCCGCCGAAGATCTGCATCAGCAGCTCATCGCGCTGCATCGGATGGAAGTGCTGGCGGACCATGGCGCGGGCTTTCTGGGCACGCGCTGGGGCTGGCGCACGGCGCTGCCGCGGGCCTATGGCGGCGTGACGCCGACGGTGCCGATGCCCACCAGCGCCGGCGACGTGCTGGTGATCCTGGACGAGAGCCAATGGGGAAACCGGCCACTGAACCCGTATGTGGGCGGAGACGTGGCAGACGTCTTCCGATGCCCGGCGGACAGCGGGTATCCGGCGGTGGACCCCGAGGTCTGGGGTACAGGTACGCTCGATGCGCCGGCGGAGGCTGCGGACATGCCCTGCTTTGACTATCTCGGCAACAGCTATCGCCGAAATACGACGGGGCTCCTGGTTATGTCCAGCCCGTCCGTCGCGGGCACGCGAGTTGAAACCGGGCCTGGGGCTCACCCGGCCTGGAATATCGCGCAGCCGGCCGAGACCGTCTTGTACGCGGACTCGCGGTTCCTGTGGTGGGCGCGGAACGCGTATGATCACACGCCGGAACCAAAGCAAGCGGAATATACCGGCTGGCATGGGGAATTCGCGGCGGATCACGTGGCCTTCGTGGATGGTTCCGCACGCCTGACTGCCATCGGCCAGTACCACTATTTCTCGGAGGAGGAGCTGGAGGCGATGGGATTTGATGGTTCCTACGCCTCCCAGTGGGACTATTTTCTGCGTCGCGGCGACGGGTGGCAGGCCGACTGTTATCCCGCGCCCGCGGCGCTGCTGATCACGTACAGCACTCCGGACTGCGTGCCAATGGGCGGACCGCCCGGCGGCGAGCCGTCCGGCTGGCCGCTGGAGGGATACACGATGACCGATCCGCCCTGCGTGCCCGCGGGGGCAGGTGAAGTCGATGCGGGAGGTGCTCCATGAGGCGAGGGGTAGCGCTTGTCGAGTTGCTGGTCATGCTGGGCTGGGTCGGTGTGCTCGGCGGGATCTTGGTGCCGAGCTTGGCGTACCTCGACGCACGCGCCAACGAGGTGATTTGCCTGGCCAACCTGGGACGGTTGGCGGCGGCGTCACATGCCTACGCGCTCGACGACGCGGGCGCGCGTCTGGTCCCGGTCCATCGCAACGACGTGCGAATGGACCATGGCATGGGCTTCGGCGGAACGTGGTGGGGCTGGCACACGGCGCTGCCGCGGGCGTTTGGCGGCGCGACGCCGACCCTGCCGATGCCGGCCGAGATCGGCTATATCATGATCATCACGGTTGACGGTGCCTGGGGCAACCGGCCGCTCAATCCATACGTATCGCAGTCGATTGCGGACGTGTTCCATTGCCCGGCGGACCTGGGACTCCCCGCTTACCAGATCGAAGACCTGGCCGATTTAGAAGTCCCGCTGGAGACGGAGGGCATGTCCTGCTTCAGCTACCTGGGCAACAGTTACCGGATCACCGGCCTGGGTCTGAACTGGGTGGCGGGCGCGGCGATCCAGGAAGCAAGGCTGAGCACGGCGCCCGCCGTACATTCGGCCTGGGCGATCGAGCATCCGACAGCGACGGTGCTGTACTGCGAGCCGATCTTCAGTTGGACCGCCCGGCTGCTGAGCGAGGGGCACGATGTTTCCGCCGCCGGCTGGCACGGCGCCGTGAACGCCGGCAACGTCGCGTACTGCGACGGTTCAGCGCGCCACACGCCGGTGGGTGAGCTCTATCAGTTTGGCGAGGAAGAGCTGGAGGAGATGAATTTCTCGCCTGACTACTCCGACAACTGGCAGGTGTTTCTGCGCCGCGGGACCGGATGGCGGCAGGATGTCTATCCCACGCCCGGGGCCGTGACGCGCATCTTTCTGAACGACCTGCCGCTTTGGGATCCGGAGGAGCTGGCGGGGTTGACCGGCTGGCCGTTTGACGGCTTCACCCTGGAGGAACCGCCGCGCTGACGCGCAGCGGACACGGGAGGCAGAGGTGTACAACAAAGCAATTTGCCTGCTGAGCCTGGTCGTGCCGCTGGCGGCGTCGGGACTGCGGGAGGACGGCTCCGCGCCGAGCACCTACCGCACCGCGGGCCCGCGCAGCGTGATTCTTCACGTCGATGACGACGCGCCGGCGGATCCGGGGCCGGGCGATCCTGGCCTCAGTGATCCGGCGGAGGACGGGTCGGCGGCGCATCCGTTCGACGCGCTCCAGGAGGCGATCGGCGCGGCGGCGGCCGGCGATCTCGTGCTCGTGCAGGACGGCACGTACGCAGGCCTGGGCAATCGCGACGTGGATTTCGCCGGCCGCGACATCCAGGTGCAAAGCGCGGGCGGCGCCGCGAACTGCCTCATCCATTGCGGGGCTGGCTACGATGACTATCACAATGCCTTCGCCCTGCGCGGTGCCCTCACGCGCGCCGCGCTGATTGACGGCTTCACGATCACGGGAGGGTACGCCGCGTACGGCGGCGGCATCTCCTGCGCCGGCGGCAGCCCGACCATCCGGAATTGCGTGATCGCCGGCAACACGGCCCTCTGGGGCGGCGGCGGGATCTATGTCACGCATGGCGATCCGCGAATCGAAGATTGTCGGATCGAGGGCAACAACTCCGCCCAGTTCTGCGGCGGCGGAGTCTACTGTGCACATGGCAATCCGGAGATCGTGGGCTGCCTGATCGACGGCAACCTGGCCGGCGTGGACGGCGCCGGCGTACACTGCTTCTGGGACAGCGCATTGCTGGTGGAGCACAGCCTCATCGTCAACAACCAGGCGTCGGCGCAGGGCGGCGCCGCCGGAATCCGGCGCAACAGTGCGGCGACCTTCTCGCACTGCACATTCGGCCTGAACGGCGCCGGCGCGGGTCGTACCGCCGTGTGTGGCTCGACTCAACAGGCCGGCGCCGGTACGGCGCTGTTCTACAACTCCATTCTCTGGAACGGCGGAAGCGAACTCTTCGATCAGGATGGCGCGTCCACCTTCGACGTCACCTGGTGCGACGTTTATGGCGGCTGGCCCGGCACCGGCGTGATCGACGCCGACCCACGATTCGTGGAACCGGCGACAGGCGACTGGCATCTCCAGAGCCTGGGCGGGCACTGGGACGCTCAGTCAGGCGCCTGGCAGGCGGACCTGGTGCAGTCGCCCTGTGTTGACGCGGGCGACCCGCTGGCCGAGTACGCGGCTGAGCCGGAACCCAATGGCGGACGGGTCAACCTCGGCGTGTACGGCAACACGCCAGAAGCATCGCGCACGGCGCTGATTCTCAGCGGGACCGTGCGACACTCCAGCGGCTCCGTGGTTCCGGATGTGCAGATCGCGGCTGATCCGCTCCCGATCTTCGATACATCCGACGCCGAGGGGCACTACGAGCTGTATGTGCCGGCAGGGTTCTCCGGCACCCTTATGCCCTCCCGGTCCGGTTGGGTCTTCAATCCGCCCAGCCGCGTCTACGTCGACCTGTCCGAGAGCATGGGGGAGCAGGACTTTGTCGGCGGCCAATTGAGTCCGTTGCGGGTCGATGACGATGCGCCGGGCGACCCGGGGCCGGGTGATACGGCGGTCAGCGCTCCTGCCGAAGATGGCACGCCGGCGCATCCGTTCGATTCGATCCAGGAAGGCCTCGACGCGGCCCTGCCGGGAACCGACGTTGAGGTCGCACCGGGAATGTACGCGGGCGAGGGCAATCGCGATCTCGACTTCCGCGGGCACGACCTGGTGCTGCGCAGCAGCGGCGGGCCGCAGGAGTGCGTGATCGATGCCGGCGGGAGCCTGGATGAGTTTCATCGCGGCTTTCATCTTCGCGCGGGGCAGACGCCGGCCGCGGTGATCGACGGGTTCACGATGGCGAACGGGTATGCACCCTACGGCGGCGGCGTGCTCTGCGCCGACGGCAGTCCGACAC
>CAZVRR010000003.1:8072-32845 GCA_964629745.1 uncultured Planctomycetales bacterium | reverse complement strand
ACCACACACGCCGTCCCGTCGGGACGGGCCCGATGGTTGCCCAGCACGCTGTGCTGGGAAAGCGGAAGTCGCGCAACCACCCTCGCGTCTCCCCATTCGCCGTCCCGAAAGGGACGGCCCGATGAAAGCCCGCCACATCGTGGCGGGTAACACGCACGCCTCACCACACACGCCGTCCCATCGGGACGGCCCGATGGTTGCCCAGCACGCAGTGCTGGGAAAGCGGAAGTTGCGCAACCACCCTCGCGCGCACCGTCCCATCGGGACGGCGTGAACGAGATGGAGAAACGTGGCGCGGCCCTGCCCCAGCACTGCGTGCCGCGCTATCTTCACTGCGTTCCTGCGGGACGAGGTTGCGCTCGCGCGTCGAGTCAGCGTCGATGCATGCGATAACCTGCGCGCGAAGCTTCTGGCGCGCGGCGCGTGACAGAAGCGCTATCGCGCGCCGTCAGGCGGCGTCTTGGGAACCTCCACGAAAAACTCGGTATCATCCGCCAGCCCCAGCACCTCCAGTTGAGGCATGCTGTACGCTTCGTCGCGGTAGCGCAACCAGTCCGTATGGCTCCGCGTGAGCAGGTTGATGCGTGCATCCTCCGCACCTTGCAGCATCGCGCCGTAGGCTCCCCAGAACGCATCGGACAACAAGACGCGACCGGTGCCGTCCACGTCGGTGTCTGGGTCCAGCAGCGCTTTCCAGAACGGACGAAGCGTCAGGCCAAACGCCAGATCCTTGTCGTCCGTGGCAGTCAAGACGACCGCGCTCTGGCCACGCAACGCCTGGATGAACTTGCCCGCGTAGCACGACTCGATCATGAGGAGCACGTGCGGCGTGCGCATATCACGCACGAGATCGCGCACCTTCTGGCTCGTCACGAGCCCGTTCGCGACGCGAATTGCCCCCGCCCCGTCCCGTGCCCCGTGGCCATTGATGTACAGGATCACCCGGTCGTCCCGTCGCACGTCTTTGCGCAATGCCTCGAAGGCGCGCTCGATGTTGAAGAGAGTGGCCTCGTCGCCGTTCATGACGATGTAGGGCCGGTTGGCGCCCATTCGCTCCACCACCTGGAGCACCGGCGCGCTGCCAGCATCGGGGATGGCGTCAATGATCACCGCGTACGTCTTCGGCCCCGCCGGGCGGGGCCCCGGCGCGAATGAGCGGAACGTCTGGACTCGGGCCAGGCCGGATTCTCCCACCAGCACGCGCGACGCGGCCCATTGACTTGATCCCGGCACCGCCGCCAACCCGAGGCTGCCAGCCACGGAGCAGACCAGCACAACCAGCCCGATCCGCAGCCCCGGCAACGTGACGCACTGCGAATCCGTCAGGCTGATCCATAGCCAGGCGCCCCATTGTGCCAGGCCGAACCCGGCCGCGACCACGAGGAGTGCGAACACGTCCGGCACGGGACAACACCGATACGCGACCGTGAGCAGCAGCACCGTGGCGACGGTCGGCGGCCACCAGGCGGTCGCATAGTAAATGGAGCCCGGCGCAAACCGGTAGCGCCGGCGCCACGTGCTCCGCATGCCGCGCATCATCCCGTAAACCACCCCGAGCAGAGCGAGGCCGATCAGAACCAACGCCTCGATCAGCTGCACGACGAACACGCCCGCCAGGAGCCGGCTGGAGCCGCGCGTGTCCGCGTGCCCCACGGCAAAGGCCAGGCTCCCGAGCACGGCCGTCACGAGAATCGACCAGAGTGCAAACCGGTGAGCGGCGGGCGTGGCGGGGATCAGCGAGCTGCGCAGCCGGATCCGCGCGTTCCAGCTCCAGACCTTCGTCGCCGTCGCCCACCACTCAAAAAGCGACTGCGCCGCGCCCCACGGCGTCGGATCATGATAGAACGCCGCCAGCGGCAAGCCGCATTCGGGGCAGGCATTCATCCGCACGCCTTGCTGGGAATACCCGCAATTGATGCAGAGCAGGCGGGTCGGGTGGTCGTTGGTCGTCTCGCACGCCTGGAGATCGCCGGTCAGTCTCCGCAAGACCAGCGCCGTGGAGAGTTCGTCAGGCTCGCGCTGCTGTCGAGGCGATTGACCGAGGTCGGATTTGAGGCGCAAGAGCCGCGCCAGGGTGCCCGTCTCAGCGGCCTTCGGCGCCATCCCCGTCTCCGGCGGCTGCCGCCGTTGAGCAGACACTGCGGGTGCAGGCTTCGCAGGCCGCCTGTCAATCCTCATGCGGCCGATGCAACCGCGGCAACCAACCGCATCGTAGTCAGAACGTTGCGCCGCCACAAGAAATTTGCGAGGAGGCCGAGTCTAGAACATGGCTGTGCAGCGGCTGGCTGCGCACAGGCACGGCAACACAAGCAGCCAATCCCACTGCGACCCATCAGATCCGAGAGGCAGCCCTGCCACACACGGCCCGTACGGGCGCGCCTCGGCGCCGCGCCTCGACATTCCGCTTCAGCTGCACTTACTCGATCGTTACAATGCCGAAGTCTGCCCAAGGATCCAGACCCTCAAATCGGAGCCCAGCGATGCCCGGAGCGGAAGAAGCCAACGGTCCCGCCCACGACGGCCTGACGCGTCGCGAATTCTGCAAATCCGCCGCACTCGGCCTCGGTGGCGTGGCGGTCGGCGGCTACCTGGCCGTGCCCGGCGCCCGCGCCGGCGGCCCGGGCCCGCTGCCGCCGCCGATCATCACGGGCCGCTCGACCGAGATCTGCCTCAACAGCCGCGTCTCGCGTCATTCGGGCCTGACCGGCACCGCGACCGAACAGCAGATTGCCAACGTGCTGTGGGCGGCCGGCCGCGCGCCCGTCACCGGCAGCTACCGCACGATCATCCTCCGCACGCACAACGGCAGCTACATCTACCACCCTCAGGAGCATGCGCTGGAATGGCTGTCGTCTGCGACGGTCACCAACGCCTTCCGCATCAACTACGAGCGCGAGCGCGACTTCGACGCCGGCGTTTCGTATATGTTCGCCCTGATGGCCTCTGTGTCGCTCTGGACGGGCACCTCGTCCCAACTCGCCAACTGCCCGCAGATCTCCGACCTGAACTTCGGCATCAACAGCGTGCCCGGCCTCAAGACCGACCTGGTGGCCGTCTCGTCCGACGGCTCGCTGCCCAGCCCGATTACCGACGGCGCCAACGAGCTCGAAAACGTGCTCGCCGGCGCGCACCTGAGCCACGCCTTGCGCACCGATCTCGACCTGACGGCGGAGCGCCTCTCGCAACTGCTCTGGGCCGGCTACGGCTGCACGCCGCACTGGACCGCGAGCAGTCTCGCCGGCCTGTCGGTCCCGTCGTGGATCGCGACGTATTTCCTGACCAACCGCATCTACGTGGTGAACGACCGCGTCTGGCGCTACAGTGACCGGCACGGCTCGGACCTGACGACGCGTGATCATCGCGTCGAGCTGGTGCTGGATGCCGACGTGCGCGCGGACGTGCGTGCCGCGCTGCCCGGCCTGGCGCCGGCGCCGTGCTACGTATTGCTGTGCCTGACGCAGTCGGGCCTGGGCGTGTGGTACCAGCGGCTCGAGACGGGCTTCGTCGCGGGCGGCATGCTCGCCCAGGCCGCCGCCCTGGGCCTGGGCTGCGACTTCCAGGCGGCCCTGTCAGGCCCGGAACAGACGCAGCTCAAGACGATCACGCAGATCCCGGCCGGCGACTACCCGCACGCGATCGTCGCCCTCGGCCACCGCGTCGCCGACCTCGACGCCGACGGCGACGTCGATGCGGCGGATCTCGCAAGCCTAGGCGCCTGCCTGGCCGGCCCCGGCGTCAGCACCGACCCCGGCTGCGCGCCCGCCGACCTGGACGCCGATGGCGACGTCGACCTGACGGACGTGGACGGCATGCAGCGGAGCTGAGGGGGAGATGGTACGCCGTCAACGGCCGAGCTGCGTGCCGGGCTTGAACAAGTGAACCTCGGACGCGTTCTGCACATTTCGTTGCCGGTTCGCACGTGTATCCGGTGGCTCGGTCCTGTCTGGCACTGGCACCGGGTGTCAACTGGTTTTCAACCGGTGCGCACACCGCTTGAAAAGCGGTGCCACAAAGAGCGGTGCCACAAAGAGCGGTGCCACAAAGAGCGGTGCCACAAAGGCGGTTGCGAAAATTCACAGCGGACTGCCACGTCCCTCGATCCCTCGATCCCTCTCGCTCAGAAGTACAGATCCCTTTCCTCACTGCTGGTGATCCGCTGCAACCGATCCCGCAGCGCCTCCTTGAGCGGCCCCTCCTCGAGTTTGGCGATCTCGTCCGCGATCAGCCGCGCGCCCGCGGCGCGCGTCTCGGGCGTGGCGTAGTCGGTCAGATATTCCTGCAGCGTCGACAGGGCGTTGGGCGTGCAGAAGCGCTTGATGAAACCGGGAATCGCGAACTCCATGAAATGCTCGCCGGTGCGGCCGAGGCGGTAGCACGCGGTGCAGAAGCTCGGCACGTAGCCGTCCTGCATCAGCTCGCGCATGACGGTGTCGAGCGGGCGGATGTCGCCGAGCATGAACTGCTCGCGCTCCATGACCTGCGCATCGCCAGCCTCCGTGTAGCCGCCGACCTCGATGCGCGTGCCGGCGTCGATCTGCGAGACGCCGAACGCCATCACCTCGCGCCGCAGGGCCGGCTCCTCGCGCGCCGTCAGGATCAGCCCGGTATACGGCACGGCCAGCCGCAGGATCGCCACGAGCCGCTTGAACTGTTCGTCGCTGACGAGGTACTGCGGATCGTGCAACACACCCTGCGCCGGGCGCAGGCGCGGGAAGCTGATCGTGTGCGGCCCGACGCCGAAGCGCGCCTGCAGGTGCAGCGCGTGCGCCACCAGGCCCAGCACCTCGTAGCGCCAGTCGTACAGCCCGAACAGCACGCCGATGCCGACGTCATCAATGCCCGCCTGCTGCGCGCGATCCAGCGCGTCCAGCCGCCAGAGGTACTGCCCCTTGCGCGTGTTGAGCGGATGGAAGCGGCGGTAGGTCTCGGGGTGATACGTTTCCTGGAAGATCTGGAACGTGCCGATGCCCGCTTCCTTCACGACGCGGTAGCCGTCCACGTCGAGCGGGGCCGCGTTGATGTTCACGCGCCGGATCTCGCCGCGCCCGAACCGCAGGCTGTACACGAGGCGCACCGTGTCAGCGATGTACTGCGGCGTGTAGGAGGCATGCTCGCCGAAGACGAGTATCAACCGCTTGTGGCCCCGGTTCTCGAGCGCCGCGATTTGCTGGCGAATCTCGTCCTCGCTCAGCGTCCGGCGCACCGCCGCGGGATTCGAGCGTCGGAACGCACAATACTGGCAGTCGTTCTGGCACAGGTTTCCGATGTACAGCGGCGCGAACAGCACGATGCGATTGCCGTAGACCTCGCGCTTCAGCCGCCGCGCCGCCTCGAAGATCTCTCCTACCAGCTCCGGATCGTCCGCCTGCAGCAGCGCCGCCGTCTCCTCCAGGTTGAGCGCCTGTTTCGACAGGCTCTTGGCAATGATGTCACGGACCTGGGCGACCGCGGGCCCCGGCCGGGCCAGCACCTCGGGCAGTCGCGCCGCGGCGATGTAATCCGTTGCGCCCGTACTCAAGACCATCTCAGGCCACTTGTTCATCGGGTGTCCTTGTGTGAAGCGATGCGGCGCGGCGGGCCAGCCAGTTCGGCGCGGCCCCGCAGCCGGTGCCGACCGTGCGGCCCAGCGCCCGGATGCGCCGCAGGATGCAGGCGTGGCAAAGCTCCGCGGTCTCGTTGACGCAGGCCTTGCCGGGATAGATCTCGTACTTGCAGCGATAGTCGGCGGGCGTGATGTTCGGCATGACGATGTTCGCGCCGCGCGCCAGCCCTTTCTCGCGCCCGCTCTGGCGATTCAGCGTCGCCAGCGCCGTCGTGCTCGGGATGTTGGCGCGCGGGCAGGCCAGGCGCGTCAGCGCCACGACCTTGTATGTCATCAATTCCGTGGGGGGCACCTGGTCCGCCCCGTCCGCCGCCGGCGCGGCCGCCACGCCCGCAGCTCCCAGCGGCGTCTGCGGGTGCGCCAGCCAGGGGCCGACGCCGATCATGTCGAGGTCCAGTTCGGCGAACAGCTCGATGTCGCGCGCCAGGTCTTCGTAGCTCTGGCCGGGGATGCCCACCATCACGCCGCTGCCGACCTCGTAGTCCAGCTCGCGCAACTGGCGCAGGATGGCGAGCCGATCGCTCAGGCGCGCGCCGAGTGAGGGGTGAATCGCGGCATACAGCGCCGCGTTCGACGTCTCGAAACGCAGCAGGTAGCGATCGGCGCCCGCGGCGCGCCACAGCGCCAGCTCCGCCTGGCTGCGCTCGCCGACGCTGAGCGTCACCGCGACGGAGGTTTCCGATTTGATCCGGCGGATGACGCCCGCCAGCCACTCGCCGGTGGTGCCGTAATCCTCGCCCGACTGGAGCACAACGGTGCCGTAGCCCAGCGATTGAGCCAGCCGCGCGCATTCCAGGATCTCGTCGGCCGACATGCGGTAGCGCTGCACGGCCTGGTTATCCGCCCGCAGCCCGCAGTAGTGGCATTGGCGCGCGCAGTAGTTGGAGAACTCGACCAGACCGCGCAGGTGCACGGCGTCGCCGACATGGGCGCGGCGCACCGCGTCCGCCGTCCGCCAGAGCTCCGCGAGACGCTGTTCGTCAGTCTCGCGCAGCCAGTTCAGTCGTTGCCGGTGATCCATGTTCCCCTGCGGGCGGCTTGCTGCTCCGCAGCAGCGTGACGGTGAACGTGCTGCCCACGCCGGGCTTGCTCGTGACCGTGGCGTCGCCGCCGTACATCAGCGCCAGTTTCTTCACCAGTGACAGCCCCAAACCGCTGCCGGTGATATGGCGTGTCTGGTCCGTCTTGATCCGCACGAAGTCGCGGAAGAGCTTGGCCGCTTCGTCCGCGGCGAGTCCGATTCCGGTGTCCGAGACCGCGATGGTCACCTTCGCGTCGTCCAGGCTCAGGCGGACGTCGACGCGCCCGCCATCCCGATTGTATTTCACCGCGTTGGACAGCAGGTTGTTGAAGATGATCTCGATCTCGTTGCGGTCGGCCAGGGCGGGCACGCCGCCTTCGCCGTGCAGCTCGAGCGTCAGGCCGCGCTTGGTCGCCTCGGGCCGCACCGTGTCGAGCGCCACCCGCGCGATTTCGCGGATGTCGACGCTGACGAGTTCGCGCTTCTTTTCGCCCGACTCGACCCGCGTCAGGTCCAGCAGGTCGAGGATGAGCTTGCGCATGCCGGAGGCGCGTTCCAGGCAGCGATCGATGATCGGCTCGTAGGCCGCGATGGTCTCGCCCGCCGTACGCGCCTTGAGCAGATTCAGGTAGCCCTCGATGCCTGCCAGCGGGGCCTTGAGCTCGTGCCCGAGCACCGAGATGAACTCGAAGCGCACGCGGCGCTTCTCTGCGGCCAGCTTGCGCGCCTGGCGCTGGAGCACCAGGTGCAGGGCCGCCTTGCGGATCGTCTCGCGCAGCTCGTCGGGCGTGAACGGCTTGGCCAGAAAGTCGTAGGCACCGCACTTCGTCGCGCGAATCGCCGTCTCCAGCGTGGCGAACGCCGTGATCATGACCGTCAGGACTTCCCGTTCCTGCTTGGCGAGCGACTCCAGCACGTCGAGCCCGGTCATGTCCCCGAGCTTGTAGTCGAGCAGCAGAATCTCCGGCGCCCACGCCTGGAGCTTGCTGAGTCCCTCCTCCCCGCTCGCGGCCTGCTCGGTGACGAAGCGCACCTCGCCTTCCACGTCCGGCAGCTGCACCGTGAACGCCTTGAGGGCCCGCGCGATGCTGTACTGCATCCCGGGTTCGTCGTCCACGATCAACACACGCAGCGTATCCATCGCAACCAGCTTTCAGGCCACCGGCGGCGCCGTCAGGAACCACCCGCCCCGACCGCCTTGCCATTCGCCTGCCCCAGCCGTTGCCGCGGCAGGCTGACCGTGAACGTCGTGCCGGTCGGACCGGCGGCCGGATCGGCGTTCGATTCCACGCGAATATCGCCATGGTGCATCTTCACGATCCCGTAGCTCACCGCCAGCCCCAGCCCGGTACCCTGGCCCGCCGGCTTGGTCGTGAAGAAAGGTTCGAAGATCTGCTTGCGGTTCTCCGGCGGGATTCCCACGCCCGTGTCGCTCACGGCAAACTGGACCCGGTCGTCTTTTCCGGCACTGCGCACGCGGAGCTGCCCGCCGCCGGGCATCGCGGCGACCGCATTGGTAAGCAGGTTCATCAGCACCTGCGCGATCTGGTCGCCGTCGAGTTCCGCCTCGTGCAGGCCCTCGTGCGTCGCCTCGACCGTGATGGATTCGGGAATGCGGGCCGCCTTGATACAGCGTGCGACGACGTCGCGCACGTCGACCGTTTCGAAGTCGACCTTGTTCTTCCGCGCAAACTGCAGCAGCCCGGCGACGATCTTCTTGCAGCGGTCCGCCTCGTTCACGATGAGCGAAAGATCCTCGCGCGTCGAGCTCTCCGGCGGCGCCTCGTCCAGCAGCATGTGCGACATCATGAGCACCGTGCCGAGCGGGTTGTTGACCTCGTGCGCAATGCCTGCCGCCAGTTGCCCCATGCTCGCGAGTTTCTCCGACTGCATCAGGGCTTCCTGCGTGCTGGCGAGCTGGTCGTTCGAGACAGCCAGTTCGCGGCAGGTCTGCTTGAGCTGCTCGATCGTGTAGGGCAGGCACATCTGGATTTCCGCCAGCCCCTTGTAGATGGCCGCCGCGTGCTCGCGGCACGACTCGTACCCGCACGCCCCGCAGTTCAGCTCGTCGTCGGGCGAGAACTTGCCCAGCTTCACCATGATGTCACTGAGCTGCGTGAGCGAGGGGATCTCGATGCGCTGGTCATGGATGTTGAAGCTGCGCCGCAGGTTCAAATCGCACAGCGCCGACCAGTGCTCGTGCCAGCGTTCCCGGTCGGCATCCGCCATCCGGCGATACGCGTAGCGGCTCACGAGCGAGCGCCGGCCGAAGAGCGGAGCCTGGGTCGTGCAGCCCGGTCCCATGATGCAGCCGTTGCAGCACAGGACCTCGAGCAGCCGCGCATCCAGGTCGCCGCGCTCGAACTCGCGAATCGCCTCGATGAACTCGCGCCGCCCGTCCGCCGCGACGACCGCGCCCGACAGCAGGTCTTCGGGAATCTGCGCCGCCTGGAGCATGCCCCGGCTGATGGGGAACAGCGACCCGGTGCCGGCGTGAGGCGGGTCGAAATCGCTGGGGTTGAGAGACTCGGGCTTGACGCCATGGTGGCGGAACATCTCGCGCAGCTCGGTGAAGGTGAGGACCGCGTTGATTTCGCCGGCGATGCCCCCGCTCGCCGCCTCACCCTTCTTGGCAATGCATGGTCCGATAAAGACGACCTTTAGCCCGGAACCGTAGAGTCGCCGCAACGCCCGCGCCGTGGCCACCATCGGCGAGACGATCGGCGCCAGCGCGGGCACCAGGTTCGGGTGGTAGCGCTCTACATATCCGATAATCGCCGGGCAAGTCGTCGCGATAAACCGCTGGCGCGGGAAGGCCCGCAGCAGACGCTGGTACTCGGCGGCCACCAGGTCCGCCCCGAACCCCACCTCGTGGACCAGTCCGAACCCCAGCGCCCGGACCATCGCGACGAAGAATTCGTAGTCAATCTCGTGGAATTCGGCGGGAAAACTCGGCGCGATCACCGCGGTTACGCGGCCCCCTGCCGCCAAAAGCCGCTCCGCGTCCGCAATCCCGCTGAGCACCTGCTTGGCCGCCTGGCTGCATACCCGGACGCAGTTGCCACAGCCGATGCACCGGTCGGGCAGAACCTCCGCCTGACCGCTGGCGACGCGGATCGCCTTGGCGGGGCACTCCCGGACGCACGTATAGCACATCCGGCAGCGCTCCTTGATCGTCGTAACCAGCGATACCCGCGGTGGATCCATACGCCTGTCGTCCACGGCCGACGGCGGCCCGACAGGAGCACGCATGCAAAATCAGTACCGCGCAAGGCGCCTATTGTCCGCCGGCGGCGACCGTAACCCGGCCGCAGCCACGGCCGCCGCACGGATGAGGCTCACTAGGCCGGGCCTGCCCCAGCGTGGGTCCGGGCCAACTCGTAGGCGGCGCCGACCTCCGTCCAGT
This sequence comes from uncultured Planctomycetales bacterium, assembly GCA_964629745.1. Taxonomy (GTDB): domain Bacteria; phylum Planctomycetota; class Phycisphaerae; order UBA1845; family Fen-1342; genus JAAYXS01. The sequence continues at coordinate 22,816 of CAZVRR010000003.1, read as the reverse complement.
TCACGACGTTCCACCACGCGTTGATGTACTGGGCCCGGTCGTTCTCGTACTTGAGGTAGTAGGCGTGCTCCCACACGTCGAGCGGCAGCAACGGATAGATGCCGGCGATGTAGCGCTGGTCGTGTTCGTTGAGTGTCAGGGTGATCAGTTGGTCGGCCCGCGGCTCCCAGGCCAGCAGTGCCCAGCCGCTGCCCTTGATCCCCTGGGCCATCCGCGAGAAGTAGCGCTGCAGCGGCTTGAAGCCGCGGAAGTGCTTGTTGATCGCTTCGGCCAGCGCCCCCGCGGGTTCGCCCCCCGCGCCCGGGCCCATCGTGGCCCAGAAGAGCGTGTGCAGCATGTGGCCGCCGCCATTAAACGTCACGTCGCGCTGCAGCCCCTCGATCCGCGCGGGGTCGGGGTCGTTGGCCATGCGCACGTCGCTCAGCATCCACAGGGCCTTGTTCAGCCCCTCCACGTACGCCATGTGATGCTTGTCGTGGTGCAGGCTCATGGTCTTGGCGTCGATATGCGGCTCGAGCGCCTCCGGGGCGTACGGCAGCGGCGGCAGCGTGTACTTGCCGTCCTGGTGCGCCTCATCCATCATCGACTTCACCCACGTTCCGGGCGCAAGCTCTCCGCTGCGCTTGGCGATGGGCGGCGGCGCCGGTTGCGGAGGCGTGAAGCCAGGTCCGCCCGGCGGCTTCTGCGGCTGGCCCGCGGGCGGCGCAGCGGGGCGCGGCGGCTGACTGGGTTTGGCGCCCCCTCCGGGCTGCGTGTTCTGCGCCCAGGCCGGGAACGCCGCCAGGCCCGCCCCGACCAGTGCCGCGGCCGGTAGACCCACACTCAATACATCACGTCGACTGACCGTCCCGTCCATTCCACTCTCCTCGATAGGAAACCACGCGCCCGCGCTTCCGCGCCGCGCGTGCCGCGCAGGCGTGCTGCCTGCCCGGCGACCCAGGCGTACCCAAGCCCGACGGGCACGCCGTGCGAGGCATCATTGTAGTGGAAGGGATCCCCCGCCGTCGCGGGGAACCATGTGGCGCGTCGCCCTTCACTCCGGTTGCAGAACGACCTTGATGCACTCGTCCCGCTTCTGGTGAAACATGGCATACGCCTGCGGCGCTTCGTCGAGCGGCAGGCGGTGCGACACGATGAAGCTCGGGTCGATCTGGCCGGCCGCCACGCGTTCCAGCAGCGGGCGCGTGTAGCGGTGCACGTGCGTCTGGCCCATTCGAAAGGTCAGCCCCTTCCCGAAGGCGGCTCCCAGCGGAAACTTGTCGATGAAGCCGCCATAGACCCCGGGAATCGAGATCACGCCGCCCTTGCGACACACCCGGATCGCCTGCCGGAGGACGTGGGCCCGGTCGGTCGCCAGGAAGGTCGCCGTCTTGATCCGGTCATAAATCGCGTCGAGCGCCGCGCCGTGGGCCTCCAGGCCCACCGCATCGATGCAGGAATCCGGCCCGCGGCCGCCGGTGGCATCCATCACCCGGTCGTACACCTGCTCCTCGTGGAAGTTTACGATCTCGGCGCCGCCCTGCTCGGCGAGTTCCAGCCGTTCCGGCACCCGGTCGATCGCGATCACCCGCTGGGCCCCGAGGAGGAACGCACTGCGGATGGCGAATTGTCCAACGGGCCCGCAACCCCACACTGCCACTGTATCCCCGGGCCGGATCGCGCAGTTTTCGGCAGCCTGGTAGCCGGTCGGAAAAATGTCGGTCAGGAAGAGCACCTGGTCATCGCTCAGGCCGGGCGGCACCGGCGTGAGACCCACGTCCGCGAACGGCACGCGCACGTACTGGGCCTGCCCGCCCGCGTACCCGCCGTACATGTGCGAGTACCCGAACAGCCCGGCGCTGGAGTGCCCGTAGGTCTTCTCCATCATCCAGGCGTTGGGGTTCGAGTTGTCGCAACAGGACCACAGGCCCGTCTGGCAGAACCAGCACGAGCCGCAACTGATCGCAAACGGCACGATCACGCGCTCGCCGCGGCGGCGGTTGGTCACGCCCGGCCCCAGCTCAACAATCTCGCCCATGAATTCGTGGCCGAGGACGTCGCCCGGCATCATCGTCGGGATGTAGCCGTCGTAGAGATGCAAATCGGAGCCGCAGATCGCGGTCGACGTCACGCGGATGATCGCGTCGCGCGGGTTGACGATCCGGGGGTCGGGGACCTGCTCGACGCGCACGTCCTGCTTGCCCATCCAGCAGACAGCTTTCATGTTGGATCCTTGCGCTTACGGCGCGCCGGGGTTGAAGGCGGGCGGGTCGCTGGCCGGGAAGGACTGCTCCGAGGCCTCCGTGACAGGATCCTCGACCGGGCGCGGCGCCGTGACCGGCTGCGGCGGCGCCGGCCGACCGCGCCGCGCGGAGGGTCCGTCGCTCGTCGCCAGCTCTCCGGTTTCCATCAGTTGCCGGAACCGGCGCAGGTCCTCGCGCACCTGCTGGGCGGGATCCCGGCCGAAAAGCTTGGCGATGGCGGCTCCCACCACGCCCGCCGGCGGCTGCAAGGTCAATGAGATCCGCACGACGGTACCGCGATCGGCGCCCGCCGGCTCGAAGCGCACGCTGCCCGTGTTGGGAACGCTCGCCTGCTCCACGGCGCGCCAGGCGATACGTTTGCCGGGCTGCTCGTCGGTAATCTCCGCTTCCCATTCGAGCTGTGTGTGGGCCGGACCGGCCACTGTCCAGCGCGAGCGACGCTCATCCAGGACCTCGATCTTCTGGATGTGTCGCAGGATCCGGGGCAGGTTGGCGAGGTCGCGCCACCGGGCATAGAGGTCCTCGGGGCGGCGCTGAATGGTGATGGCGTGCTCGACAGTGATCTCGCGCGTCAGCGGATTCGCCGTCGCGGTCGCATCGTCCTCGTGCATGCCCAGGGCCGTGTAGACCGGGCAGTGGCCCGACAGGCCACGGTACGTCAACACGCCCCCTGCCGCGGCCAATACGAGGCCGCCCCACGACCGCCGTTCGAGCGCGAGCCCGATGCCCGTCGCGGCCATGATCCCGCCGCCGAGGGCGAAGGCGGCCCGTTCGCCGGCGCCGATGTTCGCCTCGCGCCGGGTGCCGCGTGGGGGCTGCGGCCGGCCCGACCCCAGCCGAGTGACGTCCTCGCCGACGGTCGTCAAGCCGAAATCGATCATGATGCCCTGCCGCGTTGGTTGGATCCGCTGGCGCCTGGACGAACGATTCAGCGTCAGCTCTGGGCGTCGTGGCCGTGCAGCTTCACGAGCTTGTTGTAGAGCCCGAGAATCAGCAACGTCGGCGCCCACTGGCCGACGAAGTTCGCCTGCTCCTTGCGATCGAGGATGTTGAGCACCAGCGAGCCGACGATCGAGGCGCCAGCGGCCCACAGGAACGTGTCGGACGGGAGCTTCGCGGTCTGGTTTTCGATCATCGTGGCCAGCCGGCCTTCGGTATGGCCGGCGGCAGTGAACTTCTCCATCAATCCAGCCATGTCGTGATCTCCGGTGTCATGTCCGCCGGCGCCGACGAGCCGCGTCGGCCGGCGGGATACACTATGCCCGGCGCGACTGAACCGTGCCTGAATTCGCCGTGACCGGCGAGTAAGACACGGCAGGTACGCGGATTGCACGCTCCCGCCCGAGTCGTATAATCGCGCCTCGCGAGTTTCCTCATGCGGGAGTGAGAAGCGCATGGAAAAGGCGATCAGTGCCGCGCCCGAAAGCTGGCTGACGAGAAATCACTTCCTGCTGCGCCGCTTGCACTCGCTGTCGGGCATCGTGCCGATCGGCGTGTTCCTGATCAATCACCTGCTCACGAACGCGATGGCGTTCCTCGGCCCCGAGCGCTTCAACGAGCACGTGCAGATGATTCAGGACCTGCCCTTCCTGATTGCGATCGAGGTGCTCTTCATCTTCCTGCCGCTGGCGTTTCACGCCGCGTACGGCATTAAGATCGCCCTCGAGGGGCGGCCCAACGCGAACCAGTACCCCTACATGGACAACTGGCGGTACACGCTGCAGCGCGTCACGGCCTGGATCACCGTCGTGTTCGTGATCGTTCACCTCCTGCATTTCCGCTTTGCCCACTGGCTGAGCGGGCTGCACTTCGCCGAAGCGGCCGCGGACCCCGGCTATTTCAAGTTCACGCAGAACGGTTTCTTTCACCTGCTCCCGACCTGGCTGTGGGTAACGCTGTACCTGGTCGGCCTGACTGCAGCCGTGTTCCACTTCTGCAACGGAATCGTGACGTTCTGCATCACGTGGGGCATCACGGTGGGAGACCGCTCGCGTAAGCGAATCCTGGCGGCGGCGAGCGGCCTGGCCGCCATACTCATGGTGTGGGGCGTATTGTCGCTCTACGCCTTCGTGACAAAAGTCGCGCCGGCCGAAACGACGCCGGCGCCGACGCACCGGGCGCTGCCGGGCGGAGAGTAGGCCCCCAGCGCGGCGCGGGGCTCAGGCCTCCTGAACCAGCCCGCGTGCAGCCGCGGCCACGAGGTCCTGGAACTCGTTCGCCCAGTTCGGGAAATCTTCTGCCTGCTGTTGCCGGAACGCGCTTTCCATCCGCGCCGCCAGTTCGCTGAGTTGCGGGTAGCCGTAGGAGCCGCTGGCCCCTTTGAGCCGGTGTGCCAGCCCGGCCAGTTGACCCCAGTCCAGCGCCTGGTAGGCCTGCTTCAATTCGTCGAGCCGTTGCGGCAGGCTGCCCACGAACTCCTCGACGATGTCACGCAGGTCGGCATCCTGACTGAGCAACTGGGAAACGAGCTTGCGGTCGGTCGAGTCACTCACGTTCGCGCTCCCGAGCCAATGCGGTGTCCGCGCGGGCACGGCGCATCACCCATCGACCGTTCCGACGCTCCGGTTGAACAGCGCGGGCGGGACCGGTCGCCTAAAGTGCTTTCATCCCATTACTTGCATATCATCCCGCATCCTTCGGGGGCACAGGTGATGCGACCCTGGCATCCGCGACCGAAAAGAATGTCGTCGGCAACCCGGCACCGGCCGCGGCGATGTCCGCTCGGCGGGATCTGACCCGTCCCGCGAACGCCTGGACGCAGCCGCGGCGCTGGATCGGCATCGCCCGCACCGCGGGTGCAGCGACCACTGCCGTGGGATTCTTTTCCCTCCTCGGCTGGCTCTTCGACATCGCGGCGCTGAAGGGGGCCGCCTTCGGCGGTGGGCTGAGCGTCAAGACGAACACGGCGTTGGCCCTGCTATTGGGCGGGGCGGCCCTGGGCCTGCTGGCAGCACCCATCCGCAGACGCTGGGTCACCGGGATTGGTCGAGGCTGTGCCGTGCTGTGCCTGGTCATCGGCGCGCTGACGGTGACCGAGTATGTCGCGCAGGTCGATCTGGGCATCGACGAGCGGTTGATGCGGGAACCTCCCGGCTGGACCGCGACGAGTCACCCCAATCGCACGGGGCCGCCCGCCGCGCTGTGCTTCGCGCTCGTCGGCGTGGCGCTGCTGCTGTGCGATGTCCAGGCCCGTGGCGGTGTAGTTTTGAGCCAGTACCTGGCACTGATCTCCGCAACGGTGGCGCTCGTGCCGGCGATCGGCTTCCTCTACGGGGTGCAACCGTTGTACGGACTCGCGGGCTACACCAACACGGCCCTGCCGACGGCGCTCACGCTGCTGGTGTGGAGCCTGGGGGTGTTCCTGGCGCGACCACAGGCCGGCCTGATGCGCATGCTTTCCGCCGATCACGCGGGCGCGGGATTCCTGCGCCGGATCGCCCTCACCGCGCTCCCGCTGGTGGTCGTCCTGGCATGGGTGTTCCGCGCCGGGGCGCACGCCGGCTGGTATCACTTTCCCCTGGGCAACGCGTTGTTCGCGGTCGCGGTGATCGTCCTGCTCTCCGCACTCCTTGCCGCCAACGCGATGCAGGTAGGTCGGCAGGACGAAGCGCGGCGGCGCGCCCACGCGAGTCTCGAAGAAAGCGACTTGGCACACCGCCAGATGCTCGCGTCCATTCCCGGTCTGGTCTGGACGAGCCGCGCAGATGGCTACTGCGATTATGTAAGCCCGCAGTGGATCGAGTACACCGGCGTGCGGCGGGAGCACCAGCTGGGCGACGGTTGGGCCGACCAGTTGCACCCGGATGACCGCGACCGAGCGTTGCACGCGTGGCGCGCGGCGGTGAACGACCATGCCGAGTACGACCTGGAGTACCGCATCCGGCGACACGACGGAGCACACCGCTGGTTCAAGGCGCGCGGCCGGCCGATTCGGGACGCGACCGGAACCATCACGCGCTGGTTCGGCACCTGCGTCGACGTCGACGACCTGAAGCACGCGGAGGAACAAGCTCGCGAAGCCAACGAGCGGCACCAGCTCACGCTGGAAAGCGCGGAACTGGGCACCTGGGACTTCCGCGTTGCCGCCGGCGAGCTGATCTGCGACTACCGCGCCCGCGCGCTGATCGGCGTCACGTCATCCGAGCACATCGATCCGCAGGCAGCGCTGGCCCGGGTCCATCCGGACGACCAGGTCCGCGTGCGCGAAACCGTGCGGCAGGCAATGAATCTCGCCACGGGCGACGGACGGATCGAGCTCGAGTTCCGCGTGGTCCGGGCCGATGGAACGCCGGCCTGGCTACTCGCGCGGGGACAGGCCTATTTCGAGAGTTCGGGCACGCCCCGGCGGGCCGATCGCCTGGTGGGCACGGTCGCGGGAATCACCGCCCGCAAGCAGGTCGAGCACGAGTTGCAGCGCCGCCGGCGCAGCCTGCGGCTGCTGGCCGACACGGCGACACGCCTGCTTCTGACCGAGGAACCGAGCGAGCTGATCAACGAGCTGTTTCACGAACTGGCGGATCACCTCGATCTCGAGGTGTTCTTGCACTACGTCGTGCAGGACGATGGGAGCCTCCGGCTGAGTGCCTGCGCCGGCATCTCGGAGCAGGAGCGAGCGGAATTGGAGCACGTCGACACCCGCCAGAATGTCTGCGGCGCCGCGGTCCGGGAGGGGCGCTGCATCGTGCTCGAGCAGGGGCGGCCCTGCGGCGATCCGCGCAGTGCGTGGATCTGCGCGCTGGGCGTGCGGGCATACGCCTGCCATCCGCTCGTGGCGCGCGGGCGCGTGATCGGCACCCTCTCCTTCGGCTCCCGGCAACGCGACTGCTTCTCCGAGCCGGAGCTGCAACTGATGCGCACCGTCTGCGAACAGGTCGCGATGGCGGTGGAGCGCCAGCGCCTGGTGCGGGAGCTCGAACTCCGCGCGGCCGAATTGGCGAAGGCCAACCGGGCGAAGGACAACTTTCTCGCCGTGCTCTCCCACGAGCTTCGCACGCCGCTCACGCCCGTCCTGGCCACCGCGGCCATGCTGCAGCGCGATTCTCGCTTGAGCGAGGATGTACGCGAAAGCATCGATGTGATTCGGCGCAACGCGGAGCTCGAGGCGCGGCTGATCGACGACCTGCTGGACTTGACCCGCATCGTCCGCGGCAAGGTCGAGCTGGACCGCCGGCCGGTGGGCGTCGACACGATTCTGCGGCGGGCCGTGGAGGTCTGCCGGCCGGAAGCCGACGCCAGGCGCCTGCACCTGGACCTGGACCTCTCTTGCGAACCGTTGATCGTGGATGCCGACGCGGCCCGCCTGCAGCAGGTGTTCTGGAATGTGCTGAAGAACGCGGTGAAGTTCTCGCCGCCCGGCGGCAGCATCGCCATCCGGTGCCGGCCGGACGCGGGCGACGCGGTGGTCGAGATTCGCGACGATGGTATCGGAATCGAGCCGGACGCGTTGGGCCGCATCTTCAACGCATTTGAGCAGGCCGAGCGTCGAGTCACGCGACAGTTCGGCGGCCTGGGGCTCGGGCTGGCGATCAGCAAGACCCTCGTGGAACTGCACGGCGGAACGATCAGCGCAGCCAGCGCCGGCCCGGGATCCGGCGCGACGTTCACGATCCGCCTGCCACGCTGCCCGGTGCCCGGCGTGACGCCGGCTCCGCACCGCGCCGCGCTGGTCCCGGACAACGGCAACCCGCGCAGTGGGCACGGCGTCCGGATTCTCCTGGTGGAGGATCACGGCGACACGGCCCGCATTCTGCAGCGGCTGCTGAGGTCAGCAGGTTACGAGGTGGAGACAGCGGGTAATGTGGCGACGGCCCTTGCGCTGGCGGTGCCCGGACGGTTCGACCTGCTCGTAAGCGACCTGGGACTGCCGGACGGCAGCGGCCTGGACCTGATGCGCGGGCTCCGGGCCCACGGCTGCGCGCTGCCCGGAATCGCGCTCACGGGCTACGGGCAGGAGGAAGACCTCGAGCGCACCCGCGCCGCCGGTTTCCGCGCACACCTGACGAAGCCGGTCGATCTTGAACAACTGGAGGGCGCGATCGATTCCGTTCTCGCGCCGCGGACCTGATGGGCCTGGCTCAAGGCTCGGGCGCACCGTGCGCCTTCAGCGCCCCATTGACGACCGTCATGAACTCGAGCAGGTCGATCTTGCCTTCCAGGGGACGCATCAGCGGCCTGGCCTCGGGCGGCGCCAGCACCAGCATGAGCGGGGGACCGCGGAACCCGAAGCGCGGCCGCAGCTTGTCGACCGGCTGCACCTCGATGCGGCAACAGGTCATCTGCGCCAGCCGCTCGCGCACCTGGCGCTGCGTGAACAGGTTGCGCTGGTTGGCCTCGGCCAGCGGATCGTTTGGCTGGTGCAGGACGAGGAACACGAGCTGTTTCTTCTCGCGGGCCACCCGCAGAGCCTGGTCAAGATCGCTCAACCAGGTGATCTCCGCCCCGCTGCGCTGAAAGGCCTGCGTCACCACGAACCAGCCGCCCAGCAGCACCAGCAGCCCCACGAAAATCCACCCCGACGGCCGCCGCTCCCGGGGCGGCGGGCGGACCGGTTCGGCCGAGGGGGACGGGGGCGGAGGCGTATCGGGCATGCCCCGGACTGTACCGCCCGGACCGGCGAGCGTAAACCGCGCCGTCCGCGAGCGCGCCCGCCCGACCCGCCGATACAATCTGACGGCGACTTGACGGAGGTCACCGTGCTGCGACCGTTCCCCGCTGAGCTGGAGACGCACCGCCGCGTCATCGAAGCCCGCGCGCGCGAAGAAGGGCTCGATTTCTTCGAGACGATCTTCGAGTTGGTCGACTTCGACCAGATGAACCAGATCGCCGCCTACGGCGGATTCCCCCAGCGTTATCCCCACTGGCGCTTCGGGATGGAGTACGAGCGCCTGCGCAAGCAGCACACGTACGGGCTCGGCAAGATCTACGAGATGGTGATCAACAACGACCCGTGCTACGCCTATCTCCTCACCGACAACATGCTCGTGGATCAGAAGACGGTCATGGCGCACGTGTACGCGCACTGCGACTTCTTCAAGCACAACGTGTGGTTCGGCCAGACCAACCGCAAGATGATGGACGGCATGGCCAACCACGCCACGCGCGTGTTCCGCCACATTGAACGCGAGGGGCTCGAGACGGTCGAGAAGTTCCTGGATATCTGCCTGAGCCTCGAAAACCTGATCGACCCGTACTCGCCGTTCATGCGCCGGCAGCCGCGGGTCGAGCAGAAGGAACCCGCGCTGGCGGCGCGGCGCCGAACCGAGCAGCCGGTGACGCGCTTTCCCGCCAAGCGCTACATGGATCGTTACATCAACCCGCGCGAGGCCCTCGAAGCCGAGCGGCAGCGCGACCGGGCCGAGGCCGAGCAGCGGCGGCACGCGTTTCCGCCCGCCCCGGAACGCGACGTCCTGGGTTTCCTGCTGCGCTCGGCGCCGCTGGAGGACTGGCAGGCCGACCTGCTCGACATCGTGCGCAACGAGGCCTACTACTTTGCCCCGCAGGGCCAGACCAAGATCATGAACGAGGGGTGGGCCACGTACTGGCACTCGCGCATGATGACGCGATACCACCTGCGCGACGACGAACTGATCACGTACGCCGACCACCATTCGGGCACGCTGGCCACCGCGCCGGGCCGGCTGAACCCCTACAAGATGGGCGTCGAGCTGTTCCGCGACATCGAGGAGCGCTGGAACAAGGGGCGCTTCGGGAAAGAATATGACGAATGCGAATCGATGGAGCGGCGCCGCGCCTGGGACACTGAGCTGAACCGCGGCCGCGAGAAGATTTTTGAAGTGCGGCGGGTGCACAACGACATTACCTTCATTGACGAATTCCTCACGCCCGAATTCGTCGACCGCTACAAGCTCTACCACTACCGGCGCGACCCGAGCACGGGGCGGATGGTCGCCGTCGATCGCGACTTCGACCACATCAAGCAGACCATGCTGTTCATGCTGACCAACCACGGCCAGCCGTACATCTACGTGGTCGACGGCAACTACGCGAACCGGGGCGACTTGTACCTGGCGCACAAGCACCTGGGCGTCGACCTCGACATTAAGTATGCCTCGGAGTGCCTGAAGAACCTCAGCTTGCTGTGGCGCCGCCCGGTGCAACTCCAGGCGCGCATCAAGGACGACATGCTGCTGTTCAGCTGCGAGAACGGCGAGGTGCGCCACCAGAAGATCCGCGCCGACCTCCCCAAGCCGGTGCACACGACGATCGCCTGAGCAACGGGGCGGCGCCGACACCGCGGAGCGGCAGCCCGTGCCGCGCCCGCGCGCGGCGGTGGCAAAACATGCGCGGAGGATTCGCCATGGCGCAGCGGTTGGGTTGGAACGACGCCGAGGAAATCGGCATCCGGCTGCACAGCCGCTTTCCCGAACTGGACCCGTTGACCGTCCGCTTCACGGACCTGCATCGCTGGGTCTGCGAGCTGGAAGAGTTTGCCGGGGAACCGGGGGCCTCCAGCGAAGCCAAGCTCGAAGCGATCCAGATGGCCTGGTACGAGGAATTCCAGGCCGGCTGAGAACTCCTGACACCCCGGCGCGCGGGACGACTGGCGTCCCGTACGATAGGGAGGGTAAACTCAGGGCTTAAGCCCGGGGCCGCAACTGCGCCGGGCCGACGTCGGGAGATCGGATATGTTTCGCATCTCATTGCTGTGCCTGGCGTTGAGCACCATCGGCCAGCTTATGCCGGAGGGCTGCTCGCTCACGCCCAGCCCGGAGCCGCCGGTGGAGCGCGGGACGCTGACCACGCTGGCCACCGCTGTTCCGTCCGCAGCCGTCAGTGAGAACGTCGAGCTCATGGCCACGGCCTCGGGCGACGTCGATGGCGGCTCAATCGCGTACGCCTGGGTGCAGACGGCCGGGCCCGGCGTTCCGATCCACGACGCGAACAAGGCCGTCGCGAGCTTCGTCGCGCCGTCACTGGCCTCCGATCGCGAGCTCGCGTTCCTCGTGACCACGACCAACGAGCGCGGCGACGCCGGACGGGCGGAGGTCGCGCTGACCGTGCTGGCGGACCCGGATTATGGCCAAGGCGGCGACGATGGCGGCGCCAGTGCGCCGGTGGCGCGCGCCGGGGTGGACCGGACGGCCACCGAGGGGCAGACCGTCACGCTGGATGCCAGCCAGAGCCGGGGCGATACGCTGACCTACGAGTGGGTTCAGACGCGGGGGACGTTCGTCACGATCAACGACGCGGACACGGTTTCGCCCTCGTTCACCGCGCCGCCGTTCGTCCCGGGCGCCGTCAACGAGGTCGAGATGGAGCTGACTGTCCGCGATCGCCGGGGACGCGGCGACACGGATGCGGTGATCATCTCCGTGCAGGAAGGCGACAATGGCGAGGCCTACCCGCAATTCGTGATCCGAACGTCGATGGGCGACATCACGGTCGAGCTCGATCGCACGAATGCGCCCATCACGGTGCAGAACTTCATCGACTATGTCGAGGACGAGTTCTACGATGGAACGCTGTTCCATCGCGTGGTGGCCGACTTCGTGATCCAGGGCGGCGGGTACGAGCCGGATTTGGTGGCGAAGGACACGAATGACCCGATCGAAAGCGAGGCGGACAACGGCCTGTCGAACACGCGCGGCACGATCGCCATGGCTCGCCGCACCGATCCGGATTCCGCGACGTCGCAGTTCTTCATCAACCTGGACGACAACTCGGATTCGCTGGATGCGACGGGCGACCAGGCCGGTTACACGGTGTTCGGCGAGGTGATCCGCGGCATGGATGTGGTGGACGCGATCGGAGCCGTGGCGACGGAAACGCGCTCGGGCATGCAGGACGTGCCGGTCGAGGACGTGCTGATCAACGAAATCCGGCGCGTGGCGCGTGAGGAGATCGAGGGCAGCCAGTAACGGAGCCGGTACGGCGGCGCGCCCGACAACCCGCGGGTAGCCGGGCGATTTGGCAGCCGCGGCGGGGCTGCGAAAATGGCGGAAATCGAGCTAGGATCTCGAACATGAGCGGACATTCTCACTGGGCACGAATCAAGCACGCCAAGGCGGTCACCGATGCGCGGCGCGGCCGTCACTGGAGCAAGCTGTCCCGTGCCATTATCGTGGCGGCACGGCACGGCGGTGGCGATCCGTCCATGAACCTGACGTTGCGCTACGCGATCGACGCCGCACGCGACGCGAACATGCCCAAGGACACGATCGAGCGTGCCGTCAAGAAAGGCAGCGGCGCCGGCGGGGAAGCCGATTACGTCGAACTCATGTTCGAGGGGTATGGCCCCGGCGGCGCGGCCCTCATGGCGAGCGCACTGACCGATAACCGCAATCGCACCGCACCCGAGGTCAAGAAGATCTTCGAGAGCCACGGCGGCAAGCTCGGCGCCGCCGGCTCGGTCTCACGCATGTTCAATCAGCGCGGCGTGTTCGTCATCTCCGCCAGCCAATGCGACGAGGACACGCTGACGGGCGTGGCGCTCGAGGCAGGCGCCGAGGACGTTCAGCCGGTTGGCACCGAAGCCTTCGAGCTGACCTGCGATCCATCGGTGTTCGGACAGGTGCGCGATGCCCTCGAAGCGAAGGGCATCAAGACCGAGGGCGCAGAGATCTCGATGATCGCGGATACGAGCGTCACGCTGGCCGGCGACCAGGCCGACCGCATGCTGCGGCTGATTGACGCGCTTGAAGACCACGAGGACGTCCAGAAGGTCTACACGAACTTCGAGGTGTCCGAGGCCGACGCGGCACGACTCTCCCAGTAGGCCCGCCGAGGCGCGGTCCTGGGTCCGCTCACCCGAATCAGAAAAACATCGGCGGCGCCGGCCCCGGAACGCTGCACGCTCCGGGCAGGCGCCGCCGCAGCAATGTGGCGTGCCAGGCACGCCGTTCGCCAATGGGCGAACGCAATCAGCGGGGTCCGTACGGCGGCCACGTCGCATCTGCAAAGGCCGCCACGGGGCGCAACCGCTGTCAGCAAAGAGTGTGACAAATGAGACCCCTCGAGAGCAAATCAGGGTCCGCGTGGGCCTAAACGTCGGCCGTGCCTGGAGTTGGGTTACAGCCGCTTCAGCTTGTTTTCACGGGCGGTTCACGGCGGAGCCGCACCATAGCCGGAGGCCGTCCGCCTAGCGAGGGCAGAACGAATGAAGCGCATCCTGATCGCCAGCACCATCTTCGTTGCCGCCGTTCTCGGGGCCGCGCTGGGATTGTGGCTGTACCTGGGGCGCAGCGGCGCCACGGGGGTCGAGAATTGGATCGGCGAGCAGATCGTGGGTGTGCTCGAGAGCTACATCACGCCGCGCGTCAGCTTTGCCGAGCTCGACTACCAGGCCCCGACCACCGTGCTCGTCTCGGATCTCGCGCTGACGTCGGGCGGCCGGCCGATGCTCAACGTCGACCAGATGCTGCTCGAACTCGCGGAGGTGCCGCGGCGGGGCGTGCCCATCCAGGTGCAGCGGATCGAACTCGATCGGCCGCAGATGAAATTCGTCGCGGGCGGCGGCGGCTTCGCCGGCTGGAGCGATTTCGTGCGGCCCGAGCCGCGGGAGGACCCCGCGGCTGTCCCGGCGGGGCGCCGTTTCAGTGATGTGCTCGTGTTGCGACACGTCGAGATCCGCGATGGCGAACTGGTGTATGACGAGGGCGGAGGCAAATCCGATCCGATGACCCTGCCCGGGATCCAACTGACACTCGACACGCCACCCGCACCCGAGCCCAGCTGGTACGAGCTGAGCGGGGTCTTCGAACGCGACCCGATCTTCCGGCTGGACTTCGCGGGCCGCGTGAACCTGGACGCCGCACTGCTCGAGATCGCCAGCCTGTCCCTGCAGGCGGCCCTGGGCGAACAGCAATACGTCAGCCTGCCGCCCGCGGTGCAGCGCTTCCTGCGCGAACACGAGGTGCAGGGTGAGTTGACTGCGACCGCCAGCGGACAGGTGCCCCTGGCGTCGCTCGAGCAGGCTGAGCTCACCGTGGACGCCGCACTGCGAAATGCCCGTCTGGCCTTCGCTGGGGCGCAGCTGCCCGTCGAGAGCCTCACGCTTCATGCCTCGTTGCCCGCCGGCAAGATCGAGCTGGCGATCGAGGGGGCCGCGCTGCGCAGCGGCGGCGTGGAGCTGGCCAGCCTGGCGCGGCTGCGCGCCTGGATCCCGCGCCTGCCGGCCCGCGGTCGGCCGCTGCAAGTGACACAGATTGAAGTCGAGCAACCCGCGCTCACGTTTGTACGCGACGCAGCGGGCGACCTGAGCGGCTGGAACGCACTGGCCCAGGGCATCCGTTCTGCCGAGCCGAAGGAAGCGACCCGCTCGTACGAGGTGGCAATCCAGATCGACGAAGTGGTGGTCCACGATGCGGCATTGCGCGTCGATGTCGGACTGGACGAGCCGCTGGCGCTGGCTGGCCTGGATGCGCGCCTGCGCACCAGCCGCACAGATGCCGCCCATGAGCTAAATGTGGCCGCCGAGCTGCACCTGGAACCGGCACTGCACGCAGAACTGGTGGGCCACCTGGATCCACGCACGTGGGAGCT
>CAZVRR010000003.1:0-8062 GCA_964629745.1 uncultured Planctomycetales bacterium | reverse complement strand
CGAGCTCGGGCGCCTTCAGCTCACCGGCGAGTTCGGCCCGGATGTGGCCGCGCAACTGCCGCCGAGTGTGGCGGAACTGCTCGCCCGTTACAAGCTCGCCGGCCGGCTCACCGCGCAGGGTGAGGGGCGCATTCCGCTGAAAGATCCGTCGGCGGCCGAAGGGCGGGTCGAGGCAGAACTCCTCGATGGGCATGTCAGCTTCCGGGGGCTCAGCGCACCCGTACAGCGATTCCACGTGTCGGCGACCTGGCCGGTGGGTCCGCTCGAGGTGCTGGCCGCCGGCGTGCAGGTACGCGACGGTGCGACAACGTTGCTGGACGTGCAGGAGGCCCACGCCAGCATTCCGACGCTGCCACAGGACGGGGGACCGCTCGTCGTAGACCGGCTGGAACTGATCGGGCCACGTGTCGTGCTCAAATCCCAGCCGCAGGGCGGTTTTGTCGGCTGGGATCGAATTACCGGCCGCGGAGCGCGCCAACCCGCAGAGCAAGCGCCGGACCCGCCGGAAGTCCCGCCGGGCGCGGCCGGACCGGACGTGCGACTCCACACACTGGAGCTCGACCGGGGTGAGGTCATCTACGACGCCGGGGGCGACCTCGAACCCATGAATGTGTCGAGCGTGGCACTGTCGGCGGAGTGGCTGCCCAGCCGTCGGCAGGCCGGCTGGTACGAGGTAACGGGCCGTGTCAGGCGCGACGGCCTGCTGAACATTGCGCTGGCCGGGCACTTCAACGCCGAGCAGGCGCTGCTCGATCTCGAGCGCTTCCAACTGAGCGCCGCCCTGGGCGAAGCGCAATACGAACTGTTTCCGCCGCAGGCGCAGAAATTCCTGCGCGAACACGAGTTGCGCGGCGGGCTGGAAGCGAGCTGGACCGGGCGACTGCCCTTGCGCGCGTTGGCCGCAGCGCGGGGCCAACTGCGACTACGCCTCACCGATGCGCGGCTGGCGCTCTCCGACACGGCCTGGCCGGTTTCGCAACTGCTCGTCGACGGCGAGGTGTCGGACGCGACGCTCCGGCTTGCCTATTCGGCGAAACTGCTAAGCGGCTCTGCCGAGGGCTCCGCGCGGGTGGCGCTCGCCGCGCCGCATGAGTGGGGCGTGACCTGCCAGGTGGACGGCGTGCAGTTGGGAGAGACGCTGCGCGTCGTGCAGAAGGGGGAACCACGCTACGCCGGCGAGTTGCACGCGGAAGGGCGCATCACGGGAAAATTCGGCACGCAACCGATGGGCGTGCAGGGCACAGCGACTGTCGGCGTAGCGCAGGGACGGCTCGTGCAACTGCCGGTGATTCGCGACATCCTCGCCCTGGGCCGGGCCCACCTGGGAATGAACCTGCCCGCGACCGACGAGGCACACGCCGAATTGACATTCGAGCCCGATCACGTGCAGGTACGGGACGGCACGGTGAGAACGGCAGTGGTTGCGCTACGCGGCACCGGCCGAATCTACTACGACCGAAAGCTCGACTTGCAGGTCAACGCCAGTCCGCTCGGCAGCGTGCAGGAGCGATTGGGCCCGCTCGGAGACATCATCGGCGCCTTGGCCGACGAGGTCGTTACGTACAAGATCACCGGAACCATGTCACAGCCGAGTATCGGGTTGTCGACACCGAGCTTCGGCGGCTGGTAGGGCCGGCGCTACGCGCCGTGGTCGGTTCTTGGCGCAGCGGCGCCGAGGATTTCGGGCAGGCGTGCCACGAACGCCGACCGGGCCAGGACCGGGTCTGCACCCGCGTCGCGCGCCGCGCGCGCCACGTCGGCTTGTACGTGGGAGACGAATGCCACGATGCGGAGCTCCGGCCGCGAAGTGCGGGCGCTGCGGATCAACTCGAGCCCGCCCCCGCCCTCCAGGTTTGCGTCCACCAGTAGTGCGTCCGCCTGGTCGAGCAGCCCGCGCGCATCTTCGGCCCGCCGCACGACGCGGACGTCGGCCCCCACTGCGGCCGCGACGGCGCCGAGCCGTGATTCAAAGATCAAATCCGAGACGAGTGCGACGATTGGCATTCACGTCCTCCGGCGTCAACCCGCCGCCGCATTCTAGGCGCCCGGCCGGCGCCGTCACGAAATGCCGCCGGCCGGGAACCAAACGGCCGGTTGAACCGTCCAACGGAGTAGTCACGTGAGAGGAGTTCAGTATGAGCAGCGTGCGTCGGGCTCTCCCGCTTGTGCTCGCGCTTTGCGGATGTACCGTACTCACCAGGGCCGGTGAGCCGCCGTCGGATGTGGGCGCCGGAGCACTGAAGATTCTCCAACCGGACGGCACACCGGTCGGCGGGTGCCCACTGCGGCATACAGCGGTCGTGGCCGACGTGGCCGGTTTCTGCGCGCGCGTCACCGTCCGCCAGGTCTTCCAGAATCCCACCGACCGCAAGATCGAAGCAGTCTACGTCTTTCCGCTGCCGCAGGACGCCGCCGTCGACGACATGGTGATGATCGTCGGCGATCGCCGCGTCGTGGGGCAGATTCACGAGCGCGAGCAAGCGCGTCAGATCTACGAGGCCGCCAGGTCGGCCGGGCATGTCGCCGGCCTGCTCGACCAGGAGCGGCCCAACATCTTCACGCAGGCCGTGGCCAACATCGAGCCCGGGGCCGAGGTCACGATCGAGATCAGTTACGTCGAGATTCTGAAGTTTGAAGCGGGCACGTTTGAGTGGGTCTTCCCGATGGTCGTGGGGCCGCGCTACATTCCAGGCCGGCCGACCTCGACGATCCCGCCCGTTGCGCCGGAGCACGCCGGGAAGGTGAGCCGGGTGGACCCGGACGGTGCGGCGCAGGGTGCTGCGGAGCCGCAGGGCACGGGCTGGGCGCCCGACACCGACGAGGTGCCCGACGCGTCGCGGATCACGCCGCCGGTGGTCAAGCCGGGGTACCGCGCCGGTCATGACATCAGCATCACCGTTAACGTCGACGGCGGCGCGCCGCTGGCGGAGCTGGCCAGCGAGCTCCACGACGTCGACATCACGATGGATGATGCGCAGCAGGCGGTTGTCACGCTGAAGGAGCAGGCCGAGCTGCCCAACCGTGACTTCGTCCTGCGCTACCGCCTCGCCGGCGAGGACATCGCCGACGCGCTGCTCCTGCACGCGGACGAGCGCGGCTGGTACTTCACGCTGCTGGTGCAGCCTCCGCCGCGGGTCCAGCCCGCGCGGATCGTGCCGCGCGAACTCGTGTTCGTGCTCGATACGTCGGGCTCGATGACCGGCTTTCCGATCGAGAAGGCCCGGCAGGTGATGGACCGCGCCATCGACGGGATGCAGCCGCGCGACACGTTCAACGTGATCACGTTTTCCGGCGACACGCGGATCCTGTGGGATGCCCCAAGGCCCGCCACGGCGGAGAACCTCGCTGCGGCCAAGGCATTCCTGGGCGCGCACCGCGGCAGCGGGGGCACCGAAATGATGAAAGCGATCGACGCGGCGCTGGTGCAGTCGGCGCAGCGATCCGGCCCGGGGAGCGCGCCACCGATCCGGGTGGTGTGCTTCATGACCGATGGATACGTGGGGAATGACCTGGAGATCATCGGCGCGGTGCGCAGGAACGCTGGCACCACGCGCGTGTTCAGCTTCGGGATCGGGAACAGCGTGAATCGCTTCCTGCTCGAGGGCCTGGCGCAGGCCGGCCGCGGCGCAGCGGAATTCGTCACGCTCGAGGGCCAGGCGGACGAGGCGGCCCGGCGGTTTCACGAGCGCATTCTCGCACCCGTGCTGACCGACGTGACGATCGACTGGGGCGGCCTGCCCGTATTCGATGTCGTGCCAGCCCTGGTCCCCGACCTGTTCAGCGAGACGCCGGTGGTCGTGCATGGGCGACTTGCGGGCCCGGCTGCGGGCACGATCCACCTGCGCGGCAACACGGGTAACGGAGCGTACGAACTGCCGCTCGTGGTGGAAGTGCCCGCGTCGACGCCGGAGAACCCTGAACTGGCCTCGCTTTGGGCACGAGCGCGGATCGCCGATTTGATGCTGGCCGACTACGAGGCATTGCAGCGCGGCGACTTTCCGCCCGTGCTGAAGCAGCAGATCATTGACCTTGGCCTGCAATACCGGCTCATGACGCAATTCACGAGCTTCGTGGCGGTCGAGGAGCTCACGGTGACCGCAGGCGGGGAACCTGTCACGATCGCCGTCCCGGTGGAGATGCCGGACGGCGTGAGCTACGAGGGCGTGTTCGGGGCGGACCGGGAGGGCGACGTTACATTTTGCCTGACCGCCAGGCCGGCCTCCGCCGGCATGGCGGGCGGGACGATGCGCATGAAAGCCCCGTCGACGGTGCCGGCGGAGGCCCGGGAGCAGGGGAAACGCGTGCGCTCAGCCGAATGGCGCGCAGGCGACGGCGCGGACGACGTTCCCGCGCCGGACTCACCCGATGCGCCCGCCGCCGACCCGCGGAGCAAGCTCGCGGCGTACCTGCAAGACCTGGCCGGAAAGGTCGAGCAGGCGGGCCGCGACGGCTCGTACGAACTCGGCAAGCTGCGCGTGGTCGCGTATCGCGTCGACGTGATCGTCGAGCTGACCGACACGTCCGACGCCACGCGCGCGGCGCTGGAGGAACTCGGCTTCGCGGTGAGCGCCGACAGCAAGGCCGGAACGCTGCTAATCGGCTCGCTCGACGTGCGGAAGCTGGAGGACCTGGCCCGCCTGCCACAAGTGCGCGGCGTGCGGGCCGTCGTGGAACCGTGACAGAAGTGAAACTCCGATTGTGCGACGCAGCGACGAGAGGCGTCCAACCCTTCGTCGCTGCGTCACCACAGGTCGCTACCTCTTCGTCAGCAGCATCACGAATGGATCAATGTCAAACGCGTTGATCGCGTCATCCTGGTTGATGTCGGCCCGCGCGAGATCGCAGTCGGGGAACTGCTCTGCGTACAGCTCCACGTCAGTCAGCACGATCACAAAGGGGTCGATGTCAAACGCGTTGACGGCCCCGTCGCAGTTCACGTCACCGATGAGGACTGTCTCGCATTCATCGGGCACACCGTCTTCGTCGAGATCGACGGACGTTCCATCGTAGATATCCAACGCGTCGTCCTGGCCGTTCGCGTTGCAGTCGGTGCCCGACAGGGCGACCAGGTCCGGGTTGCACGTGCAATACCCGCTCGCCGCCAGACAGCACGTGGGAGCACTGCCCGCCGGGCCGACACACAGATCGATGCCGCCGCCCGGGGCCGCGATTTCGAACAGGCTCGGCCAACCTGCGACGCGCCGCGCGCGGATGGCGGGGCAACCGGCGGAGTTGACCAGCCCGGTAAACCGTTCCGCAAGCTCCACCGAGGGGCTTCCCGCAGGCGCGCAGCCGTTGTCGTCAGCGCCAACCGCCAGTCCTGACGGCGTGGCGACCTCCCAGGAACAGCTCTGCCCGTTCGACGGACCGATCACCGCGATCGACAGCGTGGCCAGCGGCTCGGCCTGGTCAGGGATGCCGTTCCCGTTGCAGTCCTGGTCCGTGAGGTTCATCGTCAGCGTCAGACCGTTGACCCGACTGGCCGCCAGATCCAGCGCGCCATCGAAATCCAGGTCGCCCACCGCGATGCCGCCGGTGATACTCGCGACCGCCAGGTCGGTCTGCGGGGCAAACGTCCCGCCGCCGTAGTTCTGGAGCAACACAAGGCGCTGCGGATTATTCGTATCGCTCACGACGACGTCGGAGTCGTTGTCCCCGTCGAGGTCGGCCGTCAGTACCGCGCTCAGGTTTGAGGCGCCGATGATCGTGGTGGGCGCCGCAGGCGTGAAACCCGGATCGTTGAAATAGCCAACGACGATCTCGCCCGTGAAGGGGTTCGGCACGACGAAATCCAGGTCGCCGTCGCCGTCCAGGTCGGCCAGCGCAACGTCCCACAGTGCCCCGGAGCCGAACAGCAGCGGCGAGCTGCCGGCCTGCTGCAGGCCGCCGCCGGTGTGGCGATAGAACACGACGCTCCGCCCGCCGCTGTTTGCAACCGCCAGGTCCGTGTCGCCGTCGGCGTCGATATCGCCGGCGGCCACGGCGATCGGCGATGTGCCGGTCGTGGACGAGGCCTGCGTGGAAAATGACCAGCCGCCGTTGTTCCGCACGAGGGTGATGTTGTTCGAGGCTCCGTTGGCCGTTGCGAGGTCGATGCGGCAATCGCCGGTGAATTCGCCCACCGCCAGGTCCAGCGGTGCATACGGATGCGCATACGTTGCGATGTGCACAAAGGCCCGGGCGCCGGTGTACTGGAAGAACCAGATCGCGCTGCCGGCGGCGCTGGCGACCGCCAGGTCAACGTAGCCATCGTCGTCGAAGTCGGCGGCCGCCACGTCGCTCGGACCCGCGGTGAGCCCATCGCTCCAGACGGCGGGGTCGAAGCCGCCGGCGCCGTCGCCCCAGTACACGTGCACGGTCTGCACCGACGGGGTGGAGCCGTCCACGGCGGCGACGTCGAGGTTTCCGTCGGCATCGAAGTCGGCGATCACGACGCGCGTGCTGCGACCGCCTGCCGTGAACCCGGCCGGCGCGGTGAACGCCAGCGGGCGCTGGGGCGGCGGCGGCGGGCAGGCAACCGGGTTCACGTACGCCGCTCCGGCGGAACCGTTGCCCGGCGCACCGATCGCGACGTCCACACCACTGACCGAGACCGAGCTACCGAACCAATCCTGGGCCGCGGGTGCGGGCGCCTGGAGGTAAGCGGTCGGGTTCGCGCTCCAGACGCCGGCGGTGCGCTCGTACACGTAGGCCTCTCCGGCGTCGACCAGCCCGGGCAGATCGTGGGCGGGTGCGCCGCCGACCGCGATGTCGCCGTAGATGGCCACCGCCGTCCCGAAGCCCGTGGTGGGCGCCGGGTTGAACCCGAAAGCCGACCAGCCGGCGCCGTTCCACTCGTGGCACCACACGAGCCCCTGGCCGCTGAATTCGCCCGGTGCGCCGGCGAGCATCGTGTCGCCGCTGATTGCCACGGACGTGCCGAACAGCGTGTAATTCGTGGCGAACGGCGTCGTCTGCGTCGCACCGAGCTGGCTCCAGACGCCGCTGTTTTCTTCGAACACGACGGCGGAACCGACATCGGTGAATCCGGAATGATCGTCGTACGGGGCGCCGACGACGATGCGGTTCCCGTGGACGTCCACCGCCCGGCCGAACTGGTCGCCGCCCACGCCGCTGGGGTGCAGCAGCCGCTGCCAATGATCCCACGACGAACCATTGAAGCGGTAGACGCAGGCGCGACCGCCGCCGGTGTTCTGCGGTCCGCCGACCACGATCGTCTCGCCGCTGATCGCGACGGAGCGGCCGAACGTCTCGCCGCCAATGGGATTCACGGTGCCCGGCACATCAAAGGCAAAGAGCCGCGTCTCGAAGACCCAGGCGCTGCCGTCATAGCGGTAGACGTAGGCCGCCCCGCAATTCACGGCGGTCGACGTGTCAAAGGTCGGCGCGCCGATCACGGCAACAACTCCCTCGATATCGACTGCGCTGCCGAAGCCCTCGCCGTTCGCCTGTGGCGACGAGCTTGCCGGGAAGACCCGGCTGGCGGGGCTCCAGATGCCGCCGGCGCGGTGGGCGAAATAGACGGCGCCGGCGTCCAGTCCCGGGGCGCCCCAGGCCGGCTGATCCTCGCGGAAGTTGCCGACGACGGCCCAATCGCCGGAGATCGCGACGGCCCCGCCGTAGTCGTCACCAGCGCCGGGCGTCGGCGTGGGAATGAGCTCGGTGGCGGGGCATTGGGCATGGAGCTCCGGGCCGTGTGCGATTCCCAGGCAAACCAGCACGCCGAGCCAGGTCCGTGATTGTGGGCGGTTCATGAGTGTCCTCCAGCGGGCGAGGCTGACGCGGCGCCCGCCGCCGGCTACGCCGTGCAGCCGGCCGGCGAGGCATTTCCCGACGCGCAGCGGTCGGAGTACGACACCCTCGGCCCCCCTGAAATAGCGTCATTTCCATGCGATTTGACACGTCGCGGCAGGCCACGTGCGCACCGCGGCCGGCCGGCGCGCAACATCATGCTCGCCCCGTCGTTCGCCTTCCGTCCCGCAGGTTGCTGTGCGGCTTAGTGCACCTCGTAGGCACGCCGCGGCGAGGTCGAGCTTCTACATGCCCAGCAGTGCCTGCATGG
>CAZVRR010000002.1:0-33490 GCA_964629745.1 uncultured Planctomycetales bacterium | reverse complement strand
GGCGGCGTGTCCGTAAAGCTCGCATCAGCCAGCCGGCTGTAGAGCGCATTCACGTCGCCGCGGAGTCGCCGTACCGCACCAATCAGCTCCGCGGTCGCCGGATCGCCCGCGTCGGGCGTCCCGGCCTCAGCGCGCTGGACCTCGTCCAACAGTGTGCGGCTCTTGGCGCGCTCCATGCCGGCCAGTGCGTCCGCAAGCCCGGCGTGTGTGTCGCGCTCGAGTGCGGCGAGAACCAGGTCGTCGTAGAGCGCCAGGCGATTCGAGTGAAACGCCGCCCGGAAGCGCTGGGCCTGGAGCATGCCGCGCACCCGCTCGACGTGGTCGATCGCCGCTTGAAAATCGGCCACCGCCTCTGCCGTCCGCCCCTGCGCGCGGTGCAGCAGGCCCCGCGCGTGCAGCAGATCTGCCAGCAGCGGTGCGAGGCCAAGCTCCGCCGCGCCACCCAGAGCGGCTGCCAACGTACGTTCCGCCGATGCCAGCTCGCCCGCGGCCAGGTGCGTGAGCGCCAACTGGTACCGTGCCGCCGCGGCGGCCGCGGGACGCGCCGCCGTCCGTGACAGGGCCGCGTCGGCCAGCGCGCGCGATTCCGCCAGCCGACCGTCCCGGCGGGCCAGCTCCGCGCGAAGCAGGTCGAGGCGCGCGCACTCGGACACCTGGCCGAGTTGCGCATACTGCGCTGCGGCGGCCGCAAGCAGCGGCTCCGCCTCCCGCTGGCGATTCATCAGCGCCAGCGCGACGCCGATGCCGGCGCAGGCCTGCGTGGCCTCGCGCGACTGACCGGTCCGCTCGAGTATCGGCAGCGCAGCCTGGTATTGCTCCAGCGCGGCCGGCACAAGCCCGAGCACGACCAGCGCATCCGCCTGCTCGACGAGCATGCGCGCCAATTCCGCGGGTGCATCGTCGCGATCGAGGTGTCGTCGGGCATGCTCGAAGTGGAAAAGGGCCTCGTGGAGGATCCCACGTCGCGTGGCCAGGACCGCCAGGTTGTTCTCGACGATCGCGGCGGCCCAACGGAGGCCGGCGTGCTCGAAGCCGGTCAACGCCGCACGATACGCGGCCACCGCCCCCGCGAAGTCATCGAGGCTGAGCAAGGCCAGTCCGCGGTTGGAATCGAGTTGGGCCAGTGCGACGGGATCGGCCGCGAGGTCTGCCCGTGCCGACTCGAAATGAGCAAGCGCTTCGGCCGGCCGGTCCAGCTTCTGGTAGAGCCCGCCCAGGCTGTTCCGCGCGCGGGCCGCAAGTTGCGACGCGCCCGCGGTCTCCAGCTCGCGCCGCGCCGTATCTGCCTCGCGGATCGCCTCGGCGTAGCGCGCCAGTCCGACCAGCGCATGCACGATGGCCAGGCGGGCCCGGCCGCGCTCCACCGCGAGGCGCGCCGCGTCCGCAATCGCGAAGGCCTCCGCGCCCACCGGCAGGGACTCCTCGAACCGGCCGGCGTACGAGAGCGCCTGGGCGCGCGCCTGGCGGGCGCGAGCCCGCTCCGCCGACCCGCCCAGCGCGTCGGCCGCTTCGAGCACGACTTCGCTGCCCGCCAGTGCGATCGAGACTTGCGTCATCGCCAGCTTCTCCACCGCGGCGGCCAGCGCAGCCAGCACCGCGTCCGCCGGTCCGGCGGCGCGCAGCAGTTCCACGCGCTGCGTTGCCGGCAGTCGCAGCAGGTCATGCAGGAGGTCATCGCGCAGGGCAAACGGCCCGTTCATTCAATGTCGACGTCGGGCAACACCACCAGCGCGGATTCCACGGCGATGCAGACGTCGTAACGCCCCGGCTCCGTCAGCAAGTCAAAGTGGCCGTGGTTGTCTGGCTCGGCGACAGCGACCGGTACGTCGCTGCCGGGCGGGCAGACGGCCACCGCCGCGACGCGCGCCTCGGAGTGAGGCGCGATCTGGCCGCGCAGCCGGCGTTTCGTGCTCGTCGATTCGCCAGACGGCGCGACTTCGAGGTCGATTTCGGCCAGGTCGCTGTCGAACACCATCTGGTACGTTTCGCCCCCGCCACGCAGGCCGGCACGCGCGACCTGCGGCCGGCTGTCGAATGACAGGCGCGCCGCCACACGCCGAAGCCGGGACAGCCAATCGCCGCTCGGCCGGCGCGCCTGGCGCTCGCGGAACAGGCTTCTGGCTGACTCGATCGTCGTCGGCGGCGGGACATTCCCGGCATCCAGACGGACGACTTCCGCCACGAGTTTCAAACGCTCGACGAACATCGCCGCTTCCGGGTTGTCAGCGAGGGCCTGCTCGATCATCTCGCGCTCGGCAGGGGCAAGTCGACCGGCAGCGTACTGGGCCAGTTGGTCATACGAAACCTGGGACGAAGCCATGCCTGCTCCTGCCGAACAGACGGAGGCGCACTAAGTCGAAAGAAATACACTGCGACTATAGCGGGTTTTGACGCAGCAGTGATTCGAGTTTCGCGAAGCACCGCGCGCGGGTGGGGCCGATGCTGCCGACCTTCATTTGCAGGCGTGCGGCGATCTCGGCATAGTCGGGTGTGTGCGGGTCGAAGAACAGGGCGGAAATGAGGTCGCGACATCGCGGGTCGAGTTGCGCAAGTGCCTGGCGCACCATCTGTTGCCGCTCGAGCGCGAAGATCTGCTCATCAGTGGGCGTTCCGTCGTGCGCGACGTCCGCGGGGAGTTCCGCCTCCTGGGAGCGACGCCGTTTGCCGACCCGCCAGGCCTCGCGGTACGTGGTGCGAATCAGCCAGGCGGACAGGCGCTCGACATCGCGCAGAGTCTCCAGTCGCCGGAGCACGATGCCGAAGACCACCTGGAACACGTCGTCGCAGTCCGCGTCGGGGAGTCGAAGTCGCCGGGGAATCGAATACACCAGCCGACCATAGCGCTCCACCAGCTCGTCCCAGGCGGGCGCGTCACCGTCAAGGCAGGCCTGTACCAGCGCTTGGTCATCGCGCGGCACCGCTCGCTCCTTCCATGCCGGGAATGATAGCTCCGCGGAGCCGGTCGGCGACGCTAGTGCCGGTCAAAATGCGGCAATTCCCACGGGATTGCGATGGAGAGTTCCACGTAGCCGGCGAAGCGGCCGGCGCGAAACTGCGGGAGCTGGTGAATGATGCGTCGCTCGCCGCCTTTCGAGATCGTGTAATGGTTGGAACGCTGCGAGGCGTACAGCGCCTCAATCTTGGTGCGAGACTCACCCGGGTGACAGTCGAAGACGTTACGCCCGAGCAGCGCCGCTCCGCCGTCGCGCGCCAACCGCGCGATGGCACAGGGGTTCAGGGCCGTAATCGTCCCGTGTTCATCACACACCGTGATGGCGATGTCGACACTGCTGGTCCAATCGGCGGCCGGGTCCATGGAGCCCTCGTTCCGGGTCCCCCGACCGCGGCATTAGAGTCCCCGTGCCCGCGGCCCACAAGCGACGCGCCGTCAGCGAACTGCCGCCGCTCGAACGGGGGCAGCCGTTGGTGCGGGCACATTCGGGCGGTCCTGATCGGCATCACCCTTGTGGATCTGGCTGGGCAGGAACGGCTTGCCGATCGCGTAGCAGACGTTGCCGCGCGCCTCCACGGGATGAAAGAGACTGGGCAGGTCTTGCGGCGCCAGCGTCCAACCAGGCCCGGGACACTCGAAAGCCCACGCGTCCAGGATGTACCGAGACCGCTCCCGGCACGCGGTGGTCGACTCGCGGTCGTACACGGCGTGGACATCTCCCTGGCTGGAGCGTGAGAGCCAGCACGCGTGCGTGACGCGTCCCCAGCCGTTCTGTTCCGTGCGAAACACGCCTTGGGCGCGCACCTCGTACGCAAACGAGGGGTGCCGCCGAAAGCGATAGTCCGTCCAGTTCTCGTCCGGCAAGCTCTCGCCTGAATGCAGGCGCGCCCGGGTCACCGGCGGAGTTGCCTGCTCGATGTTCTCCGGTCGAAAGACCCAGCGGCGGGCCGCGCGGACGCAGTAGCCGTACTTGAGGTACACGGGCAGGGCTTCCGGGCCAATCCCGAACCCGCCATACCAGCCGTCGGCGTCATCCGCAATGTCTTGCAGCGTTTGCAGCAGCCGCCCCCCCTGCCCGGTCCCTTTCAGCGCGGGAAGCACGTGCCAGAGCGCACCCCAGTAGGATTGGCCGCGGGGATACGGCGCCACGATCGCGCCGAGGAAGCCGACCAGTTGCGGCCCGTCGTGGAGGCACAGGACGCTGATGCCGCCGGGGAACACCCGCCGGTCGACCCAGGGCGTGCAATACGTGAACCGGAACATCTCCTCGTTGCGTGCCAGGACATGCCCGGCGCGCCAGTAGGCGTCGATGTAATTCCGCACCGGTTCGGGGTCGCGGCACGGTCGAATCTCGAGGCTCATGCGATGCTCCGGGGAGTGGGGCGGCGCAGTGCAGACAGCACGTCGCGTGCGTCCACCCGGTCCGCGGTGGTGAACATGTGCACGTAGCCGCAGCCGCGGGCCAGGGCGACGGTTTCCGGCCCGGCCTGGCCGAACGGGCAGGCGAACGTGCGGGGCAGCGCGCCGAAGAGCTGGTTCATCGTCTGGACGGCGCGGTGCAGGTCCGCCGCCTGCTGCTTCGCGGTCATGATACGGTACGGCAAGTGGTCAAACCCATGGCCACCAAGCGAATGCCCGGCGTCCTGCAACGCGCTCAACTGACCGGCGCTGAGATACCAGTCCTCGGGGCGCAGGCCGACCCGCGCGTTAATCTCCCGGAGGACGCATGCGGCGCGCCCGGGCGTCAGGCCGAACGCCAGGGCATACTTCAACCGCCGCTTGTGCGGCTGCTCGTAGTGATACAGGCGGTTGATGTCGCCGGAGTCCAGCTCGAGGCCGACCAGGTACGGGGCCGCCCGTCGCTCGAGTTCGGCCCACCCGAGATGGTCGGCCAGCGCGTGCAGCAGGTGCTGCGGGCACCAGCGGTCGCTCTCGTCGCTGTAGGGCCGCATCGGCGTGTAGAACACGCCGCAGACGCCGAAGTCGTCGAGCACCTGGGCCGCCGCGAACTGGTCGCGCAGCCCGTCATCGAACGTGAGCAGGGCCAGGTTGTCGTCCTCGGCGGCACCGGCGACGAACACCTCGACCGGGACAATCCGGTAACGCTGCTGGATGGCGCGCAACTGCGCCGCCAGTTCGGACGGGGTGATGCCCGTCACCCCGTCGGAATTGCGGGGACGAACGTAGTGATAGGTAGCGACGAAGCCGACTAGCTTCCGCGCGGGCGCGGAACTCGCGCAGGCGGCGTCCGGGCCGCCCACCGGCTCGAGTTGCAGTGTCATTTCCTGTTCATCGACCGGGACGCGGCACGGGCTTGAAGTCGCCCGGGACGGTTTCCGCGGTCGGTGCACGGTGCATCACAACGCGCTCTTGTGATGGCGGGATTTGCGCTGAATCCGGGTGAACGAGAGCGTGTCGGCGCGACCTTCGACCCTGGTCGCGCCGACGCACCCGGCGGCCGGCGCGGTGTGCCGTTCGCGTCAGGGGAGACCGGGGATCTTGATCCCGCCCTTCTTCTTTTCACCCTTGGGCTTGGCCGGCGCAGGTTCGTCGTCCGAGCCCTCTTCGGCCGGCTGTTGTTCTTCCGGCTGGACCGGTTCCTTGGCGACGGGGGCCTGCTGCAGGTCCTGCGTCATGTCCACGACGGTCACGCCCGGCGGGGCCTGGAATACGAAACGATCGGGACTGATGTCGGCACCGAGCTTCACGTCGCTGTACGTCATGGTGAGGAGCGGCTTGCCGCTCGCATCGTTGCTCACTGTCTTGACGACCATGCCGCAGTCCTTGCGGTAGTACTGGAGCATCGTGCCGCCGGGGCCCGCCCCCGCCTTCGGCGTCAGCTTGATGACATGGCATGCGGCGCCGTCGATCTTCTCTTCGGGCAGCACTTCGAGCGTGTAGATCGGCTTGAGCGACTCGAACGGGTCGCCGTCGACGGGCGTCGCCACCTTCATGCGCGTCGCGGTCTTTTCGCCGTTGATGTCGTTCAGGGCGTACACGTACTCGCCGTCCATGATGGACAGCGTCGTGCCCGTGCGCTTGTCGACCTGGCCGTTGACGTCCGTGGTCGCGGAGTCGCGCGACTCCATGCGGGTCAGCAGCTTGTCGCCCCGGCGCAGCATTTCGAGCTGACCGTCACTGCGGGTGCTCGTCTTGAAGCCCGGCCCCTCCATGTCCGTCTCGGTGCGAACCTTGGCGGTGACCGACTTCAACGCTTTCATCTTCGCCGTGATGTCCTTGGCGACCTCATCTACGGTCTCCGCCCGGCCGCTGAGCCCGCCGGCAAGCATCGCGAACAGGCAGATCAGACCCTTTCGAACGTTCATTCACTTTCTCCGACTCAAGGTGTGAAAACCGGGGCCTGCATGGCCCCGACCCGCGTCGCGACGGCCCGAATGCCCGCGCACGGGACGACGAACCGTGCAGGATACCGCGGCGCCCGGGCGCCGCAATCCCCGCTCATTTGCCGCGCGGCTTGGGTCGACGATGCTGGCCACGCGGCTTCCAGGCCGCCTCGGCCTCGGATTCCGGGCCGCCGGCCGCACGGGGGCGCCGCGAACCGGCAGCTTTCTCCCGCAGCGGCCGGGCCGCGGCGGCCGAAACGGTCGCGGTGGGCAGCTCTTTCAGCTCCTTGATGTGATCGCGCAGGGCCGCCGCCCGCTCGAAATCGAGTTCTTCAGCGGCCTGCAACATCTCGGCCTCGAGTTCGCGGACGAGTTCATCGCGATCGCGCTCTCCCTCCTCCTGGTGCACCACCTCGCGCACGCGCCGCATCGCCGCCACCTCCGTCAGGAGGTTCTGGCGGATGGCCTTCTTGATCGTGTCGGGCGTGATGTGGTGCTCGGCGTTGTACTGCAACTGGATCTCGCGCCGGCGGTTGGTCTCGTCCAGGGCGCGCTGCATGGAGGGCGTGACCCGGTCGGCGTACAGCACGACGTTGGCGTTCACGTTTCGCGCGCAGCGGCCGATCGTCTGGATCAGGCTCGTCGCGCTGCGCAGGAACCCTTCCTTGTCGGCGTCCATGATGCAGACCAGCGAGACTTCCGGCAGGTCCAGGCCTTCCCGCAGCAGGTTCACGCCGACGAGCACGTCGTACTTGCCCAGCCGCAGCTCGCGCAGGATCTCGATGCGCTCGAGCGTATCGATCTCGCTGTGCAGGTAGCGGCCGCGCAGCCCGGCCTGCTGAATGTAGCCGGCCAGGTCCTCGGCCAGGCGCTTCGTGAGGGTCGTCACCAGCACGCGCTCGCCCGCGGCCACCCGCTGCTGGATGCGCTGGAGCAGGTCCGGCACCTGCCCGCGCGCCGGCGCGACCTCCACGCGCGGGTCGACCAGGCCCGTCGGGCGGATGATCTGCTCGACCACCTCGCCCCCGCAGCATTTCAGCTCGTACGGCCCGGGCGTGGCGCTCACGAACAGGACCCGGTGCCACATCTGCTCGAACTCCTCGAAGCGCATCGGCCGGTTGTCGAGGCAGCTCGGCAGCCGGAAGCCATGCTCGACCAGCACTTGCTTGCGGTTGCGGTCGCCGTTGAACATCGCCCCGATCTGCGGCACGGTGACGTGCGATTCGTCGAGCACGAGCAGGAAGTCCCGCGGGAAGTAATCGACGAGCGTGTAGGGCTTCGCGCCCGCCTGCGTGCCGCTGAGGTGCCGCGTGTAGTTCTCGATGCCGGAGCAGTAGCCGACCTCCGCCAGCATCTCCATGTCGTACTTCGTGCGGGCCAGCAGGCGCTGGGCTTCGAGCAGCTTGCCCTCGTGGCGCAACTGCATCACGCGCCAGTCGAGTTCGTCCTGAATCGTCTGCAGCGCCCGGTCCAGGTTCTCCTCCGGCAGCACGTAATGCACCGCAGGATAGATGTAAATCTGGTCGCGCTCCTGGAGCGTCTCGCCGGACAGCGGATGGATCAGCGTGATCCGCTCGACCGTGTCGCCGAACAGCTCGATGCGGATCGCGTATTCTTCCTCGGCGGGGGCCAGCTCGATCACGTCGCCGCGGACGCGGAAGGCGCCGCGCGGCAGGTCGGCGTGGTTGCGCTCGTACTGGAGGCGCACGAGCTTCTTCAGCAGCGCGTCGCGCTCCCACTCCTGCCCCACGCGCACGTCGATGACGCTGGCCTTGTATTCGTCCGGCGAACCGAGGCCGAAAATGCACGACACGCTGGCGACGACGACCACGTCCCGACGGCTGACGACGGCGCTCGTGGCGGCCAGGCGCAGCCGGTCGAGGTCGTCGTTCCGCGACGAGTCCTTCTCGATGTAGATGTCGCGCTGCGGGATGTAGGCTTCGGGCTGGTAGTAGTCGTAGTAGCTGACGAAGTATTCCACCGCGTTATGCGGCAGCAGTTCGCGGAATTCCTCGTAGAGCTGGGCGGCCAGCGTCTTGTTGTGCGAGAGGACCAGCGCCGGCAGGCCCAGCCGCGCGATCAGGTGCGCCATCGTGAACGTCTTGCCCGACCCGGTGACGCCGAGCAGGGTCTGGTGCTTGCGCCCGGCCGAAAACCCGGCCACGAGCTGGTCGATGGCCTGCGGCTGATCGCCGGCGGGCTGAAAGGCGCTGACGATCTGGAAGGAGCTCATAATCCCACGATTCTAGCCGATGCGGGCCACGGGCGCACGGCATCCGGTTGCGCGTCGTGCGCAGCGGAACTCGGAGACGGTTTCTTCGGGGGGAAGCACCCGGACTCAGGGGCGCTTGGTGTGGGACCAGGACTTGTGGGTCGTGTAGAACCGCGGGATCAGGTCTACGGGGAAGACGTCGCTTTCCGCAGTCACGCGGTCCAGCGGGGGGACGCAGGGATAGAAGTTACCGGGAACCTCGGGGTCCTCGGATTCCGGGCCGACGTTCAGCGACTCGCCCGGGTACCACACGAAATACTTGTAGGTATCGATGGGCGGGGCGAAGGCCACGCCGGGCTCGATGTCCTTGGGCGGAGGATGGTACGCCACGGATTCCACGTGCGCGTCCTGGAAGAGCAGGTTGGCCTTCAGACCGGGGTGCCGGTACGCGACGGTATTGTCGAACTGGGTGGGAAAATTCCACGTGCCGGTCTGGAGGTAGTCGCCGCTCAGGTTGTAAATGGCGGGCCAGAACGCGTCGGCGGCCAGCACGCGCCGTTCGCCGAATGCTTCGTGATTGAAGAAGAAGCGGCGGCGCGGATCGCCGGGCGGGGTATAGCGCAGATCGAAGCGCCACCCGCCGGCGGAGAGCGGCACGGTGATGCCGTAGCTGTAATCAGCGCCGCTGATCGGCGAGTTCCCGGGATAAAAGATCTGGTGAAAACCCCCGCGGGCGACGTTGATCTGGTCGGGCCGCTGGTCCGCGGGGCAGTAGCCGACGTCAGCGTTGCCTAGCGCGCCGGTCTGGAGCAGCACATCAACCCAGGTGTACCGCAACGGACCGCTGTCGTCGTCCCAAAGCGGATAGAAGCCGTCGTAATCGTTTGCCACCTTTTGCAGCGCGATTCCGATCTGGTGCAGGTTGGATGCGCAACGGGCTTGCTGAGCCTGGCGTTTCGCGTGGGAAAGCGTGGGAATGATGAGCGCCATCAGGAGGGCGATGATGCCGACGACGACCAGCAGCTCCGGTAGGCTGAAGCCGCGTCGGCTGTGTCCGCGCCAGGCTTTTTTCGCGTGCCCGCTCATTGGCACACACTCAACAAGTGCGGCAGCCGCGAGATTCCATTCTCAGGTACGCCATACCACCGATACGTGCGCACCAGCGCAGTCCAAGTTCCTTGACAAGGCTGCCGCTGCGAAAAAGCGCCGTTACCTACAATTTCTGACTGACAGCATATCCCGATTCCGTCCAGCATGCAAGCGATACTTTCGCGGATTCTGTACCGATTCTATCGGTCCTGAACGGCCAAGCCGTGAGTTCCCGTCGGATGACATAACAGACTTTTCATCTCAGGTCTCGCGTTGCATCCGAACATCGACCAAACACGCACCCCGGTGGTGCGCGGCTTCCGGTTCCGATACCGAAGGTCGCGGGTCCCTCGCCCGCGGCGCGGGCAGCGCTGCCGCCGGCCAGCCGACCGAAACCGCTCCACGGCCCCCGAGGCCCGGATTTTGGGATAGAAGGTCCTGTGTTTTCGCTTGACAATACCCCCGGCAACTCGTACCGTAGAAGTCGATTCAGTGTGTAATTCTCACCGCGCTGCGCGCGGGAATCGGTAGAGGAAGGAGGAACCGGGATGAGGACGTCGATTGGTGCGCGGGCGTTACGTTTGGGCTTGATGGGGTTGGCCCTTGCTATCGTGACTGCCGCGCCGTCGCTCGCGGACATGCCAGACGTCGTCATGACGATTACGGCAAGTTCTGGGCGTCACGTAGCGAGCTACGAGATTCACCAGGACATGGGGTATTGGCAGGGAACCGACTTCTACTTCGACAGCCAGGAAGAGGTCGTTCTGGCGGATGGGGATGTCGTCCTCGGCACGATCAGCCAGGCGTCGCTGTCAATCCTCGCCGATCCCCAGGTGAACCTCGCGTTTTCGGTCCAGGCGGGCGAACAGCCCGAGACGCAGTTCATGCTCACGACGGGGCTGCTTGCGTTCATACCGATCGCCGAGGCGTCGGCGCGGGCCGACGCCGCGTTTACCGTGCTCGATTTCTTCGGTGAAGGCACGGTGCTGACGGGCGACGGGCCCACGGGCGGCGCGTATCTCGCCCAGTACAACGGCGTCGTGCCGACCGGGACGACGTTCGCCGAGCGGATCGAAGAGATCGCGGTCCTCCCGCCGGACACGCTCGCGGTCGATTCGTTCATCTATCCCGATCCGTCGGGGTACCTGCCGATCGGGTACGCCGAGAGCATGAGCGCCCAGGTCGCGTTTACGCTGACCTCGTTCGGCTTTGCCAGCGGCTCCTCGAACTTCGAGATCATCCCGGAGCCGACGGCGCTGTGCCTGCTCGTGCTGGGTGCGTTGAGCCTGCGTCGGCGCTAAGCGGCGACGAGTCGATTCCGGCGGCATCGCGGCGGCCCAGCCATAGGGGGGACTGGGGCCGCGTGGTGCCGCCGGCTGCATTGCGGCGCGGGTCGCCCTGAGAACGAAATCCATGCCGCGCACTGCGAGTTGCCTCACCCTTCCTGGACTGCGGTCGGGGGTTATCGTCGTTCCGTTCGCGATCGCACCTCGACGCGTCGCGGTCCGCGATCGCGCTCAGCCCGGACGCGGGTTGATCCAAAGCCGCGGGCAGTCGGCTGCTGGACGACGCGGCATGTCGTCTGTTAGACTTCCCAAGACCGCGCCGTCCCGCAAGGAAGGCGCGGCCGGCCACGAGAGTTACCCGGCGACAGGAACCGCCGACATCCCGGATGCATGCAGCGAGACCGGCATGACGCCGGTGCTGACAGGCCTCGGACGGGACACCCGTCCGCGCGAGGCTGCTGCGGGACGAAGCGGTCCGGCGCCGCCGCGCTGCGGCCCGCCGGCACCGGGGCTTGGCTGTTAGGCGCCAGACTTTCCGGGGGTTTGACATGCGAGAACTCTCCCGCCCGGCGCAGGCCCTGCGCCAGCGCCACCAGGCCCGGTTCCGCGGTACCGGGAGCATCCGATGGGAGAGTTGCTAACCGCCCGCGCCGCCCCCGGCGGCTTGCCCCAGGCCCACCAGCCTCGTCCAGGAGCACGCATGCGAATCCAATTGATCACGGTCGTCGCCTTCGCGATCGTCCTCGGCCCGCACGCCCCCCGCAGCCATGGCAGCCAGAGCGCCGTGGATTTCGGCCTCGAAGCCGGCGAACTCTTCCTGGGAACGCCGCACGTCATCACGCTCGTCGAGCTCGGTCCCGAGTACGACTCGGCCACCGTCTCGGATCTCGAGCTGGCGGACTTCGACGGCGATGGCGTCACCGACATCGCCGTCGCATGGTATGCCACCGACCTGCAGGACCGCTGGGCAGACCAGCGACGCCTGGCGATCTACCGCGGACTGCGGCCGAACTTCGAGCTGGTCGTCGAATTCGACCTGTACGTGCCCGACCCGACCGTGGCTGCGATGTCCATCTTCCGCAACGGCACCTCGGAACTGTGCGTCGGCGATTTCGACGGGGACGGGGACGCGGACCTGGTCGCGCACGCCTTCTTCGGCGACGAGATGTGGGTCTTCGAGAACCTCGGCGGCTGGACGTTCGATCAGCAGTTGAAGTTTCCCTTCCAGTACAACACCCCGGGGAACTTCATCACGCCGCCGGAGTCGCTGGCCGGCGACCTGGACGGCGACGGGCGCGACGAACTCGTGTACATCACGGACCCGGTGCTGCAGATGGACGGGCGGATCATTCACATCTGGCGCACGGTCGACACGATTTCCAACCTCTACCTCACGGACTGGGAAGGCGGCGATCTCTCGCTCTTCACGCAGTGGGCGCGCGGCCTGGCCGTCGCGGACTTCGACGGGGACGGGCGCGACGACCTGTGCTTCAGCGGTACGATGCAGCCGCCTCAGGAGGAAGGCCCCGTCGTGACGCTGTGGTACGACCTGGATGTCACGACCGGCTGGTTCTCGGTGCAGCGCGAATTCCCCGCGCTGCTCTGCTCGGACGTGGCAGACGTCCAGCCGCAGGATGCCGCGCGGCCGGGCCTGGTGCTGACTGATCTGGGCGGGACCACGATGCAGTACTGGTCCAATTCCGACGGCGGGACGCCCGACTTCACTCTGCTCGCCGAGGTCGGTGGGTACGCCGGCCTCTCGCCGAATCGCGGCATGACCGCCCTGCCCGTGGATCTCGACGACGACGGCGACGCCGACCTGGTCACGAAGCAGAAGCTGGGCGAAATCACCGACGGGAACCAGATCGAGCTGACGCTGTGCGACGATTCCGGCGCCGGGTGGACGCACGTGGATCCGCCGCCGCTGTCCACGCTCGGTTTCCGCAACGACCCGTTCAACCAGATCCTGCGGCCGCGCAACCTGGGCGCGGCCGACCTGGGCGGCAACCGGCTGTGCGACGTGGCCGCGGGGTTCGCCGCCACGCCCCAGGCGGAGCGCCGGTCCGAGCCGGGCGACAGCTACGTGCAGATCGCGATCTGGGGGAACGGCTGCCTGGGCGATGCAAACCGCGACGGCCGCACCGATCAACTGGACGTGCACGTCGTGGCCCAGGCGCTGCGCAGTTGCGCCGGCGACCCCGAGTTCGTGCCGGACGCGGATCTCAACCGCGATGGCTGCATCACGGCACACGACCTCGTGGCGGTGGCGCACGACCTGCACTGCGTCTGCCGGCCTGACGTGCCCGTGGCGTGTCCCGGCCAGCTCCTCGGCGATGCGAACTGCGACGGAGAGCTCAACACATTCGACGTGGATGCGTTCAGCCTGGCGCTGGTGAGCGAGGCGGAGTGGTCGGAACTCTACGGCGACGCCGGCTGTTCGTACGAGTGTGTCAGCGACATCGAGGGCGACGGGCACGTCGATGTCTTTGACATCGACATCTTTGTCGAGCTCGTCACGTTCGGCGGCTACTTCGACTGAGCAGCGGCGGTCCGCACGCGGCGTCTACCCTACGATCAGGTTGATCAGCCGGCCCTTGACGGCGATCGTGCGCCGCAGCGTTCGTCCTTCCAGCAGCCGCGCGACCGCCGTGTCCGCGCGGGCCAGCGCCAGCACTTCGTCCTCGCCGGCTGCGGCGGGCACCCGGATGCGGGCCTTCACCTTGCCGTTGACCTGGACGGCGATTTCGACCGTCTCGTCGCGGACGAGGGCCGGATCGAAGCTCGGCCAGCGCGCCTGCGCCAGGGGTTCGCTGTGTCCCAGGCGCATCCAGAGCTCCTCGCAGATGTGCGGCGCGAACGGACTCAGCACGAGCAGGAAACGCGCCACCTGGTCGCGGCCCACTGAGGGCGCTTTCTGGGCCTCGTTCACCCACACGATCATCTGCGCGATGGCGGTATTCAGCGCGAAGCGCCGCAGATCGGCCTCGACCTTCGCGATGGTCTTGTGCAGCAGCCGCTCGAGGTCGGGATCGGCTGCGTCGGCCAGGCGCGGATTCAGGCGCCAGCCCGCTTCCGGGTGATTCTCGTCCGCGGGGGTCACGACGAGCCGCCAGACGCGCTGCAGGAAGCGGTGGACGCCGATGATGTCGCGCGTGTTCCAGGGCTTGCTGGCCTCGAGCGGCCCCATGTACATCTCGTACAGGCGCAGCGTGTCGGCGCCGTACTCCTCCACGATCCGGTCCGGGTTGACCACGTTGCGCAGCGTCTTGCTCATCTTGGAGACGCTTTCGACGAGCTTCTCGCCGGTCTCCTTGTGATACGCGCCGTCATCCCGGAAATCGATCAGGTCGTAATGCACGTACACGCCGCGCGCGTCCTGGTAGGCGTACGCGGTGATCATGCCCTGGTTGAAGAGCTGCTGGAACGGCTCGGGCGTGGAGAGTTCGCGCAGGTCGTAGAGGACCTTGTGCCAGAAGCGCGCGTAGAGCAGGTGCAGCACGGCGTGCTCGGCCCCGCCCATGTAGAGGTCGACGCCGCCGACCTTGGGACGCCCGTCGGGCCGCGTGCCGCCCAGCCAGTAGCGCTCGGCGTCGCGCGACAGGAATGCCTGCTCGTTGTGGGCGTCGCAGAAGCGCAGGTAGTACCAGCACGACCCCGCCCACTGCGGCATCGTGTTCAGCTCGCGCCGGTACGTGCCGTCCGGCCGCGGCACGTTCTGCCAGTGCGCGGCGCGCGACAGCGGCGTGGCCGGCTCGGCATTCGGGTCGTCGCTCGTCTGCGGCCGGAAATCCTCCATTTCCGGCAGGCGGACCGGCAACTCGGCCGCCGGCACCGGTTCGATGGCGCCGTCAGGAGCGTACAGGATCGGGAACGGCTCGCCCCAGTAGCGCTGCCGCGAGAACAGCCAGTCGCGAAGCTTGTACTGCACCGTCCCTTCGCCGAGGTCGCACGATTCGAGCCAGCGCGTGATGGCCGGCTTGGCCTGCGCCGTCGGCAACCCGTTCAAATCGGCCTGGCCGGTGAAGTGTTCGCCGCTGCCGGACGGAGAATTCGCGTTCCAGCCGTAATCGGTGAACGCTTCGCCCACGCGCGCATAGAACTCGCCGCGCGCGAAGCAGTCGTGCAGTTCCGTCCAGCCATGCAGGGAGAGCACGTCGAACACGTCGACCCAGCGGAGATTCGACGCACCCAGGCGACGCTCCACCCCGCGCGGCAACTGCCGCAGGGCCCGGTCGGCGCACAGCTCGGTCGCGGCCCCGGCCCGCACAGGCGGCAGGTCGTCCAGGGCGCCCGCGGCTGGCGGTGCTTCTGCCGCCAGGTGTCGATCGAGGAAGGCGGCCAGCGCGTCGCGCCAGGTGCTCTCCTGGCGGAGCGCCGGCGGCGCGTGGAGCGCGAACTGGGCCATGGCGGCCACCAGCGGCGGGTAGACCACGTCCCGGATTGGGAGCTGGAACTCCTTCGCAAACGCGTAGTCGCGGTCGTCATGGGCCGGGACCGACATGATCGAGCCGGTGCCGTAACCCATCAGCACGTAGTCGGCGACCCAGATCGGCACACGCTGCCGGTTGACGGGGTTGATCGCGAACGCGCCCGTGAAGACGCCGGTCTTGGTCTTCGTGTCGGCGGTGCGGTCGAGGTCGCTCTTGGTGCGTGCCTGGGCCACGTAGGCGTTCACCAGGTCACGGTACGTGTTGGTTGTGATGATCGGGACGAGGCGGTGCTCCGGGGCCAGCACCATGTAGGTGGCGCCGAACAGCGTGTCCGGGCGCGTCGTGAACACGCGGATGACCTGCTGCCCCAGCTCGCCGGGCGCGTCGATGCGGAAGTCGACGTACGCGCCCTCGCTGCGGCCGATCCAGTTGCGCTGCATGAGCTTGATCGGCTCGGGCCAGTCGAGTTCCTCCAGGTCATCGAGCAGCCGCTGGGCGTATTCCGTGATGCGCAGCATCCACTGCCGCATCGGCCGGCGATAGACCGGGTGATTTCCGCGCTCGCTGCGGCCCTCGTTCGTGACTTCCTCGTTCGAGAGCACCGTGCCCAGCGCGGGACACCAGTTCACCGGCACCTCGGCCAGGTAGGCCAGGCGGTGGTCGGCCTGGAATTCCGCGACGGCGCGCGGGCCGCGGGCGCGCAGCTCGGGCGGAATCGGCAGCGTCTCGATCGGGCGGGCGGCGCCGACCACCTGCCGGCCGGCGGAATCGGTCCAGCGCCACTCCGGGTCGTACCACGAGTTGTAAATCTGCAGGAAGATCCACTGCGTCCAGCGGTAGTAGTCCTCGTCGCACGTCGCCAGCTCGCGGTCCCAGTCGTACCCCAGACCGATGAGCTGCATCTGCCGCTTGTACGTGGCGATGTTGCGGCGCGTCGTCTCGCGCGGATGCACCCCGGTCTCGATCGCGTATTGCTCGGCGGGCAGCCCGAACGCGTCCCAGCCCATCGGGTGCAGGACGTTGTAGCCGCGCATGCGCATGTGCCGGGCGATGATGTCCGAGGCGATGTAGCCCAGCGGATGCCCGACGTGCAGCCCGGCGCCGGAGGGGTAGGGGAAAAAGTCCAGGATGTAGAACTTGGGACGCGCGCTGCCCGCGGCCGGCGGATTGTCCGCGGCAAACGCGCGGCGCTCCTGCCAGCACTTCTGCCAGCGGGGCTCGAGTTCACGGAAATCGTAGATGGCGCTCATCGCGTGACGCCCTGCTTCACCGGTCCGGCCGCGAGACCGCCCGGCCGGCGTGCGTACCGCGCGGCGCCGGCGTCCCGCGGGCCCGGCTCACTGACCGCTGTCGGTCGCCGCCCCGTCCGCCACGTAGTGGGCGCGCTGCCGCACGTTGCTCGGCACGATCCAGCTCATGTAGAGCGAACTGAGGTCGTTGCGATCAGCGCTCAGAAACTGGCCGCGCTCCTTTTCGAACGCGCCGGCATAGGCCGGCTTCACTTCGCGCACCTCCGCGATTACCCAGCGCGACTGCGTCGGCTGGTCGACCGTCACCACGCGGTGATCCGCGGCCGGCTCCGCGAGCGCTGCGAACACCTGGTCACGGACCTTCGCGATGTCCGTGCCGAGGATCTGGAGCGAGTTCGAAACGCGGCTCAACGGCTGGGCCGGGTGGTTCGGGCCAAACGAACGCACGTACGTCGCGGGGGCCGCGCGCAGCGTGTCGGTACCCGTCGCCGGCTGCGTTGCGGCGGCATCCGCCTCGCCGAGGATGGACTTGAGTTCCGTGGCTTGGTCCGCGGCGGCCACGAGGCCCAGCGTGCGGGCCTGCTCCGCGAGCTGGTTCGCCGCCGCACCGGCCATCTCGTAGGCCTTGCGCAGCTTCCAGTCGGCGACGACCTTCTCGCGCACTTCGGCCAGCGACGCGGGGGCAGCCGACGGCTGCACCTCGAGCACGCGGTAGACGTAGGACTGGTACGGCGCATCCTGCTGCCCCGTGGCGGCGATGTACTTGCGGCTTTGCAGGACCGGGCCGGGCTCCAGCACGTTGGTGTAGGGCAGGCGATCCCGCTGGTCCGGAGTGGGCGTGTACAGCCCCTTCACCCGCATGGCCAGCTCGGACATGGGCGTGGTCGTGCGCCCCTCGACGTACATCGGCTCGAGCGTGCGGCCCCCGCGCATTCCGCCGGGCATGCCCGAGAAATGCGCTGCGAGCTCGTCCTGGCTGAGCAGCTCCGTCGCTTCGTACGTTACTTCCAGCTTGTCGGCGAACAGGTCGCGCACCTGCGTGAAGGGCACGATCTGGTCGGCCGGCGGCGGTACGCGGAACTGGTCTTCGCCCAGCGGCTGGGCCTGCCAGGCCTCGCAGGCCCGGGAGCGCATCTCGTTCACCTGGCTCTGCGCTTCGAGGATGGCGCGGGACATGCGGTAGTCCTTGCGCACCTGCTCGCGCGCTTCGTCGAAGGTCATCTGCACTCGAGTTCGGTCGGCGGGGTTCAGCGGCGCCGTGGCCGGCATGGGCCCCGGCTTGCTGTATTTCGACTGGTGCTCTTCAAAGAACTTCTCGACGTCGCGTTCGCGGATGCGCACCTTCGCTTCGGCCTTCTGCGGATCCACGGTCAGCACTTCCAGCCGCACGCGGTCGGGATACTTGTAGCCGAACACCAGCGCGTCATCGGTATGGGCCGTGAACCGGTCGCGGCCTTCGTCGAAGAGCGCCTGCAGCTCGTCCTCGCTCGGCTCGGGCACGCGGCTCAGGAACGCCCGCGCATCGATCGCCACGACGTCGAGGTCGGCCCGCTCATTCCGGTCGCGAAAGGCCAGCTCCGCGCGCGGCAGGCTTTCACCCAGCGCCTCGGCTTGTGCCATGATGAGCTGTTGCACGGCCAGCCAGTCCGCGGCCACCTGCTTGAGATCCGGGTAGCTGCGGCCGGTGCGCTTCTGTGCGAGCTCCAGTCGGTCCTGGGCCTGCGGCCCGAACACGTTCACCAGGTGTCGCTCGACCTGGCCATGCCCGATCCGCACGCCGATCTCGCGCGCTTCCTCGATCAGCAGATACATGTCGAGCGCATCGAGGAAATCGACTTCGCTGAAGCCCAGGATCCGCAGGATATCCTGCTTGGCGCGCGCCTCGCTCACCAGCTTGGAGTCGACGTCGCCGAAGCGCGAGGTCCCCAGCTTGATTTCCGAGCTGCCGCGGTTCGTCATGGCGCTCTGCAGCACATCCCCCAGCAGGAACGTGACGAGCAGCAATGACATGAAGATCATCAGCAGCGTGCGGGTATACCGGCGGAAAAACTTGTTCAGACGCATACAACGGTCCTACGAGCCCAGGGTTCGTCGCGGGCGCCCCGGACGGCGCCAGAACGGGCTATCATAAAGGATTGCGGGGTCAAGACAAGGACGCGAGACCGAAAGCGGCGTGCCGGACAGCCACGACGGGGATCACGGCCCCAGGCGGGCGTCCGCGACGGTCTGCCGGAAATGATCCAGGTGGTTCGCCAGGGCCTCGATTTCGCCGTAGCAGCGCTGGAAGTCCGAGAAATCCAGCCGCGCCTTCGGCTGCAGCGCCCGTTGCAGGGCCGGCAGCCCGACGCCGCTGGCGCCCGCGGCCGCGGTCAGCAGATCACCGGCCAGGGTCGGCAACTCCTTGCCGCGCAGGTGGAGGTAGCCCCGCGCGATGCGGGTGGCGCGCTCCGCCGCCGCCACACAGGCGGCGTGGAGCGCGCGCGCCCGTCCGCGGGCGACCAGGAGCTCCTGCCGCAACTGGATCAGCTCGCTCTTGAGCTCGCGCTCGCAGGCAAGCCGCACGTGCAACGGGTCAAACGTGAGGCCGGCGAAGTGGTCGGTCCCCCAGAGACACTGGTGCACCTGCTGGATCTCCAGGAACTCCAGCGGAAAGACGTCGAGCGAGGCGTGGAGGTACTCGGGCGTGACCGTCAGCGGGGCAGCCAGACCGCGCCGACCGAGCCGCCCGCCCTCTCGGGCCATCCGGTGCAATGCCGGCAGGTCGGCATGGGCCAGCACGAGCACGGTCCGCGCCGGCGCATCCGCCGCGCCCGGGTCCTCGAGCAGCCAACTGCCGTAGGCGACCAGCGCCAGCAGCGACTCGCCGGCCAGTTCGCGCATGCGCTCGCCCAACACCGCCACGTCGGCCTGTCGCGCGGCCGGCACCCCGGCCAGGTTCAGTTGCGAGTCGTTCATGCCGCTCTCCGCGCCGCAGGGGTCATCGGCGCCGGATTCTAACCGCGCGGCGGGCGGCCGGCGCTGGCGGTGTGCTTGACCGGCGGCCCGCCCGCGCGAGAATGCGGCCAGCACGGGAAACGCAGGATGGACCAGCCGGACGTGCGGGAAATTCTCGAGTTCGCGGTCGAGGCGGCGCAACTGGCCGGAACGCTCACGCTGGGCTACTTCGGCGCCAGCCCGCCTTACGAGCTGAAGGCGGACCGCTCGCCCGTGTCGATCGCGGATCGCGGCGCGGAAGAGCTGTTGCGCACCCGCATCCGCGCGGCGTATCCCACGCACGGAATTCTGGGCGAGGAATTCGGCGCGCAGCCCGGCAGCGTCCCGGCACGCTGGATTCTCGATCCGATCGATGGCACGTTCTCCTTTCTCTCCGGCGTGCCGCTGTACAGCGTGCTGGTGGGCTTCGAATGGCGCGGCGAGATGCTCGCCGGCGTGATCCACCTGCCCGCACTGCGGGAGACGGTCTACGCCGGCCGCGGGATCGGCTGCTGGTGGAACGGCCGGCGGGCGCGCGTCTCGGCGCAGCACGACCTGGCGCAAGCCCGGCTCTCGGTCACGTGCGTAACGCTCTTCGAGCAGCAAGGTCTCGGCCGCGCCTTCGCCCGGCTCCGCGCTGCCTGTCTCACCGATCGCGGCTGGGCCGATGCATACGGTTACGCCTGCCTCGCGACCGGCCGCGCCGACGTCGTGGTCGACCCGATCATGAACATCTGGGACAGCGCGGCCCTGCTGCCGGTGGTCACGGAAGCCGGGGGGCGCTTCACCGACTGGACCGGCCGCGCCACCCACACCTCCCGCTCGGTCGTCGGCAGCAACGGCCATCTCCACGAAGCCGTCCTCCCGCTGCTCCAATAGCCCCCAGCGGCCGCAGGGGAAGCCCCGCCGGCAATCGCTGGCGCCATCCGACCGCCGTGCTTGGCGGGGAGCCCGCCGTGGCCCTAGAATTGCAGGATGGAAGTCTCGAAGTCCCTCCCCGTACTCCCTGCGGAGACGACTCCGCCCGGAGCCCGACAGCGTCGACTGCCGCCATGGCTCAAGCGGCCCGCGCCGATCGCCGAGGCGATGCTGCACACGCGCCGCCTGATCAACGGCCTGCAACTGAACACGGTGTGCGTCGAGGCACGCTGTCCCAACCTGACCGAGTGCTGGTCGCGCCGCACGGCGACCTTCATGATCCTGGGCGACAAGTGCACGCGTCGCTGCCGTTTCTGCGCGGTGCACACCGCCCGCCCCGACCCGCCGGACGCAGCGGAACCGCAGCGCCTGGCCGAGGCGGCGGCGCACCTGAATTTGCGGCACGTGGTGATCACGTCGGTGGCCCGCGACGATTTGGATGACGAGGGGGCCGGCCATTTCGCCGCCTGCATCCAGGCCGTGCGCAGCCGGCTGCCCGAGAGCACGATCGAGGTGCTCGTGCCGGACTTCCACGCCCGCCCCGAGTGCGTCGACGTGGTCGCCCAGGCCGCGCCCGAGGTGTTCAACCACAACATCGAAGTGGTCGCCAGCCAGCAGAAACGCGTGCGGCCGCAGGGCAAGTACGAGCGCAGCCTCAACACGCTGCGCGTCGCGAAGCAGTTGCGACCCACGATGCGGACGAAGAGCGGCATCATGGTCGGCATCGGAGAGACGCGCGCGGAACTGCTTCAGACGTTCCGCGACCTGCGCGCGGCCGACTGCGACCTGCTGACCATCGGTCAATATCTCAAGCCCGGGCACGGCGACAGCCACGTGCCCGTGGAACGGTATTACCCGCCCGATGAATTCGCCGAGCTGGCCGAGTGCGCCAAGGAGCTCGGCTTCGCGGCCGTTGCGAGCGGCCCGTTTGTGCGCAGCAGTTACTTCGCGGAGACGCTGTACCAGCAGGGCTAGGTGCGGCGCCGGGGCGGCCCGTGGATCCGCTGGTTCTCGTGATTTTCGCGTTCGTATACCTGGGCATGCTGCTGGGCGGCATCCCGGGGCTGGCCCTGGACCGGGCCGGCGTGGCCCTGCTGGGCGCGATCACCCTGCTCGCCTGCGGCCGCGTCACCCCGGCCGCGGCGCGGGACGCCGTCGACGTCACCACCATCGGACTGCTCTTCGGCCTGATGGTGGTGTCCGCGCAGTTCCGCCTGAGCGGCACCTATTCCAGCCTCACGCGCATGCTCGCCGGCGCGCGCGTGTCGCCCCCGGCGCTCCTCGGCCTGCTGGTCGCCGTCGTGGGCGCGCTGTCGGCGGTGCTGGCCAATGACATCGTCTGCCTGGCCATGGCGCCGCTGCTGGTCGAGGGCTGCGCCCGGCGCGGCTTGCATCCGGTGCCGTACCTGCTGGGCCTGGCCTGCGCCGCGAACGTGGGCTCGGCGGCCACGCTGATCGGCAATCCGCAGAACATGCTGATCGGGCAGTCGCTCAACCTGCCGTTTGCGGGTTACCTGCTCGATGCCGTCGTACCGTCCGTGGCGGGACTGGCCGCGACGTGGGCCATTCTCGCCGGCCTGTACCGCGGTCGCTGGCACTGGCATGGCA
The DNA here is from genome assembly GCA_964629745.1 of uncultured Planctomycetales bacterium. GTDB lineage: Bacteria > Planctomycetota > Phycisphaerae > UBA1845 > Fen-1342 > JAAYXS01. Next base: position 11,427 of record CAZVRR010000002.1, on the reverse strand, counting down.
CGGTGCCCGCCCTGCCGGCCCGACCCGCCAATCGCTGGCAGACGCTCAAGGGCAGCCTCGTGCTCGGCGCGCTGATCACGATCTTCCTCCTGGCCCCCTGGCCGCGCGAAATTGTCGCGCTCGCGGCGGGCGGGGTGCTGCTGCTGAGCCGGAAGATGGCCTCCCGCGAATTCCTCGGGCTCATCGACTGGCACCTGCTCGTGCTGTTTTTCGGCCTGTTCATCGTGAACCACGCCTTCCAGGCGGCCGGCGGGCTGACGGCCGCGGCAGAGGCGCTGGCGCGCGCCGGACTCGCGCCGGACGCACCTGCACCGCTGTTCATCCTGGCCGCCGTCCTGTCGAACCTGGTATCCAATGTCCCCGCGGTCATGCTGCTTCTTCCGTTGGCCCACCACCCCCTGGCCGGGCCGGTGCTCGCCCTGTCCAGCACGCTCGCGGGCAACCTGCTGACCGTCGGCAGCATCGCGAACATCATCGTGGTCGAGCAGGCGGATCGACTGGGCGTGCACATCGGTTGGCGCACGCACGCCCGCGCCGGCATCCCGGTGACAGTGGCGACACTTGCGCTGGCCGGCGCCTGGCTGGCCCTGCGCAGCGCCCTGGGCGGCTGACACGTCGCATCAGGGGCCGGGCCGGGTAGAATCCTGTGTCGCAATGGGCCGAATGGGAGGTAGTACGATGTCGGAACTGGCAGCGATGAAATGCGTGCCCTGCCGCGGCGGCGTTCCCGCCCTCAAGGGCGAGCGCCTGCGCGAGATGCAGGGTCAACTCGACAACTGGGAGGTGGTGGAAGAACACCACCTGCGCAAGAACTTCCGGTTCGACGATTTCGCCGGCGCCCTGGCGTTCGTCAACCGGGTGGGCGCCCTCGCCGAAGCCGAGGGGCACCACCCGGACCTCTACCTGGCCTGGGGCAAAGTAGGAATTGAAATCTGGACGCACAAGATCGACGGACTAACCCAAAGCGACTTCATCCTGGCGGCAAAGATCGATCAACTGCCGCGCGGATGAACACACGTCCCGCCGGGAGACTGCTGCGCTGGGCGGTGCTCACGGCGGCAGTTTCCTGTGCGCTGGACTGGCAAGCCGGCTGTGCCACCCCCACCACCCGGGGCGCAGCCGAACTGACCGCCCGGACTGACTGGCCGCCGCCGGATAACCGCTTCGCGCCCGGGCAGGCCATCCTGACCGGCTTCGATGAGCCTCAGCCGGGGGCGGAGCTGCGCGTCGGCGACGCGATCCTCTACGGCATTGACCTGGCGCGGGCCGATCGCGAGCAGATCTGGTACGCCCGCCTGCAAGTCCTCCTGACGCAACTGCAACCCGGCACGCGCATCGCCGTCGTGCCCGGACCCGACTCCGCCGACGCGCCGCCGCCCCCCGGCGCTGCCCACACGATCCGCGGCCCCCACCCGGCGGGCGGGTCGGACACGCTGTGGCTCGAAGCGCCGCGCCTGCCGGCCGAGCTCGTCACGCTCGCCTCGAACAACGGCGTCGAGATTCCCGGTGCCACGGCGCTGTTGCGCATCGAGGTGTTCGACGAGCAGGCCAGGTTGCAGGCCACGGTCTACCCGTTCGCGTTCGAAAGCCTGCTCGAAGCCGGACTGTACGAGACCTGCCGAATCGCCGGCGGGCGGCACGCCGCGGAGGAGGCGGAGCTGACCCCGGCCGAGCGCGCCCAGGTCATCCGCAGCATCGCGTCGCTGTTTTCCTACGGCGACCTGCTGATGAGCACGCCGCATGTGAACGCGATCATTCACGAAATCATCGCCTGGCCGTCGCTGCTGTCGATCATTATGAACCTGGGCATCCGGCCGACGTTCGCCGTCGCCCTGGGCGAGGCGACGCCGGCGCTGTCGCTCCCGTGGCTGCCCCATGTGCCGGCCGGCTTCCGCGTGCCGCTGCGCGTGAAGATCAACCGCGAGCCGGCGCTCGAGTGCGTGCTCACCGTGGTGGATCCCGCGCCCCCCCTGCGCCTGTGCGCGGGCATCGCGGGGATCGACGGCGTCCACGTGCGGGACGATACGCACCAGCTCCAGGTGCGCCTGCTGGCCGCGCGGCGCGGTCCGGAGCCGGCCGGCGCGCCAACTGCGGCGGCGCAGGCCCATGCCGATGCCGGCGGGGCGGCGGACAAGTGACCCCGCCTGCGGCGTCCGGGTCGAGCCTGTACAATCCGAGTCATGATGCAGCACGGCCCGCTCTCTCTCGACGTCTTCGTCGATCCCCTGTTCCAGGAAAATGCATTCCTGCTTTGGCCGGTCGCCGGTCGCGACGCCTGGGTCGTGGACCCCAGTTTCCCCCCCCAGCCGGATGAAATCCTCGCCGCGGTGCGGGAACACAACCTGACCGTGCGTGCCATTCTGCTGACGCACTGTCACGCGGACCACCTGGCAGGCGTGAATACGCTGCGCAGCCAGTTGCCCGAGGCAGCGCTCTGGGCACCCCGCGGCGAAGAGCACATGCTGCGGGATGCCGGCGCGAATCTCTCCGCCCCCTTCGGAATGCCGGTCACCGCGCCCGCGGCCGACCGATTGCTCGGCCCCGGCGACGTGCTCGCGCTGGGCGACTTGAGCTGGGACGTGCTCGACGTGGCGGGCCACTCCCCGGCCGGGCTGGCGTACTTCTGTCGGGCGGCCGGCGTCGCGGTCGTCGGCGACGCGCTGTTCCAGGGCAGCGTTGGCCGCTACGACTTCCCGGGCAGTTCGGGCGAACGGCTGCTGCACAACATCCGCACGCAATTGCTGACGCTGCCCGCGGAGACTGTCGTCTACCCGGGACACGGGCCGGCGACGACCATCGGACACGAGCGGCAGTACAACCCGTTCCTGGAGGCGTAGGCCCATGCGGCTTACCTGCGGCGTGCTGGCGGTCCTGTCACTTGTTGCGAGTGCCGGGTGTTCCTCCCGTGCGCCGACCGTCGCGGCGGCGTTTCCCGCGGCGCACGTCGCCCGTCCGTGGGTGCTCGACGGCGCGGTCTGGAGTGGCAGCTTCGCCGAGGCCTCAGAGAGCCTGGCGGACGAAGCCGAGGCGTGGCGGGCATTCGCGCCGGAGCGCGTCTGGCTCGCCGTGTATCACCACGACACGGCCCCCGCGCGGCGCCTTCACGTCCGCGTCTTCGCGGTACCCGCGCCCGACGTTGCGCGCCAGGCGCTGCAGCGATTCAAGCCGGCCAAGGCCGAGCCGTTCGTCGCCGGCGACGAGGGCTATTGGACCGAGATCGGCGTCATGTTTGCCTGGGGGCGACTCGTGGTCGACGTGTTTGGCGATGAGCCGACGTGGCGCAACGAGATCCACGCTGCCACCCTGGCCGGCTACCTGCAAACGCACATGCCGCCCGGGCTGCCGGACGACCCGCGCTGAGCCGCACGAAAGCAGCGGCGCGCTACACGCCGCGCAGCGTGTGCCCCATCTTGACTTTCTTCGTCTGGAGATAGCGGCGATTGTGCTCGGTGGCGGGAATCTCGAGCGGCAACTGGCCCATGACGTCGAGCCCGTATACGTGCAGCCGGCTGGTTTTCTTCGGGTTGTTGGTCAGGATGCGCACGTGCGAGATTCCCAGGTCGCGCAGGATCTGGGCGCCGACGCCGTAGTCGCGCCGGTCGGCCGGGAATCCCAGGGCCTGGTTCGCCTCGACCGTATCGAGCCCCTCGTCCTGCAACCGGTAGGCGTGGAGCTTGTTGATCAGCCCGATCCCGCGGCCTTCCTGGCGCAGGTACACGATCACCCCGCGGCCTTCCTTGGCGATCAGCTCCGCGGCGGCGCGAAGCTGCTGGCCGCACTCGCAGCGCATCGAGCCGAAGACGTCGCCGGTCAGGCATTCCGAGTGCACGCGGGCAAGCACCGGTTCATGGATCGGCTGCACGGCGCCCGTTGCGTCCACCTCTCCGATACCGCCCTTGCACAGCGCTACGTGTTCGTACTTGTCGGTCTGGCAGCGGTAGCCGATCAGCAGCCAGTCGCCGAACTCGTTCCGCAGCGGCACCGTCTCGACGCGCTCGACGAGGCGCTCGCGCCGCATGCGGTGCTCGATCAGGTCGGCGACGGTGCACATCTTGATGCCGTGCGTGCGACTGAACTGCGTCAGCTCGGGGACCCGCGCCATGGTGCCGTCTTCGTTGAGCACCTCGATGATGGCCGCGCCCGGCAGCAGTCCCGCCAGGCGGCACAGGTCGACCGACCCTTCGGTCTGACCGGCCCGCACGAGCACCCCGCCATCGGCGGCAATCAGCGGATTCACGTGGCCGGGGCGCACGAAGTCCCCGGCGACCGCCTCCTCCGCGACCGTGTGACGGATGGTCGTGGCGCGATCCCACGACGAAACCCCGGTCGTGACGCCCAGGTGCGGCGCCCCATCGATCGTCACCGTGAACGCGGTGCCGTTGCGCGTGTTGTTCACCGCGACCTGCGGGTGCAGGTTGAGCCGCTCACAGCGCGCCCGGGTTAGCGGCACGCATAGCGTGCCGCGGCCATGCCGCAGCATGAAGTTGACCTTGTCAGGCGTGATCGACTGCGCCGGACAGACCAGGTCGCCCTCGTTCTCGCGGTCCTCGTCGTCCACGAGAATGATCAGCCGACCCGCCCGGAGCTCGTCAAGGATCTCGTCGATCGGGCTGAAGGGGCCCAGACTGGAATTCGCGGGAATGTCATCCATTCGGACCGAATCCTCCGGCGTATCCGCTCTCCTGACGCGACGCACTGGACACCATCTTAGCAAGCGGCGCGCCAGCCGAAACCGGGCGGAGGAAACGTAAGCGGCCCCGCGGCAAGGAGTTCGACCACGAATTTCGAGATTAATTCCCTGGAATCTTCGTGACAAGACTGTTATGATCCTGCGAAATTCGGGGTGGGAATGCACAAAGGAGCTTTCGGTGGAAGTTCCCCAACCGCGGACATCCATCCAGCCTGAGAACGCAACCAAGACGCGGCAGACGCCGCTCTGGAACGTGGTGCTGCTCGACGACGACGACCACACGTACGACTACGTCATTGAAATGCTCGTGAAGCTGTTCCATCATACGCCGGACGTTGCGTACCGGATGGCGTGCGAGGTGGACCGGGATGGGAGTGTGATCGTCGAGACGGCCGTATTCGAACGCGCGGAGTTCAAGCGCGACCAGGTTCAGGCCTACGGGCGCGACTGGCGCCTCGAGCGCTCCCACGGCTCGATGCGCGCGGTCCTGCAACCCGCGACCAGCGAAGTCCCGTCTTAACCCGGCCCCTGTCCCGACGACGTGGCGCCGCAGGCCCGGAGTGGCCGGCAGCGTCGATCGGCGACTCAGGCCACGCTCGACACGCCAGACTCACAGCGGGAGCGTGCAATGGGCCGACGAGCCTGCGCGGTCGTGGTGTGCCTGGGCGGTATTCTCGGACCGGTCGCGGCGGGCCAGGAAAGCCTGTCCACGCCGGAAATGCTCGTGCAGTTGGCGCGCGACCAGGGGCTGAGCCGGCGCGGGAATCAGACACCCACCGACGTGCGCCAGATCCGCACGCTGCTCCAGGCGGCCGTCCGGCTGGACCCCCGGCTCTTCGAGGCACACCAGTGGCTCTACGAACTGGCCGTCCTGGGCGGTGATCCGCAGGCGGCCCGCACGGCGGCCGGGCAGCTCGTCGCCGCCGACCCGGCCCACTTGGGCGCGTTCATCCGTCTCGTCGAAACCAGCCTGGCCGACTGCCAGAGCGTCGAGCAACGGCGCGACTGGCTGCAATCCGCGTTGCGCGAACCGGGCCGCACCCCTGAACAACGCGCACGCCTGCACCTGGAGCTGGCACGCGTCCACCAGTCCCAGCTTGATCCGGCGGGGGCGCGCGAGGCGCTGGAGCAGGCCGCGCAGCTCGATCCCTGGGAGCCGGAGATCGCGGTGCTTCAGCTCCAATTGCTCCCGCCGGATGCGGAGCCCGCCGCGCAGTTGAGCGCCTGGCTCAAGTTGCTCCAGCTCAGCCCGTTCACGCTCGAGGCGGCGTGGAACGTGGCGCTCCTGTTCGACGAGGCGGGCCTGTATGACGAGGCGGACCCGTTCTACCGCCACGCCGCGGAGCTCCAGCAGCGGATCGCGCCGAACGCGGCGCCGCCGGGGCCCTACTCGATGCAGTTGGCACGGCATGAACTGGCGCGGGACAACCTGGCGGGCGCCACGAGTGCCGTCGAACAGGCGATCAACGACCCGACGACGAGCGCGCAGGCAGCCATGTTGTACGGCTGGCTGCTCTCGCAGCAGGAACGGCTGGCCGACGCCGAGATGGTGAAGCGGCGCCTCGCGGAACGCTTCGCGCGCCTGCGTGACCCGGCGGATTGGCCGGTCGACGAAGTCGCGCAGGCGGCGTGGTTCTACCTGATTCTCGACGCCCAGCCGCAGCGCGCCCTGGCCTTGGCCGAAGCGGCGGCGTTGCGCGCCCCCGGTGATCGCTTCGCGCAACGGGTACTCGGCTGGGCGCAGGTCGAGAACCTGCAAACCGAGGCCGGCTCCGCCACGCTGGCGCCACTGGCCGCGACCGATTCGTTCGCCGCCTACCGCCTCGCGCGACTGCGGAAGGACAATGGCGACCCGGACGGCGCCAGCCAGATCCTGCGCAACCTGGAGCCGGTCCCGCCCGCGGGGCCCGCACGCGCGCTCCTCGACAGTCTCGAATTGCCCGGACTCGAGCGACCCGCGCCAGCGCAGCGCAGCGCTCCGCTGCGCGACGCATGGGCGGCCTTTCCGCGCGACGTATTGCGCCTGCACCAGCGACCGGCGGACTTCCTGCGCGTCGCCGTCGAGTGGGACGAGCGGTCGCTGAACCCGGGCATGCCGTGGCGCGCCACCTTCTCCCTGACGAACACCGCGTCCTTCCCGATCACGCTCGGGCCGGACTGGATGGCGAATCCGCTCTTCCTGCTGTCGTTCGAGCTCGAAGGCGATCGCACCCGCGAGTATCCGCACCTGTTCACCGTCGCGCTCGACGCGGTGCGCGTCCTGGCGCCTGGGGCAACTGTGCGCCTGGAGCGCACCGTTGACGTCGGGCCGTTGCGGCAGGCCCTGCGCCTGACGCCGCAGCACGTCCAGCGTGCGACCGTGCACGCGCTGTTCGACCCGTTGCGCGGTGCGGACGGGCAGTGGCGGCCCGGCCTGTGCGGGCAGGCCCCGCGCCCGACGTACGTCACGCGGCTACCGGCGCGCGCGTCGCGCGAAGCACTGCACGCGACATTCGCCGCCCTGACCGGAGACTCGGACCGGTCGCGCTACGCGGCCGTCGAGCTGCTGAGCGAACTGCTGGGTGAGCGGCAGCGGGCCGAGCTGGGGCGGTTGCGCTATCACCCCGAGGCGATTTCGAGCGACCGGGTTCGCGCGGCCCTGCTCGCGGCGCTCCAGGCGGAGAGCTGGGAGCTGCGCGTGCGGACCCTCGAGAGCCTTCACGTGACCGGCCTGGACCCCGAGCTGTTCGAAGCGGTCCGCCGCTGCCTGCGCCACCCGCACTGGCTCGTGCGGCTGATGGCCGTGCGGCTCCTGGGTGAGCGCGACGCACAGCAGTCGCGGTCGGCGCTGGCGGAGCTGGCGCAGGCCGACGGGGACGAGTTGGTGCGCGCCCTGGCGGAGTCGTATGTCGAGGCGCCCGCGAGTGCGCCGGCGACACAGGCGGCCGGCGCCGAGTGAGCCGGGCGCTTTCCGCAGCGCGGCAGTTGACTCCCCGCGGCGGGCAGTGGTAAAAGCGGCTCGGGGAGAGATGGGAGCAAGAATGCGCAGCCGAAGATGGCGGTGGCTGGGGTACGTTCTTGCGCTGGGCTTGCCGTTACTGCCCGCCGTCGGCTGCACCCACGTCACGCACGGCGCCGCGAGCATGCACGTCGAGCAGGGCGAAGCGGCTCTCGAGAAACGCGACTATGACGCGGCGCTGGCGGAATTCCGCGAGGCGGTCCGGCTTGATCCCACCTTTGCCGAGGCCCACGCCAAGCTGGGGATCGCGTACAAGGAAAGCGGCGACCTGACCCAGGCCACCGAGTCACTGAAGACCGCCCTGCGCCTCGACCCGAAGGACTTCACGGCCACGTTCGAGCTGGGCGAGGTCTACCGCCTGCTGAACAAGCTGGGGCAGGCGATTCGCGCCTATGTCATGGCTTGCGAATTGCAGCCGGACAACCTGGATGCCCGCGTCCGGCTGGCCGCGTGCTACCACCAGGCCGGCGAGCTCGATTCCGCCGCCCATACCTACGAGGAAGCGCTGAAGCGCGACCCGAAGAACGCGACCGCCTGGAGCAATCTCGGCACGATCTACCACACGCAGGGCAAGCCGTACGAGGCCTTGCGCGCTTACAAGCAGTCGCTCGAATGCGATACGCGCCAGCCGGCCGTGCTCGTGAACATGGCCACGGTCTACCTGCACCAGGAGCGCTGGCAGACGGCGCACCGCACCCTGCTCGTCGCGCTCGATCTCGATCCGAACTACGCCCCGGCCCACGAGCGGCTCGGGTATTGCCTGTGGCGGCAGGAGCTGCACGAACCGGCGGCCGAGGCGTACGGCCGCGCCCTGGCGCTGGATCGCCGCAACGCCGCCGCCCAGGCGGGCCTGGGCGTGGTGCGGATGACGCAGTTCCTGAACGATCCGCAGAAAGTCGGCTACCGCGACGAAGCCGTCGAGGCCTGGCACGCCAGCCTCGAACTGAATCCGGACCAGCCGAAGCTGCGGGCCCTGCTCGAGAAATACCGCACGCGTGCCAGCGTGCCCATTCTCAGCGTCGAGGGGAGCTGAGGCCACTCGCCCGCACCGCAAGCGTGCGGCGCCGTTGCCAGTCGCCACAGCCCAGGACTCTCTCAGTCCTTGCCGGTCCTTGCGACACGCCGCCGATGCCGTCACGGTGCGGTAATCGCGTCGCGCCCACGAGCCGCGTAGAATCGGCCGCATGCTGCTGCGCGTCACCGACCTGAAGACGGAGCTGCGCCGGCCGGACGGCGTCATCACGGCCGTCGATGGTGTCGCGCTGACGCTCGCGCGCGGGCAGACACTCGCCGTCGTGGGCGAGTCGGGCTGCGGCAAGACGATCCTCGCACTCTCGATTCTCGGCCTGCTGCCGCCGGGCGGGCAGGTCGTCGCGGGCCGGATCGAATTCGCGGGCCAGGACCTGCTGAACCTTGCCCCGGCCGCGCTGCGCGCCGTCCGCGGCAACCGCATCGCCATGGTCTTCCAGGAGCCGATGAGCAGCCTGAACCCCGTCCTGACCATCGGTGAGCAGGTCGGCGAACCGCTGACCGTTCACGGCCGGCTCCCGCGGCGGGCGGTGCGGCAGCGCGTGCGGACTCTCCTGCACCAGGTGGGGCTGCCGGATGCGCCGCGCGTCGAGCGGCGCTATCCGCACGAACTCTCCGGCGGTATGCGGCAGCGCGCGATGATTGCCATGGCACTGGCATGCGACCCCGATTTGTTGATCGCCGACGAGCCGACGACGGCGCTGGATGTCACGATTCAGGCCCAGATTCTCGCGCTGCTGCGCGAGCTGAAGCGACAGACGGAGATGGCGCTGCTGCTGATTACGCACGACCTCGGCGTAGTGGCGGAGCTGGCGGATCACGTGGCGGTGATGTACGCCGGGCGGATTGTCGAGAGCGGCGCCACGGCGCCGCTGCTCCGGTCTCCGCGGCATCCGTACACGCGCGGACTGCTGCGCTGCATGCCGCGGCTGGATGGGCCGAGCACAGGCAACGCCCGGACGCGCCTGCCGGTGATCGCGGGCGAAGTGCCGGACCCTGCGCGGCGCCCCGGCGGCTGTGCCTTCCACCCGCGCTGCGACACCGGCGGGCAGGACGAGCGTTGCCGGCGCGAGGCGCCCATGCTGGTGGAGTCGGACGGCGCCGCGTGCGCCTGCTGGCTGGCGGGGGCGTTCCGGGCGGTGAGCGCCTGAGAGCGCAAGCGATGTCCGGACTTACCGGGCGGGCCGAGCGCGGTAAACCTCGCGGGCGAGCGGGAACGGTTCGAGCGCGCGTTCGAAGATCCCCAGGGAAAACGCGATCGCCAGCCCGTAGTTCGTGATGGGCACGCCGGCGCGGCGGCACTGTAGGATGCGCGACAGGACTTCGCGCCGGTTCTGCACGCAGGCGCCGCAATGGATGACCAGTTGGTAGTCCGCCAGGTCGGGCGGGAAATCGTGCCCCGCCACCGTCGCGAACTCGAGCTTTCCCCCCACGTACTGCGTGAGCCAGCGCGGGATCTTGACGCGCCCGATGTCCTCGCCGATGGGGTGATGCGAGCAGGCCTCGGCGATGAGCACCCGGGCGCCGGGCCGCAGCCGGTCGATCGCGGTCGCCCCGCGCACCATCTCGACCAGGTCGCCCTTGAAGCGCGCGAACAGGATCGAGAAAGAAGTCAGGGGGATCTCGGGCGGCGTATCGGCGGCGACCTTCAGGAAGGCCTGGGAATCGGTGACCACCAGCGCGGGCGGACGGTTCAGCCGCGCCAGCGCATCGCGCAGCTCGCGTTCCTTGACCACGAGGCAATAGGCGTCGCCGTCGAGCAGATCGCGGATCGTCTGGACCTGCGGCAGGATCAGCCGGCCCTTCGGCGCTTCCTTGTCGATCGGCACCACCAGGACGGCCAGCTCGCCGGGCGGGACCAGGTCCGTCACGATGGCCGGCGTGTTCACGAAGTCGTCCGGCGCCGACCGGATCAGCGCCTCGCGCAGGTCGGGCAGCCCGTCGCCGCGGCTGGCCACCGTTTCCACGCAGCGCAGCTTCCGCTGCGCCAGCCGGTCGCACAGCGCCGCGTCCGGCGATCCCAGGTCACGCTTGTTGAGCACAATCACGACGGGCGTCGCGCGGCGCGTGAACTCTTCGAGCAGGGCCTCTTCGAATTCACCCCACTGCCCGGCCTCGGCCACAATCACGGCGACATCGGTCCGCTCGAAGATGCGGCGGGTCCGCTCCACGCGCTGGGCGCCCAGCGCCCCCACGTCGTCCACGCCCGCGGTGTCGATGAAGAGCACCGGGCCGAGGGGCAGCAGCTCCATCGGTTTTTCCACCGGGTCGGTGGTTGTGCCGGCGACGGCGGAAACGATCGAGACCTCCTGCCGCGTCAGGGCGTTCAAGAGCGACGACTTGCCCACGTTGCGCCGGCCGAACAGACCGATATGCAGTCGCAGTCCTTTGGGGGTCGGTTGCATGCGCAGCACCCAGCAAGGGGCGCGCCGCAGCCTCACTGCTCCGTCAGCTCGTACATGCCCTGGCCGGCGCGCCGCAGCCGGCCCTGGCGGACGAGTTCGTCCCACACGCGCTGCGGGTACTGGGTGGGCGGGACGATGGCGACGATCCCGGAGTTGCCGCCGCTGCTTAAGGCGCCATGTCCGAGCCGCGACTCGTCATCGAGGCGACTGAGCTTGAGGCGCTTGCGGCCCGCCTTCCGCGCGTTCTTCAGTTGGGTCGGGGTGATGTCGGCGCCCCCGGGGGCGGGGGGCGGGGGTTCGGGATG
>CAZVRR010000001.1:33388-44156 GCA_964629745.1 uncultured Planctomycetales bacterium | reverse complement strand
CCCGACGGGACACATTGACGGTAGCCCAGCACGCAGTGCTGGGACAGCGCCGCGCGCCTGGGTCTTTCCTTACCCTCCCGTTCACGCCGTCCCGTCGGGACGGCGCGCATCTCGCAGGGCACCCCTGTCCCGCCACGATGTGGCGGGCTTTCATCAGCGCGTCCCGCTGGGACGGCGCGCGTGACATCGCCACGTCGGGACGGCGCGCGTAGCGTGGCCACATTGGGATTTGGGCGTGCGAGAGACCCATCGTCTGGCGGCGAGTCCCGTTCTGACGCGACGATGCATCACGCATCGGGTGTCCGGGTGTCCCGCAGGGACACATTGACGGTAGCCCAGCACGCAGTGCTGGGACAGCTCCGCGCGCGCTTGGGTCACTCCTTACCCTGTCGTTCACGCCGTCCCGACGGGACGGCGTGCATCTCGGGGGGCGCCCGTGTCCCCGCCACGATGTGGCGGGCTTTCATCACCGCGTCCCGCTGGGACGGCGCGCGTGACATCGCCAAGTTTCGATTTGGGCACGCGCGATTCCCATTGTGGTGCGACGGTGCATCGCGTGTCCCGCAGGGACACATTGACGGTAGCCCAGCACGCAGTGCTGGGACAGCTCCGCGCGCCTGGGTGTTTCCTTACCCTCTCGCTCACGCCGTCCCGTCGGGACGGCGCGCACCTCGACGGGCGGCCTTGTCCTCGCCACACCGCAACATGGCGGGAAACACTGCGTTTGTGGCACCGCTTTTCAAGCGGTGCGGACACCGGTTGGAAACCGGTGCCACAATTCAAGACGGTGAAAACCGTTGCGTCCGCTGAACACCGGTGCGGGGGTCGAGGCCCGATACCACAGTTCATGACGGATGCTGCCGCTGAAAACGATCGCGACCGTTGAACGCCGGCGCGGCGGTCGAGGACCGGTGCCACAGTTCAAGACGGACGCCGCGGCTGAAAACCGTTGCGTCCGTTGAACGCCGGTGCGGCGGTCGAGGACCGGTGCACAGTTCAAACCGGATGGCGCGGTTGAAGACCATCGCGACGCTGAACACTGGTGCCATGGCGGAAGACCGGTGCCACAGGCGAAACCCGATGCGCGAGTCGAAAACCGACTCCACAGTTGAGAACCGGCGCCACGGTCGAGAACCGATGCCACATTCAAACCCGGGGCCATCGATGCTCAACGGACCACCGCGCCGGCCACGCACCCGACCGGGCCACACTGCGCAACCGGTCGACACCCACTCCGCCGCGTGGCGGCGGAGCTTCGGAATCCGGGCACACCGGACCTGACCTGTAACTGCCCTACTTCGGCCCGCCGGCCAGGAGCGCCACGAACGGGTCGATGTCGAACACGTTGATCAGGCCGTCGCCGTCGCAGTCGATCACGCAGTACAATCCGCAACTGTAGGTCGCCTGCCACGTCTGCGGAGCGGTCAGCGCCAGCACAAACGCATCGATGTCGAACGCATTCACGCTGCCGTCGCAGTTTGCATCCGCCGGCTGCCAGCCGGCGCAGTCGCACTCGTCGGGTACGCCGTTCTCGTCGTAATCCGTGCTGGTGCCGCTCGAGATGTCGCACTCGTCCGGCACACCATTGTCATTGCAGTCGGGGCTCGGGACGAGCGAGCTGTTCAGCAGCACCGACATGCCGTTGTCGCCGTGCAGGGCGGCGATATCCGCGCCGGCCTGGCCGTCGAGATCGCCCGCCCGCAGCGTGTTCGAGTTGGCCGGGACGACGACATCGAGCGGCGCAGCGAACGTGCCGTCGCCCTGGTTGGGCAGCACGGACAGGTAGGCCGCCTGGTTGTTCGAGGTCGCGATGTCCAGGTCGCCGTCCCGGTCGAAGTCGCCCGCCGTCAGGAAGCGCGAATTGGGTCCCACGTCGTAGTTGACCGCCGCGGCGAACGTGCCATCCCCGTTGTTCAGCAGCACCGACACGCTGTTGCCCCACTCGTTGGCGGCGGCGATGTCGAGGTCGTCGTCGAGGTCCCAGTCGCCCAGCACGACGCAGGCGGCCGAGCCGTCGGCCCCGTACGTGGTGGCCGCGGCGTAGCTGCCGGTGCCGGTGTTCTTGAACACGAGCACATCGGCCAGGTTCGCGACCGCGATGTCCATGTCCGTGTCGCCGTCCAGGTCGCCGAACGCGACGACGTAGGAGATCGGGCTGGCCGGGTAGGTGGTGGCGGCGGCGAACGTGCCGGCGCCGTTGTTCTTCATGACCGAGATGAAGCCGCCCCAGTGGCCGATCACCAGGTCGCGGTCGTTGTCGCCGTCGATGTCCGCCGCGTCGAGGCTGACGGGATCGGCGGCGAACGTGATCGTGTAGATCAGCGTGAAGCTGCCGCCGCCCTGGTTGCGCAGGATGCGCAGGCGGCGGTTGGAGTTCTCGATGACGGCGAGGTCGTTCAGCCCGTCGCCGGAGAAGTCGGCGATCCGCACGCCGTGCTGCGAGGCGGCGGTGCCGGTGGTGCCGCTCGTGGGGAACGCGCCGCTGCCGTCGTTCCACCAGAGGGAAACGGCCAGGCTGGTGCTGCCGGTCGCGACGGCGATGTCGAGGTCGTTGTCGCCGTCGAGATCGCCCAGGTCGAGCCATGGCCCGCTCGGCACGGCGGCGTACTGCACGTAATCGGCGAACTCGACGCGCGGCACGAGGTCGCAGTCGTCCGGCTGGCCGCTGTCGTTGCAGTCCTCCTCGCACTCGTCGGGCACTTCATTCGCGTTGCAGTCCTCGCTGGTCCCGCTGGCGATATCCTGCCAGTCGGGGATGCCGTTGTCGTTGCAGTCCGCGCACTCGTCGGGCACGCCGTCGCCGTCGTCGTCCTGGCTCACGCCGGTGGCGATGTCGCACGCGTCCGGCACGAGGTTGCCGTTGCAGTCCGCGGCGCCCGCGGCGACGTCGCAGCGATCGAGCACGCCGTTGCCGTCGCAGTCGCGGTCGGGGATCAGGATGCTGCCAGGGATGACCTCCTTTTCGCCGCCCGGCGGCTGCCAGAAGAGGGTGGCGACCGCGCCGCCGCTCTGCTCGAAGTACTCCATCACGAACGAGTAAACGGTGTTCGCCGCGAGTTGCAGGCTGCCGGTCGCCTCGGTCGGACCCTGCACCACCCACTGGTCCACCAGCGGCCGACCGTTCACCCACAGCCGCGCCCCGTCATCCGTGAACGTCCAGAAGTTGTAGGTGCCGGCCGGGCCGGTCTGGAACAGCCCCGTCCAGCGCACGCTGTAGGTATCCACGCCGTAGTCGTCGAACGGCGCCAGGTTGGCGAACGTGAAGTTGATCGTGTCGTCGATGCGATAGCGGGCCGGGCCGGCGAAGCTCGCGGCGTCGTGATATTCGCCCAGCACGCCGTGCACCGTCGCACCCTCGCACTCGTCCGGAATCCCGTTCGCGTTGCAGTCGGTGCTCGTGCCGCCCGCGCTGTCGCACTCGTCCGGCACGTCGTTGTCGTTGCAGTCGGCGCTGGTGCCCGCGGCCAGGTCGCACTCATCCGGCACGTCGTTGCCGTTGCAGTCGAGGCTCGTGCCGGTCGCCAGGTCCACCGGGTCCGGCGTGCCGTTGCCGTTGCAGTCCTGGCAGTCGTCCGGGATGCCGTCGCCGTTGCTGTCCGCGCTGGCGCCGCCCGCGATGTCGCACGCGTCGGGCACGCCGTTGCCGTTGCAGTCCTGGTGGGTGCCGGCGGCGATTTCGCAGACATCGGGTACGCCGCTGTCGTCGCAGTCCGGCTGGCTCGCATCGGGCACGCCGTCGAGATCGCAGTCGGGGTCGTTCCACACGAGCGGCAGGTTGTCGCCGCCGATCGTGATCAGGCCGCCGGAGGTGTACGGCACGAGCGTGTCGCCCAGTCCGTCCCCGTCGAGGTCGACGCCGGCGTAGCCCGACCAGAAGTTCCCGCCGAGGTAGCTGCCGCTGACGATCGTGGCGCCGGGCGTCTTGGCGATGTTCCAGGTGTTGCTGCCGTCGGACTGCGCGTTGGCCGAATTGTGCAGGTAGTTGTTGTAGATCGTGCTGTTCTGGCTGGTGACCAGCCACAGTCCGCGGGTCGTGTTGTTGCGCAGGAAGTTACCGGCCAGCAGGCTGCTGTCGGTGCGCGTGAAGCGGATGGCGTACTGGGCGGCGTCGATGGTGTTGTTGACGATCGTGTAGTTGTAGCTGAAGCGGTCCGTGCCGGTGGCCTCGCAGACGATGCCGTAGCTGCCGCCCGCGATGCGGTTGCCGCTGATCGTATAGGTGTGCGAGTCCTTCAGGTCGGGGAACGGGCCGACCAGGTCGTCGTCCGGATCGGTCCACAGCCAGATGCCCCGGGCGCTGCCGATGATCTCGTTGTTCTCGATGATGTTGTTGTTGCCGTGCTCGATGGCCACGCCGGCGGTGAAGCAGGCGTTGCTGCGGTTGCCGCGCACCTCGTTCAGCCACGAATAGCCGAGCCAGTAGCCGTAGTTGCAGCGGTCGGTGATGTTGTCCTCGAACACGTTGCCGTACGAGAAGGTCGCCTCGAACCCGTTGTTCGGACTGCCCGAGCAGTCGTTGCGGGCGAAGTAGTTGTTGGCGCACGGGAGCTGGTAGACGCGGTAGCCGGCCAGGAACAGGCCGTCGCCGCCATTCACCATGCTGTTGTCGGTCACGATGTTGCCGCTGGAGCCCATCACCATCAGCAGGGCCGCCGCATCCCCGCCCAGGTGGCCCGAGCCGATGCGCACGCAGTTGTCCGCGTTGTTGTACTGGATCGTTGACGTGTTCGTCGCGTACAGCGTGATGCCCCAGCCGTTGTTGTTGGAGACGTCGTTCCACTCGACCAGCGCGTCGGTGCAGTCGAACAGGCTGATGCCGTTCTGCTGGTCGCGCGCCGCGTTGTAGCGGATGACGGGCCGGGCGCAGTAGCGCAGCCAGATGGCATGGCCGTAGCTGTTCCCGGCGCCCTCCGGGTCGTCGAAGATGTCGAGGAACCAGCAGGGCTGGGCCCGGCAGTCGTTGTACGTCTCGAAGACCGTGCAGCCCTCGATCCGCGCATCGTCGCAGGAGCGCAGCAGCAGTCCGTTGTAGTAGTGCCCGACGGCCAGGTTCTCGATGGCGACGCCCGTCTGGCCCTCGACCACCACGCCGTTGCCCACGTCGTCGCCGTAAATCGTCGTGTTGTCGCCGGTGACCGTCACGTTGTCGGCGGCGATCTGGAGGCCGTTGGGCAGGTGGTACGTACCCGGACACAGCAGCGTGTCCTCGGTCAGGATCAGCCCGTCCGTCGGCGTGACGCACTGGGCCTGTGCGTCCAGCGCCAGCAAGCCGGGCAGCGCCAGCAGCAGCAGGGCGGAGCCGAATCGACGCATTCGACGCATGGGCGCTCTCCTTGTGCATGCGGCCGGGTGCCCGACCGAGGTGCAGACCGGAGCCGGGCCGCCGGCTGGCGTGGGCTGGAAATCTCGCGCGAGCCGCGCGCGCTGATCCTACCGAATTCCACCCGCAGTTCTCAAGACAATTGCGCAGGAGCCGGGCCCCTGCGCCGGACGATGCGGATGAGCAGAGGGAAAGGACGCGCCGGCGACCTGATCGCGGACCGCGGCCCGGAGTACCGCGGTCATCCCCCGCACTGCGGGGGCAGCAGGGGCATGCCTGTCTTTAGTGCAACCACCTACGGCCGCGGCACGTCCCGTCCCGGCGCCGCGCCGGCCAGTTGGCGCCAGCGCCGCAGCGTCTCGCGCGCCGCGCCGGATTCGAGCGTCCGCCGCGCCAGGGCGGCCCCGTCCGCCCAGCCGACCGCCAGGCCGGCCACCCACAACGCCGCAGCGGAGTTGTAGACGACGATGTCCCGCGCAGGCCCGGGCCGGCCTTCCAGGACCTTCTCGATCAGCGCGGCACTGTCCTGCGGGTTGCGCACGCAGATCTTTTCCAGCGCCGCCGGGCAGCACCCGGCCTGCGTGCACTCGACGTCCTCGACCTGCACGGTGCGGCCGTCCCAGCGCGCCACGCGGCTCGGAGCGCTCAGGCTCAGGTCGCACAACCCGTCCCGCCCGTGCACCACCATCGCACGCTCGGCCTTGAGTTCGCGCAGGGCGGTGACCATCGTGTCCACCAGCTCGAGCCGGTTGACACCCAGGAACTGGCGTCGCACCCCCGCCGGATTCGAGAGCGGGCCCACGAGGTTGAAGATCGTGCGGATCCGCAACAGCCTGCGGACCGGGGCGGCATGCTGCATCGCCGGATGCAGCCGGCTGGCGTAGAGAAACGCGACCCGGCACTGCTCCAGGCAGCGCTCGAGTCGCGGAACGTCGGCGTCGACGTCAATGCCGAGCGCGCTCAGGCCCTCCGCCGATCCGCTCACGCGCCGGTTGCTGCGGTTGCCGTGCTTGGCGACGGTCGCGCCGGCGGCCGCCACGACAATCGCAACCGTCGTCGAGATGTTGAACGTCGGCTTGCCGTCGCCGCCCGTGCTGCACGTGTCGAGCGCCGCGCAGCCTGCCGGCAGCCGCACGGGCGTGACGCGCGCCCGCATGGCCTCCGCGGCCCCCACGATCTCGGCGATGCTCTCACCCTTGGCCGCCAGCGCCGCCAGCAGCGCCGCGAGCACCGGCGGGTCGAAACCCCCGTCCATCATCTCCTGGAACAGGGCATACGCCTCGGCCCGCGACAGGTCCTGCCGCGCCGTGATCTTGCCGAGCAGAGTGGATGGATCCATGAAGCAGGGCCCGGAGCACTAGAGATCGACTGGCCCGGCGCCAGGCCCGGGCTGAATCACGAGCATGCGCGACGTCCGCCCCGGCTGGTCGTAGCTGCGCCGCAGGGCCGCCTGAACGGCATCGCACGCGTCCTGGCGGGCCAGAACCACAATACTACCGCCGAACCCGCCGCCGGTCATGCGCGCCCCGAGCACGCCCGCCACGCCGCCCGCGATTTCCACCAGGCAGTCCAGCTCCGGGCAGGAACCCTGGTACAGGTCGCGCAGCGAACGGTGCGAATCGTGCATCAGGTTGCCGAATTCGAGCAGGTCGCCGCGCCGCAGCGCGTCCGCGGCGGCCAGCGTGCGGCGGTTCTCGGCGGTCACGTGCAGGGCCCGGTCGGCGACCAGGGGCGGCAGGGCGCCGACCGCGGCACGCACCTGGGCCTCGTCCACGTCGCGCAGCGCGCGGACCAGCGCGTCCCGCTGCTGGAAATACTCGACCGCCTCCGCGCACTGCCGCTGCCGGACCGCGTACTCGCTGGCGGCCAGCTCGTGGCGCACGCCGGAGTCGACGACCAGCAGCACGTGATGGCCCAGCTCGAGCGGCACGTGCTCGTAGGTCAACTCGCGGCAGTCGAGCAGCAGGGCATGGCGCGTCCGGCACAGCAGCGAGGCGTATTGATCCATGATCCCGCAGGGCACGCCGGCGTAGGCATGCTCCGCCCGCCGGCAGACGCGCAGGATCACGCCCGCCGGCAGTTCCACGCCGACGAGCCTGGCCAGCGCCAGCGCGGTCGCGACGGACAGGGCCGCGGAGCTGGAGAGCCCCGCGCCGACCGGCACGTCGCTCGCGACGTAGGCGTCGAATCCGCCGCTCGCCGCGCCGTGCTCGGCCAGCAGTTCGGCGACGCCCGCGATGTAGCTGGTCCAATGAGTCTGCGGCGAATGCTGCCAGGCCCCCACCGGCCACTCGTGGGCCTGGTCGAGCGTCGCGGAATAGACGCGCACCTGTGCGGCATCGGGGCGGGGCGCCACCGCGACCCAGGTGCCGAACTGCGTGGCGATCGGCAGCACGAAGCCGTCGTTGTAGTCCGTGTGTTCCCCGATCAGGTTGACGCGTCCGGGGGCGCGGGCCACCGCCTGGCAGGGCCTTCCGTAGCGGTCCGCGAACGCTGCGCGCAACTCCTCAAGCCGCATGCTCCCTCGCTTCCTTGCCGGCGCGTTCGCGCAGCGCCGGCATGAGCCCGTTGATTTCCTGAGCATAGCGGCTGTTCGGGTACTCGCGCACAATTCGTTCGCCCACGGAGATCGCGCGGCTGAACTTCTTGTCACTGACCGCCAGGCTGAACTCGACGCCCATCTGGAAGAGACGGGCCTTGAAGACCCCGCGCGCGGACTCTTTCAGGACAGCGACTTCATCGGGCGAGAGGTAGCGATCCAGTTTCAAGAGCAGTTCGTGCGCCTTGTCGACGTTTTGCGTGCGAACCGCCTCGTCATATTCCTTGAGCAGCCCGCGTTTCACCTGCTGGCGGCGCAGCTCGATCTCGCGCGACAGGTCCGCGATCCGCGCTTCCCCGGGGAAGAGGGCCTTGAGCCGCTCGGTTTCCTGGCGCGCCTGCTCCCACTTGAACTGCTCGCACAGCGATTCGACCCGGCGCAGGGCCGCGCCGATGCGCTCCTCGGTGGAGGACCGCCGGGCCGTCTCGACTTCCTGCCGCAGCTTGGCCGCCTCCTCGCGCAGCCCCAGCTCGTGCTCGAGATCGTGGATGAACTGCTCGGCCCCGTTCCAGTCCTGGCGCACGATCGCGCTGCTGATCGTGTCGTGCAGGTACTCGCGATCCTTCTCGCGGTACACGACGCGCTTGGCCCAGTCCGACAGCGAGCTGTTCTCCGCGATCGTGTGGGTGTACTCCACCTGGCGCCGCAGCAGCTCGAGCAGGTCGACCAGCCCGCCATACGTCCGGTTCGCGTCGTTCACCAGCTTGTGCGTGAGCGTGAGCTGCGCCTCGAGCACGATCGCCATGGCCAGCACGACCAGGCCGGCGGCGAACGGCGCCAGCCCCCACAACTGGTCGTCGCGCATCAGCATGAACAGCCCGTACGCGATCAGGACGACGGCCGCCACGATGCTGAGCACCAGCGCGGTCTTGCTGAATACCCGGACGCCACGAAAGCGCGGTGGAATGGTTGGCATACGGCACCTCATCCGCTATCGGACTGCGCCCCGGCGGAGCTTGCGACGCCGCAAGTGGCGGCCCTCCGCCGCGCGTTACCCGTCTGCGCACGCGGCACGCGTACCGGCCTGTAAGCCTCGGCGGACCACAGGATTGCGGTCCACCCCCCGCCTGGTGCTTACCCACGCGTATTCTCGCCGCCCCCAGGCCGGGCGGCAAGGATCTTCCGCCGACCCTACTCGGCCGGCACGCACCGGCCGGCGGCCCACGCCCGCAGGGCGGCCACGCGCTCCGCCATCGTCACGCTGAGCGGGGGCGACTCGGCCGCGGCCCGGCGCACGTCGTCCGTGCAGAGCGCACGCCGCTCGGCATACGCCGCGTGCAGCCCCGCCACGACGGCCTGCTCGATCTCGGCTCCACTGAAGCCGTCGCAGGCCTCTGCCAGGGCAGGCAGGTCGAACCGGCCGGGCTCCTGGCCGCGCTTGCGCAGGTGAATCGCCAGGATCTCCTCGCGCGTGGTCCGCGCGGGCAGGTCCACGAAGAAAATCTCGTCGAAGCGGCCCTTGCGCAGGAGCTCGGGCGGCAGCGCTTCGATGTCATTCGCGGTCGCTACCAGGAAGACCGGCGAGGCGTGCTCCTGCATCCACGTCAGCAGCGCACCGAACATCCGCTGCGACAGGCCGCCGTCGGTGCTGCGGCTGGCCGCCGCGGCGAAGGCCTTTTCGACTTCGTCGATCCAGAGCACGAGCGGCGCCATGGCATCGGCCTGCCGCAGGGACTCGCGCAGCCGGCGCTCCGATTCGCCGACGTAGCGGTCGTAGAGCGCACCCACGTCCATGCGCAGCAGCGGCTGCTGCCAGGCGGTGGCGATCGCCTTCGCGCACAGGCTCTTGCCCGCGCCCTGCACGCCGAGCATCAGCACGCCGCGCGGCGGCGCGAGCCCCAGCCGGCGCGCGGCGTCCTCGAAGGCCGCGTGCCGCTGGCCCAGCCAGTGCTTCAGGCGGCCCAGGCCGCCGATCTCCGCGAGGGTCGTGGGCGTTTCAACGAACTCGAGCAGGCCGCTGCGGTGCAGGGCCTGGCGCTTGCGGGCCAGGACATGGTGCACGTCCTCGTCGTCGAACCGGCGGTCATCGCGCACCACGTCGGTGATGATCTGGGTGGCCTGGCGGCGCGTCAGGCCGCGCAGATTGCGGATGATCGCGCGCAGCGTGCTGCGCTTGATCCGGACCTCGATCGAGTTCTCATGGTCCAGTCGCCGCAGGGTGTCGCGCGTGATCTCCTCGAGCTCCTGCTCATCGGGCAGCGAAAGCATCATGCGCGTGGCGTACTCACCGACCACGTCCGGCAGCTCCTCGCGGTAATCCACCAGGAGCAGTTGCCGTCCACCGGCGCCGCAGCGGCGCAGCAGGTTACGCAGCGCGCGGAGGGTCCGCTCGTCGCGCAGGTGTCCGGCCAGGTCCAGCGTCACGCACAGCGGGCGGTCGTTCAGGCCGGCGAAATGCGCCAGCGCGGCGGCGGCCGGTTCCGTCTCCGGCACCGGGGGCCGACCGGCCAGAAGTGCGTCCTGCACGCCGCCGTCCACGGTCCAGATCCAGAGCGGGCGGTTCATGTTCAGGGCGATCTCGCGCACCAGCCCCAGGACGTAGTCCTCCTCGAAGGTGCTGATGGCGATGCACGCGTGCTCGCGTCGGATCAAGCGCTCCAGTTGTTCCTGGTCCTTCATGGCCATGCTCAATCGACTCTGCGCGGCGACCACGATAGAGAACCCGGCGGCGCGCGGCAATTGCCGCGTGAGATTCAGACCACCCACTGCGCAGAAAAACGCCCCAGCCGCGGGCCGGGGCGTGCATTTGCTTTTCGCAGCGCCGCTGCCGGCCGCTAGACAATGGAACCGGAATCGTCGCCCGTATCCGCGCCCCCGTCCCCACCATCGCCGCCGTCGTCACCGCCGTC
>CAZVRR010000001.1:15826-33288 GCA_964629745.1 uncultured Planctomycetales bacterium | reverse complement strand
CGCCGTCGTCGCTCGAGTCTGTCGTGGGGAAGAAATACGGCCGCAACTGGTCCTTCAAAAGGTCGACGAAGGCCGAGGTCTGGAAACCCACCGACAGCGCGCCGAAGACGGCCGTGGCCATCTTCTCCGCGAGCCGGTTGACGAACTTGCGGTCCTCGGTGGTCGTTGTGTCGGTGGACGTTTCCTGACTCGTGCTCGACTTGCTCGTGCCAGTGCTCTTGCTCGACCCCAGCAGTTGGTCGCGCAACGCGAGCAGATCGCTGAGCGACATGCCGCTGGTCGAGGTCGAACCGGTGGTGCCGGAAAGCGAGCCGGTCGTGCCGCCGAGGCTGTCCAGCAGGCCGCCCAGCGACGAGCTGTCCAGCCCCAGGCTGCCCAGCAGGCCGCTCAGGTCGGTGCTCGTCGAACCGCCACTCGACGTGCTGTCGCCGTCCGTCACACCGTCTGTCGTGCCGGCGGCCTCGCCGATGCGCGGATTCGTCACGCGTGCTTCGATGAACGCCGCATGACGCTCGCGCGCTGCCGTAATCCAGGTGGACGGGCCGCTCGAGCGAGCTTCGCTCAGCGCCTCGCTTGGTGTGGTTGTCGTGGATGTATCCGTGGACTGGCCGAACGCGGCGAGCGCCGCCGACGCGACCAGAAGCACTGCAATTCCAAATCGCTGCATGGCAAGTCCTCACTGCGCAAGTTGCGCGCTGGGCCTCGTCCGCCGTTCGCCGTATTATACCGCGATCGGCAACGATCGGTGGCAGCGCCAGTTGCACGAATCGAGGAGCGTCGGTTGCGGAGGGCGGTGCGAATTCGACAGGCCGCGCGGGTGTGGGCTCGTCTGCTGTATCCTGTTGGCTTGGTGCTGCTTGCGGCGTGCCGCCCGGACGGGTCCGGCTCGCCGGCCCGCCCCCTGGAGACCGGCACCGTCATTGCCGTTATCGGTCCTGACCGGACGGACGCGCGCTTCCAGGGGATCTTGGGTGGTGCGCGCCGGTACGCCAGGCAGCTCCCCGGCCTGACCTGCCTCACCCTGGCGCCAACCGACCCGAGCGTCGAGACACTGGTCGCCACGGTCGACGACGCTCTGCGGCGTCAGCCTGAGGCCGTTTGCCTGTACGTCACAGACCCCCGGCGGGCGCGCCCGGCCATGGAGCGGCTGACGCGGGCTGGGGTCATGCTCGTGACGATCGGCGCCCCATTTTCGGACGTGCCGACGAGCCGCCATGTCGGCATCCGGGACGCGGACGGCGCCGAGCTGCTGGCCCGCAACTTGCTTGCGACACTGCCCGCCGCGGTCGGCGCATTCGCCCGGGCACGTTCGCAGCGCAGCTACGTCCTGCTGCACGCGTCGGGACGGGACCAGGCGGCCTCGGAGTGCTACGCCCGCTTCCGGGCGTTCGTGCCCGGCCCCCCGAACCTGACGCTGCTCGAAGAGGTGAACCTCTGGCAGACGCAGCGGTCGATGACGGACGTGCTGGCCGATGTGCTGGGGCGCTACCGGACCGCGGAACTGGTGGTCAGCCTGGATCCCGAGCCGTGGCTGACGCGGGAGCCGCGCTTGCAGCTCCCACCGGCCAACCGGCTCGCCACGCTGGCGGCCCCGCCGCGGATGTGGCAGCGGTTGCAGGCCGGCGAGGCCAGCGTGCTGGTGGGCGTATTGGATGGCGAGCTGGGCTACGTGGCGGTGGAGCTGGCGGTCCAGGGGTTGATGCGCGTCCCCGAAGCCCCGCTCCAGCGCTGGATCGGGGTCGAGGTCGTGACCGCCGCCAACCTCGCCGATTTCGCGCGGCGCTATGCCGCGGCGGCGGACGTGAAAATCGAGGAGCTCTGGCCGCCTGCGGCGCAGTCGGCTCCGGCGACGGCGCCGGCGGATGGTCGGGGCGGCTGAGCGCAGCAGGAACCACGGATCTCGTCACGGGCGGTACCGGTGACGGGCTAACGATCAGGGAAAGGCAGACGATGGCAACGATGACGAAGCGGCAGGGATTAAGCGGGGCGGAGCACATCGCGCTGGTCGAAGAGTTCGCCGCGCATAATTACCACCCGCTGCCCGTGGTGATCGCGCGGGCGGAGGGCGTGTGGGTCGAGGACGCGGACGGCAAGCGCTACATGGACATGCTCGCGGCCTACTCGGCCGTGAACTTCGGTCATCGCCATCCGGAGCTGATCGCGGCCGCCGAGGCGCAGTTGGCGCGCGTCACGCTCACGTCGCGCGCGTTTCACAATGACCAGCTCGGGCCCTTCTGCCGTGAACTGGCCGAGCTGTGCGGGATGGAGATGGTCCTGCCGATGAACACGGGGGCCGAGGGCGTCGAGACGGCGCTGAAGACGGCGCGGCGCTGGGGCTACCTGAAGAAGGGCGTGCCGGCCGACCAGGCGCGCATCATCTGCTGCAAGGACAATTTCCACGGCCGCACCACGACGATCGTCAGCTTCAGCACCGACCCGGTGGCACGCCAGCACTTCGGCCCGTTTACGCCGGGCTTCGACCTCGTCGACTACGGGAACCTCGACGCGCTGCGCCGCGCCATCACGCCGCAGACGGTGGCGTTCCTGGTCGAGCCGATCCAGGGCGAGGCCGGCATCATCATTCCGCCCGAGGGCTTCCTGCGCGCCGCGCTGCGGCTGTGCCGCGAGCACAACGTGCTGTTAATCGCGGACGAGATCCAGTCGGGCCTGGGCCGCACCGGCACGACGTTCGCCTGCGAGCACGAGCAGGTGCAGCCCGACATGGTCATCCTGGGCAAGGCCCTCGGCGGCGGAATCATGCCGATTTCGGCCGTCGTCGCGAGCCGCGAAATCCTGGGCGTGTTCCAGCCGGGCACGCACGGCAGCACCTTCGGCGGGAATCCGCTCGCGTGCGCGATTGCCCGGAAGGTGATCGAAATTCTGAAGACCGACCGCTACCAGGCCAACGCCCGCGAGATGGGTGGCTACCTGGCGGACCAGCTCCGCGCCATCAAAACCGACAAGATCAAGGAGGTCCGCGCCCGCGGTCTGTGGATCGGCGTCGAGTTCCACAAGGCGGCCGGCGTTGCGCGGCAGTACTGCGAAAAGCTCATGCAGCTCGGCATGCTCTGCAAGGACACGCACGAGCAGACGATGCGCCTGGCGCCGCCGCTGTGCATCACGCGCGACGAGGCGGACTGGGCGCTCGAGCGGCTGCGGAAAGTGCTGGCATAGCGGAACGTCTTGCCCCCTCAGGAGCGTACGGCGGCGACGAGTTGCCGAATCGTCTCCTCGAACAGCTTGCGCCCGCCGAATGTCATGCCCAGGCCGCGCAGTCTGGACGTGTCGATCTGGTGCAGCGGCTGTTTCGGGGCGCCGGTGATCTGGGCGTCGCTCCCGCTCAGGGTGCGGGCCGTGACCGCGACGTCGAAGTCGGAGATGTACTGGTCGTAGCAGTTGAAGGCCCGACCCGCGATGTGCGCGGCATCGGCGCCCAGCAGCACTTCGACGGCGCGGGCGACGTCGAGCGCGTGGACTTCCTTGCCGCCGCCCGTCGCATGCACGGCCTGGCCCGCGACCACGCGGCGCACCAGGTCAAACCACTTGCTGCCCGGCGCCGGCTCGGCGAGTCCGTAAATGCCGGTCGGCCGCAGCGTGCAAATCGGATAGCCGGCGCCCAGTCCATAGCTGTGCACGAACTTCTCCAGGGCCGCCTTGTGCGCCCCGTACTGCGACAGCGGGAAGAGCGGATGGTTCTCGTCGAGCGGGCGGTCATCGAGAATCCGTTCGTGTACCGCGCAGGTCGAAATGAACACGAAGCGCGCCACGCCCGCCGCACGCGCGGCTTCCACCAGGCGGATTGTGCCGACGATGTTGCGCTGGACGAAGTCGACGAGGTCGCCTTCGCCGCCACGGTAGCCGCCGCCCGGGTGGTGCAGGGCGGCGTGGACCACTGCGTCGGCCCCCGCGACCAGTTGCTGCGTGGCGCGCGGATCGTCGAGCTCGCCGCGCAGCCACCGCACCCGCTCCGGCGCGGCCCCGTGCTGCGCGCGATACCAGCAGCGGCACTCGTGGCCGGCCGCCGCGAGTTGCGCAACGACGTAGCGGCCCAGAAAGCCGGTGGCGCCGGTCAGTGCGATCTGCATACCTGCCCTTTGCGGAAGCGCCTACTTCACCGTGCGGCCCAACGCGTCGAGAATCTCCTGTTCCTCCGGGAACCGGCCGGTTTCATGCTTGCTGTAGATCAGCTTGCCGTCCAGCTTCACATCAAAGACGCCGCCGCGACCCTCGATCAGCTCGGGCTCGCAGTGCAGCTCACGCCGGATCCTGGCCGCCAGACTGGCGGCACGGGGGAAGTAGTTTCACTGCACGCAGTAGGTAATCGAGATCTTCACGTACGCTCCTTGCTTACGGCGCCGCGCGGGGCGGCGCGTACGTCGATGGTAGCGCGGCGCCCCACGCCCCGCAATCCGCACGAAACCCTGCGGCGTCAGCGGCTTAAAGAAGCGCCGGCGGGCTCCCCCGCCGCGGCGGCGTTGCGGCGCCGGATCGACTCGCGCACTGCCGCGGGGGTGGGAAACAGCAATCCGACCGCCAGCGTCGCCAGCGCCCCGATCAGCGCATACCACGTGAACTCGATCCGCGGCAGCCAGGCGGGCAGCGAGGTGGGCTGGCCCGGTCGCAGCGCGTCAATCACGTCGAACAGGCGGCCGCTCAGCGTGAAGATCGCCAGCAGCCCGACGGTCACCGCCAGCACGTTGCCCCGGTCCGAGCCGCGCGTCCTGGTCAGCATGCCCAGCAGGAACACGCCGAGCATCGGCCCGAGAATGTAGCCGGCGATCCCCAGCGCCACGGGAATGATCGTGAGCCCGGGATTCCGCACGTTCACATAGGCGAACGTGATGGCGATGCCCATCATCAGCACGCCGAACACGCCGGTGAACACGCGGGCCGCGGCGACGTAATGCGCGCCCGCGCGGGCGGGGGCCAGGTAGGGGATGTACCAGTCGTTCGTCAGGCTCGTGGCCAGTGCGTTGAGCGCCGCGCTGAGCGAGCCCATCGCCGTGGCGAACACGCCCGCCAGCACGAACCCGCGGATGACGACCGGCATCGCCGAGAGGATGTAGGCGCCGAATACGTCGTTGGCCTTCTCCGGCCGCAGCTCCGGATGCTGCGCGTAAAACGCGATCAGCAGGACGCCGATGAAGGTGAACGCGGCGGCGATCGGGACGTCCAGCAGGGCCGCCGTGACCAGCGAGCGCCGGCTCTTCTTGTAGTCCGAGGCGGTCAGCATCCGCTGGACCATGTCCTGGTCGGTGCCGAAGGCGGCCATGTTCAGGGCGGTGGTCGCGACCAGGGCCGCCGGCAACGTGTACTTGTTCTCGAGAATCAGCCGCAGCCAGTCCCCGACGCCGGCGCCGGGCGCCGCGCGCTCGAGCCCGGTCAGGAAGTACCCGTCGGTCCGCGTCATCTCCGGCACCTCGGCCACCAGCGCCGCCAGGCCGGCGGAAAAGCTGCCGTCACCGATGTGGTAGAGGATGGTCAGGATCGCGACCAGCGCGCTGGAGAACATCAGCGTGGCCTGGATCACATCGGTCCAGATCACGGCCTTGATTCCGCCGAGCATGGTATAGGCGCAGGTGACGGCGGTCAGGGCCAGGATGGCCCAGGCATAGGGCGCCGACGAGTCCAGCGCCGCGTACTTCACGCTGTCGTGTCGCACGAACAGCCGCCAGGCCAGCACCATGATCAGGGCGGGCACGTAGAGGCGCACGCCGGACGCGAGCATGCGCATGACCAGGAACAGCGCCGAAACGTAGTTCTTGGAACAGATGCCGAAGCGCAGGGCCAGGAAGTCGTACACGGTATAGACGCGGTACGTGTAGTAGGGCTTCAGGAAGATGTAGCCCACCAGCACCCGGCCGAGGATCAGGCCCAGCGTGAGCTGCACGTAGGTGATCCCGCGCGTGACGAATCCTTCCGCCGGCGCGCCGATGAACGTCGCGGCACTCGTCTCGGCGGCGATGATCGACGCCATCACCGCCCACCACGGCACGCGCCGCCCGCCCAGCGCATAGTCTTCGAGCGTCTGCTCGCGGCGGCCCATGTAGAGCCCGACCGCGGTGATCACGACGAAATACAGCACGACGATGGAGCCGTCGATCAGCAGCGCGGATGTGTCCATGCGGCCGGGCTTACCTCCGGCGACCCGGGCCGGCGCGCGGCGCGTGCCGCTCCGGCCGCCGCGCCGCCGTGACGGACAACGCGAGGCAGCCGGAGAAATGACCACAGGGCAGCCGTGGCGTCAACCCGGCGGCGCCGCGCGCAGTCTCGAAAGGTGGCGCTCAGGTCCGCGGTGGAGGGGAGTGCGGATCGGAATTCTCGCGCAGCACTCCGGCCCGGCGGGCGCTCAGGGGCGGGGGTGGTTCCGGCGTCAGCTCGCAGATCGAGCGCCAGGTTGCCGCGGCGCGATCGATCATCCCGATGTTCTGCAGGGCCAGCGCCAGGCTCGCTTTGAACGAGCGGTTCTGCGCATTGCCCGCGACGGCCTGCTCGAATTCCTCGACCGCCAGCTCGAAACGATTTCGCTGGGCGAACAGCAGGCCCAACTGGTAGTGCACATCAATGAAATCCTGGTGCAGGGCCAGGGCCCGGCGGAATGCGTCGAGCGCCTCTTCCGTCTGGCCGCTCTCGCGCAGGGCGATGCCGAGCTTGACGAGCGCCTTGGCGTAGCCCGGATTGATCTGCACGGCGGTCCGGAAGGCCTCGATGGCCTCCTCGGCCCGGCCGAGCTGGCGCAGCAGCAGCCCGTAGCGGTAGTGCAAGTCGGCATGGTGCGGGTAGCGCTGCAGCGCCTGCTGATGACGCTGCAGGGAGGCCTCGATGAGGGCCGCGTTGTCGGGTTCCGCCGGCGGGTCGTCGCGCAGGCGATCCGGCCCGGGATCCGTGCGGGCTTGCTCGGCTTGCAGGTGCAACCGCGCGCTCTCCGCGAACAGCAGGGTGCTGCTGGGCTCGAGGCTGGCGGCCAGGTCGAACGTGGCCAGCGCCGCGCGCCGGCTGCCGCCGGCGTCCTGGGACACGCCCAGCCCGATGAAGGCGAGCATGAGCCGGTCATTCAACTCGACCGCCCGATTGAAGGTCTGGGCCGCGTCGACGTAGCGGTCCTGGCGCAGGTGCTGCGTCCCGAGCTTCACCGTCGCCTCGAGCAGGTCGGGGTGGTATTCCAGTGCGGCGCGGTACTCGGCGATCGCCTGCTCCTGGCGGTCTGCCTTGACGTACAAGTCGCCCAGGTGCACGTGGAACGTGGCCACGCCGGGGTACGCGTGCACGAGCCGTTCGAGCGTGTCGATGGCCTGGTCCAGGCGACCCTCGGCCAGCAGGCGTTCGGCCTCGGCGAGCGGCTCGTCGGAGAATTCCGGCTCGATCAGGACGGCGCGCTGGTAGTGATCGGAGGCGTCGGTGAGGCGGCGCGTTTGCAGGTACAGGTTGCCCAGGGCCAGCAGGATGTTCAGGTCGCCCGGCTCCACCTTCGCGAGGCGTTCGTAATACGTCGTGGCCGCGTCGAGGTCGCCCTCGCGGATGGCCATGGCGGCCAGGCGCTCGAGCGCGTTGCGCAGTTGTGGGCACAGGCGCAGCGCATGCTGGTACCCGGCGCGGGCTGCCTCGGCCTGGCCCAGCCGCTCCCGCGTGAACGCGAGCGCGAACGCGATGGCAGGATCGCTGCCGTCGTGTGCGGGTTGCGGCGTCGGCGCGTCGAGTTCCAGCGCGCGCTCGAACGCCTGCTGCGCCTGGGCCAACCGCCCGGCGCGCAGGCATGAGACGCCCAGCCGGATCGCGAGGTCGGCGGACTCGGGCGACTGCCGCATCCGCTCGGCCAGCAGGTCCGGGTCGTCCTCCTGCCCGGGGAGCTGGTTCTCGAACGCGGCGCGCAGCTCACCGAGCAGCCCGCGCCCGAGCGTTTCAAGCAGGTAGCTCATCGCCAGCTCCCGGGAGCACCCGCTCGTCCAGCGCCGCCAGGGCCGCCCGCGCCGCCGGCAGGCTGTCGTTCAATTTCATGGCACGGCGATACGCCTCGCGGGCGCGACCCGCTTCGCCGCGACTGCGCCACACGTCGCCGAGCAGGAGATGGACATCGGGGTAATCCGCGCCGCCGGCCAGCGCCTGCTCCAGGCAGGCCAGGGCCGGGTCGGATTCGCCCTGCGCCAGGCAGACGCGGGCGGTCAGGATCAGGGCGGCGTTGTATTTCGGATTGAGCTCTACGGCCCGCGCCAGCAGGCGGCGCGCGTCGTCAGGCCGCTGCGCCGCCGCGGCCGCGTGTGCCGCGTAGTAATGCAGGTCGGCATAGTCGGGGCGCAGCCGCGTTGCCTCGTGGGCGGCGGCGAGGACGGTCGCCAACTCATCGGCCGGTGCAGGCGCCCCTTCGGTATGCGCCAGGATCAGCTCCGGCTCGGCTACGAATTGCCGGGCCAACGCCTGGACCGCGCGATGCGCGGCCTCGGGCCCGACCGTTGCACGCCGAAGCGGATCGGGATGGTTCACGGTTGTCCTCCGCCGGCAGCGCGCAGGGTCACCGGCCTAGCGTTTCTGCTTGGGGTTGGGTTCGTCTTTGGCTGGGCCCCCGGCGCCATCCGGCCGCCGAATGGGCACCATGAATGGCTGGTGACAATGCGCACAGCGCACGATCTTCCCGCGCGCTGAATCTGGCGCGACGACCGTCCGTTGGCAGCGCAGGTTTGGACAGATCATCGTTACAACCATCGGGTCTTCCGCCAGGGCGACGGCACGGGCCGCGCTGCTATGGACATCGGCAAATCCAGGCGGGTGTTGCAGACAGGAAACCGCGCGGCGAACGAAGGTGCGTAAGTGGTTGATGCGATCCGTGGATCGGTTCAGCCGCGCCGCGCGCGGGCGGAGCCCGATCGGCGCTTGGGCGCATTGCGCGTTTCGGCCGCCGGAGCCTTTATGGGACGGCGCTTGGCGGGCGTGGCGATCTCCTGCCGTCCGGACAAGTACGCGCCCGTGAGCGAATCCGGGGATGCGGCCAGGTCGGCGATCGTGCCCGCCGCGACCACCCGGCCCCCACGCACGCCGGGACCGGGACCGAAGTCGACGATGTGATCGGCCATCTCCATGGTCTCGCGGTCGTGTTCCACGACGATGACCGTATTGCCCAGGTCGCGGAGGCGCTGGAGGGAATCGAGCAGCCGGCGGTTGTCGCGCGCGTGCAGGCCGATGCTGGGCTCGTCGAGAACGTACAGCACGCCGACCAGGCCGCAGCCGATCTGGCTGGCCAGGCGAATGCGCTGGGATTCGCCGCCGGAGAGAGTGGGCGCCGCACGGTCGAGCGTGAGGTAATCCAGGCCGACGTCGAGCAGGAAGTTCAGGCGACCACGAATCTCCTTGAGCGGCTCCGCCGCGATGAGTTGCCGCACGGTGTCGAGCTCCAGGTGTTCGAAGAACTCGAGTGCGCGCCGGATGGGCAGGCGGCTGATTTCGCAGATATTCAGACTTTGCGGCTCCCCCCCGCCCAGGCGGGAGGTCAGCCGGACAGCCAGCGCCTGCGGACACAGCCGTGCGCCGCCGCAACTCGAACAGGTCGACTGCCGCATGAACTGCTCGTAGAAGCGCCGGACCATGGGCGAGGTTGCCTTGCGGTGACGGGCCTGCAGTTCGGCGATCACCCCTTCGAACGTACCGCCGTGCTTCCACACGCCCAGCCGCCCGCGCCACTCGAAGGTGATGTGAGCATCGCCGGTGCCGAAGAGCAGGGCGTGGCGGGCGGCCGCGGGCAGATCGCGCCAGGGCTGATCGAGATCAACGTCCAGGTGTCGCGCGACGCCGCGGTAAATGTGCTCGCGCCACTTGCCGGGACGATGGCGGAAGGCCGCGATGCACGGGGCGAGAAACTCCTGGCTGGGATCGGGGATCAGCAGTTCGGGATCGAAGTCGAAGCGCGCCCCCAGGCCGTCACAGTGCGCGCACATGCCTTGCGGGCTGTTGAAGCTGAAGAGCTGCGGGCCGGGCGGCTCGAACCCCATGTTGCAGTGCGTGCAGGAGTAGGCCGCCGACAGCAGGATCTCCGGCAAAGCGCCGGTCGCGCCGCGGCTGCCGCGTCGGCGTCGCGGCGCAGCCTTGTCGTCGAGCGGCGCCACGATCGCGGTGCCCGCGCCGGTAGCGAGCGCCAGGTCGAGTGCTTCCGCGAGGCGCGCGCGGATGCCGGGCCGCAGCACGAGGCGGTCGACGACGACTTCGACGTCGTGCCGCCGGTAGCGATCCAGGGCGGGGGCGGCGGAGAGCTCGAGCACCTCGCCGTCGACGCGCGCGCGGATGAAGCCCTGCTGCAACAGCTCCTCGAACAGCTCCTTGTGTTCCCCCTTCTGGGCGCGGATGCGGGGCGCCAGCAGCAGGAAACGGGTGCCCTCCGGCAGGGCAAGAATTCGCGCCAGGAGCTGTTCGCGCGTCTGGGCGCTGATCGGCCGGCCGCAGTGCGTGCAATGCGCGGTGCCGGCCCGCGCCATCAGCACGCGGATGTAGTCGTGCACCTGCGTGATCGTGCCCACCGTGCTGCGCGGGTTCCACCCGCTGGTCTTCTGCTGAATCGAGATCGACGGGGCCAGCCCGGTGAGCTGGTCGACGTCCGGCTTGGGCAATTGGCCGAGGAACTGTCGCGCGTAGGAGCTCAGCGACTCGATGTAGCGGCGCTGGCCCTCCGCGTAGAGCGTGTCAAACGCCAGGCTGCTCTTGCCGCTGCCGGACACGCCGGTGAAGCAGATCAGGCGGTTCTTGGGCAGGTCGAGGCTGACATCGCGGAGGTTGTGTTCGCGCGCGCCGCTGACTCGGATGATGTCGGGGTTTTCGGGCGGCATGCTCAGCGTGCTGCACAATGACGCGACCACCCGCGCAGCGCCGCGCCGCACAGGTGGTCGACGATTCGATCCCTCGCGGGACTAGTCCGGAATTTCGAAGATCGATTGCGTCTTGACGAGTGTCCGCTCCTGCGGGAACGCGTGGAAGGCGTGGACGTGGAATTCGGCGTCGCGCGCCTCGTGATCGATGTACGTGAACGGAACCAGGTCGCCCTCGGCCCAATCCTCGTACGCGTGGAAGCCGCCGCGCTTGACGGCATGCCTGAGGAGGTCGTGGTGGACCGACTTGTACAGCGGTTCGTCCATCGTCTCGACCTGCGTCGAGATCATGTGGCACCAGCCCTCCGGCAGGCGCTTCTCCTGGTCGCGCTCGCCTTTCAGGCGGAAGCGGGCCAGGATGCCCCGGGCGGGCAGCAGGTCGTTTTCCGGTCCGAGCAGCTCGGTCAGGGAGCGCGAGCCGACCGTCAGCGTCACGACGTGGCTCAGTCCCACGATCCACAGATCCGCGTAATAGCGGCCCTGGGCCACGCGAAAATCGCGGCTGTGGCGGAAAAGCTCCGGGTGGAGCGGACGGTCCAGCAGAAACAGGTGCAGGTCCGCGGCTTGCACCACCGGGCTGCACAACTCCGACTTCTTCGTCATTCCTTCGGGGGCCATTCGTTGTTCCGTTCCGATCAAAGGGGGCATTCTACCGTGACGCAGCTTCCAAACCTACTAAAAAATCCGCTTATGGTTGCGGTGCCGCGGAACCACTCCGCGGACGTGCGCCTGCTCCCGGGCCGGCCACGGCATCAGCCAGGTCTCGCAGGCTCGCAAACTCGTAAATCCCAGTCGCATGTCCGTCTTTCCACGTCAGCCGTACGGCATACTGGCCGACAAGTTCGATGTTCTCCGCGCGAACCATGTCGGCCTGCGCTGCCGTCGGCGCCACGACCCGCAGCGTGGTCGCCGGCCGGGTCTGCCGCTCCTGCCGACACGTCGCGCACGGACAGGCGCGCCGCACCTCGGCGAGCGGCAGGTCACTCCTCTGCCCGTCGGCCCACGTGATCCGCAGCACGCCGGCGCGATCGAGTTCGATCTCGCGCGGCGGCAGGGTTGTCGGGGTGCCGTTCATCGGGCAAATTCCGGAAAAAATCGAACCATTCGACCTGGGTTACACGGCCCCAGGCCGCCTCTTCCCACTCCGCTTGCTTCTCTTGCTCCCCGCCTGCTCTTTGGAACTCCGATCAGCACCGCTGGTGCTGGGCTCGGCGCTCCGCGCGTTGGCCGGACGTAGCTAACCGCAGGTCGGCAACTAAATTATAGCATCTTCATTCCGCGGGCGGCTCGGCTGCTACCGGCCGCGCCGCTGCCCGACGCGTTCGCGCCCGACCGGGCTTTGCCTGGGCCCCGCCGCGCGCCGCAAACGCGGATCCCATCCTGCGCAGCCGGTCGTACCGTCTGCGCAGCAACGTCTCGATCTTCGGCCGGCGCAGGTCGCGTAAGGCCTGCCCGAGCCACGATTCGAGGTTGCGGGCCGCGTGTTCCGGGTCGCAATGGGCCGCGCCCTGCGGCTCCGGGATAATGGCGTCAATCAGGTTCAGTCGCAGCAGATCCCGCGGTGTCAGCCGCAGGGCATCCGCCGCCTTCGCACTATGCTCGGCGGACTTCCACAGGATCGCGGCGCAGCCCTCGGGGCTGATCACGGAGTAGTAGGAGTACTCCATCGCCGCGACTTGGTCGGCCACCCCGATCCCCAGTGCTCCGCCGCTGCCGCCCTCGCCGATGACCGCCGCCACGATGGGCGTGGCCAGCCGTGACATCTCCATGAGGTTCACGGCGATGGCGCGGGCGATGCCGCGCTCCTCGGCCTTGTCGCCGGGGTAGGCCCCCGGAGTGTCCACCAGGCACACGATCGGCACCTTGAACTTGGCCGCGAGCTGCATCTTCTGCAGGGCCTTGCGGTAGCCCTCCGGGTGGGCACACCCGAAGTTCACCTCGATCTTCTCGCGCGTGTCGCGACCCTTCTGGTGGCCGATAACCATCACGCGCTGACGCGCGATGCGCGCGAACCCGCAGACAATCGCCTTGTCGTCGCCGAAGAACTTGTCGCCGTGAAGCTCGTAGAAATCGTCGGCGATCAGGCGAAGGTAGTCGCGGAGGAGGGGGCGGCGGGGATGGCGCGCGACGAGCACGTGCTCCCAGGGGGTGAGTTTCGCGTAGGTTTCCTGGAGAGCTATGGTTAGCTGTGCGCGAATTCCCTCGATCACCTCGGAGAAATCGCGCCCCGACTCGGCTTGGGTTGCCTCGAGGCGCTGGATCTCCTGCTGCATCTTGGCGATCGGCTTCTCAAATTCGAGAAGGTATGCCGCGCCCGACCTAGCGGACGGATTCGGTTGCGTACTCATATCCACCCAGGTATCCGGACCGCGCCTCGCGTGCCACGCATGGGCACCGCTTCCACCGGCCCGGAATGGTACCGGCTGTGGAGCGCCAAATGCAAGACATAAACGAAGATTCTGTGGACGGCGAACCGGAACGCCCGCCACTTCTTAGTGAGCGATTTCGGCGGAAAACATCTGTCACTTAAAGACTTAGATAACATCTGCATTGTCGGGCCGGGGCTCATCGGCGGCTCGCTCGGCTTGTCGCTCCAGGCCGCCGGCTACCCAGGCCGCATCTCCGCCTTGTCACTGGACCCCAGCGATATCGAGGCGGCCATCAGCACGGGTGCCGTCCACGTCGGCACCACCCGGGTCGAGGACCTGCCGCCGGGCGCCCGTCTGTATTGTCTTTGTACCCCACTGTCCGCCATGAGTGGCGTCCTCCGGGGGTTGGCTCCCCGGCTGAAAGACCCGGACGTGGTCGTCACGGATGTCGGCAGTGTGAAGGTGCCGGTCGTCGACGCGGCCCGGGCGGCGATGGCCCACCCGGGAAACTTCGTCGGCGGCCACCCGATGGCGGGATTTCGGCATCGCGGGGTCTCCTTTGCCCGGGCCGACCTGTTCCACGGGGCCAGCGTCATCCTCACCCCCGTCTCGGCCACGTGCAAACGGGCGCTGGCCGACGTGCGCGAAATGTGGGAGCTGTGCGGGGCGCATACGACCGAAATGTCGCCGGCCGATCACGATGCGGTCGTCGCACGCGTCAGTCATCTCCCACACGTCGTCGCCGCCCTGCTACTCGTGCATGCCGCGCGCGACCGCGGACTCCAGATCGCCGCCCCGGGGCTGCTGGATGCGACGCGCATCGCCGCGCGCGACCCCAATCTCTGGCAGGACATCATCACGTCCAACCGCGATGAGCTGCGCGGCTCGATCAACCAGTTCATCGACGACCTGAACCAGCTCGCGGCCTGGCTCGAGCGGCACGAGGACGGCAACATCCACCGGCTGCTGTCCGGCGCCCTGCGGTTGCGCGACGAGTGGGTCGCCGACAAGTTCCAGCACCCCGACTGGATAGACTAAACGGCGCAGCCCGGCGAGAATCCCGGGCCTATGCCAGTCTATTGTGTCGAAGTCAGCCTGCGCGGCCCCGACGGCCCTCCCAGCGAGCCTGAACTGGTCGCTGCCCTGCGCGAGGCCGGATTGCCGGCCCCCACCCACGCACACACGGTCCGGCTCTTCCTGCTGGAGGGGCCGCTGACGCATGCCGACGCCCAGCATGCGGCGGTCGAGCTGCTGAGCGATGCCGTGACCGACAGCTTTTACGTGCGCCAGGTCGGCGATGAGTATGCACCGCCGACCGGGACTGTGGCGATCGAGGTGCATCCGCGTCCGGGTGTCATGGACCCCGTCGCGGAAAGCACGCTGGCGGAATTGACCGCCGAGGGCATGCGCGTCGCCGGCGTGCGCACCGGCCGGCGCTACGTGCTGAGCGGCCGGATCGAACCCGCAGAAGCGCTGGCGGTGGCGCGGCGCGTCCTGGCCAACGACTGCATCGAGCAGGTTGTCCTCGGCAGCGCCGGGGTGCGCCCCGCGCCGCAGCCGCCGGTGTTCCGCTTCGAGTTGCGCCATGTTCCGCTGCGGGAGCTGGGCGGGCCCGAGCTGGAGCAGCTCTCGCGGCGCGCCCACCTGTTCCTGAACCTCGAGGAGATGCGGGCGATCCAGGCGCACTACCGCGCGCTGGGGCGTGAGCCAACCGACCTGGAGCTCGAGACCCTGGCCCAGACCTGGTCGGAGCATTGCATTCACAAAACGCTCAAGGCGGAATTCGAGTATCGCGGCGCGCCCATGCCGCTGGCCGGACAAGGCGGTGCCGGCGTCTCGCTGCGCTACGAGAACCTGCTGAAGGACACGATCGCGCGCGCGACGCGCGAACTCATGGCTGACGGCCGGGGCCCGCAGTGCCTGTCCGTCTTCCAGGACAACGCGGGGATCATCGCGCTCGACGCACAGTTCGGCCTGGCGTTCAAGGTCGAGACACACAACCATCCCTCGGCGATCGAGCCCTACGGCGGGGCGGCGACCGGCATCGGCGGCGTGATCCGCGATGTGATCGGCTGCGGGCTGGGCGCCAAGCCGATCGCCAACACGGACGTGTTCTGCGTGGCGCCCCAGGACTGGCCCGCCGCGCGCCTGCCCAAGGGCGTGCTGCACCCCCGACGCGTGCTGCGCGGCATCGTGCGTGGCGTCGCGGACTACGGGAATCGCATGGGGATTCCCACCGTCAATGGGGCCGTCCTGTTCGACGTGCGCTACCTGGGCAACCCGCTCGTGTACTGCGGCTGCCTGGGCCTGATTCCGCGCGACCGGATCGAGAAGGCCGCGCGCGCTGGCGACCGGATCGTGCTCATCGGCGGTCGCACCGGTCGCGACGGCATTCACGGGGCCACGTTCTCCTCCGCCGAGCTGACCGACACCCACGCCGACGAATTCTCGCACGCGGTCCAGATCGGTAATGCGATTACGGAGAAGCGTTTTCTCGACGCCGTCCTGCAGGCGCGGGACGCCGCGGGCGGCTGCCTCTACTCGGCGATCACTGATTGCGGCGCAGGCGGGTTGAGCAGCGCGGTCGGCGAAATGGGCCAGCAGGTCGGCGCGGTGGTCGACCTGGAACACGTGCCGCTGAAGTACGTGGGGTTGCGCTACGACGAGATCTGGATCAGCGAGGCGCAGGAACGGATGGTCCTCGCGGTGCCGCCCGCCAACCTCGACGCCGTGCTGGACATCATGCGGGCCGAGGAGGTCGAAGCGACTGTCATCGGCACGTTCGGCGCGGGTGCGCCGGGTGCGCCGCAGCTCGTGGTGCGCTACCAGGGCCACGTGGTCGGCGAGCTGGCCATGGGCTTCCTCCACGACGGCGTGCCCAAGCGGCGCCACGTCGTGCAGTGGCAACCTGGGCCAGCGCCGCGCCGCGAGCCCGCCGCCGCCCCCCCGCCGACGCGGGCCGCACTCCTGGCGCAACTGAAGCGGCCGAACATCGCCGCCAAGGAGTGGATCATCCGGCAGTACGATCACGAAGTTCAAGGCGGGACCACCGTCAAGCCGCTCACCGGCCCGCGGCAGGGGCCCGCCGATGCCGCGGTCATCCGGCCCCGCGGTGAGCAGCACCATGGTGCTGCGATCGGGTGCGGCGTCGCGCCACACCTGGCGGACGTAGACCCCTACTGGATGGCGGTCGCGGGAATCGACGAGGCCGTGCGAAACGTGGTCTGCGTCGGCGGTGACCCGGCGCGCACGGCCCTGCTCGACAATTTCTGTTGGGGGCGCACCGACGACCCGCGGGAACTCGGCGGGCTGGTCCGGGCCTGCCAGGCCTGCTACGACGTCGCGCGGGCGTTCGGAACGCCGTTCATCTCCGGCAAGGATTCGCTCAACAACGAATTCGCGCTGGATGAGCGCGACGTCGAGCCGCTGCTCGAGGTGCTCCACGAGTATGCCGGCCGCGCGGGGCCGGATGCGGCGGCGCTGGCGGCCGCCTGGCCGGCGCTGGCCGCACGCGTGCGCGAGACGCGCCGCCTGGCCATCCCCGGCACATTGCTGATCAGCGCGCTGAGCCTGGTCGAGGACGTCCGGCAGTGCGTGACGCCGGATCTCAAGCAGCCGGGTGCCGCACTGGTACGGATCGGCGCGATGCGGGTCGGCGACTACCGACTGGCCGAGGCGGCGCGCACGCATGAAGCCGTGGCGCGCGCCATCCGATCCGGCCTGGTGGCGGCGTGTCACGACGCGAGCGACGGCGGCTGGCTGACGGCGCTCGCGGAGATGGCGCTGGCGGGTGGATTCGGTGCGGAACTGCACTCCGCGCAGCCCGATGCGCTCGCCGATGACCTGCTGGCGACGTATGTGGTCGAGACGACCGACCTGGTCGGGCTGCAACGCGAACTGGAGCGGCAGGGGATTGGGGCGGCCATGCTCGGCAGCGTGCGCCCCGATGACCGCTTCGTGCTCAGCGCGGAGGCGATTCGCGTGTCGGAACTTCGGCAGGCGTGGGCGGGTTGAGCGGCTCGGGCGACACGGCGCCGCAGCTTCGGGCGCGCCGCACTTCGCGATCTTCGACGACGATCCAGCACGCGACCGCCGCCACGATGACCGCGGAAAGCAGCCCACCGGCAACCACCCAGGCGACTTGTCCCGCAGTCACGACCGTCCTCGCGGCGGCGCTTGGCGACTGCCGGGCACCGGCGAGCGCCGGGACGCCGCAGTCGAGCGACATTTTATCTCCGCGCGGCCCGCT
>CAZVRR010000001.1:11509-15816 GCA_964629745.1 uncultured Planctomycetales bacterium | reverse complement strand
AAACTAATGATGTTGCCCGCCGGTGATATCGGTCCGTGCGCGCTTCACCGGTAGAAGGGGAGCGGGAAAGACCTGGATTGGAGAACGCATGCCCACGCCTGACTTGCGTCACGTTCTGGACTTCGCGGTTGCGGCGGCCGAGGCGGATTCGGCCCGGGACGGTGCCCATGAGTCAAGGCCAGATGCCTGCCACCTCGACACCGCTGGAGGACGTCAAGCAACGGGCACTCATCCGCACGATGGTCCAGCGTCGCCGGCGCGTGTGGCTGAATATTGCGGCGATCCTGGTGATCATGGCGCTGATGGTCGTGCTGTCGATGGCCGTGCGGGACGACCAGGCGGTGCGCGGGACGGTGCGGGATTGCCGGGCGGCGCTCGAAGTGGCGGGCGAACGGCTCCAGGTGGCGCTCGATCGCGGCATCTTTCCGCCGCCCACCTTGCCGCTGCCGCGCGAGGAGCTGCCGGCGTCGGCCGACCGCGCGGCGCGGGAAGCGGCCGACGAGCGACATCTCGACCGGTTGCTGCGCTACGAGTACGACCCGCAGCACCGGCGCCGCGCGAGCGGCGGACCCGTCCGTGTCGCCTACGACCTGGAGCCGCACGGACTGTACTTACAGGAAGACCAGCGGCACGTGCTGCTGTTCGACGGCACGCGCTACACCGTAGCGACGCTGAGCGAGGCCGAGTTTCAGCGGCGCTGGCCCGAGTGAACGGCGTAAAAACCCGGAGCAGGGCCGGCGCGCCCGGGCCCGGAGAGACCCGCGCGACCATGCAGATCATTCATGGGCTGGATAGCTTTCGACCGCCGCCCGGCGGCGTCACGCTGACCATCGGGAATTTCGATGGTGTCCATACCGGCCACCAGTCCCTGCTCGAGACGGCACGGCGCGTCGCGCACAAGCTGGGCGCGCCGGTCGTCGCGATGACCTTTGAGCCCCACCCGCTGGCGGTGCTGGCGCCGGAGCGCGCCCCGCAGCGACTTTTGACGGCGAGTGAGAAGCTGCACCTGCTGCGGCACTACGGCGTCGAGACGTGCCTGGTGCTGCAAAGCGAGCCGGCCTTGCTGAGCCAGCCGGCCGAGCTGTTCCTGGAACGAATCGCCGCACGGTGTCAGCCGCGGGCGTTTGTCGAGGGGCCCGACTTCAACTTCGGCCGCGGGCGGCAGGGGTCGGTCGATACGCTCCGCGCGTTCGGCGCGGCGCGCGGGCTCGAGGTCCACGTGATCGAAACGTGGCATTCGGCCGTACTGCCGGGCGCGCCGTCCGTGCACAGCTCGGCGATCCGGGCGGCGCTGCGGGAGGGGCGCGTCGACATCGCCCGCGCGATGCTGGGTCGGCCGTATCGACTCGTCGGGCGTGAAGCGCCGGGCGCCGGCCGCGGCGCCGGACTGGGATTTCCGACCGTGAACGTGTCCGACATTCCCCACATGCTGCCGCAGTTCGCCGTGTACGCCGCGGTGGCGCAACTTGCGGACGGCCGGCTCTACCTGTCGGCGGTGAACATCGGTGAGCAGCCGACGTTCGAAGGCCACACCGCGCGGGTCGAAGCCCACGTCCTGGACTGGAATGATTCGCTCCGCGGCGCCGCGCTGGGCCTGCATCTGCTGCACCGCCTGCGGCCGCAGCGTCGATTCGCGAACGTGACGGAGCTGATTCAGCAGATTGAACAAGACGTGGTTGCCACGCGCCGCTTGGCGCCGGAACTTGACGCCATCGCGCAGGCGCCGCAGATCCCCCTGACGGACTAGGCTCGTGCCCACCCCGGTCGCGCCATATCGGATCATGCTCGTGCCCGGCCGCCGCGTTCCGGCGCGTCCGGCAGCAGGAGTGACCGCGCTCATGGTGCTGCTCGTCGGCGGCTGCGAGCGTCCGCCGCAAACGGCGGTGCCGACCGCTCCCGCCGGCGCGGCCGCCTCCGCCGCGGACCGCAAGCTGACGCTGCTGGCGCCGGATGCGGAGCGCTGGTCGCGCGAGGACGCGGTTCTGCTCCTGGCCGATCCGGCGCTGGGCGTCAGCGCCGCCGTCCAGCTGGTTCGCTCCTCCGCTGAGCAGCCCCTGTGCGCGCCGGCCGAGCTGACGGACGACACGGCACGCTGGCTGCGCGTCGTCCGCCTGGGCGAGCGCGTATGGGCCCTCGGGATCGTCGACCTCGACGATGCGGCCATCCTGCGGGCGCCGGTTCTGATCGGACCGCGCGGCGAGATCCGGCGGCCGGCGGAAGGGACGGAAGAGGAGCTGCTCGCGCTGCACATTGCGCAGGACCCCGAGGTCTTTCCGCATGTGCTCGTCTCGCCGCAACGGGTCTGGACCGTGAACGACTTCCCGCCGAAGCTCGCGCTCACCCGGGCAGCGCCGCAGGACGTGGGGTTCTGCTGGGCGCGGGAGGAGGGCTGGCCCTGCGTGGTGCTGGTGGGGGGCGGGACGCTCGCGGGACGTCAGATCTGCCGCTATGCCTGGGAGCCATACGAGCTCGGTTTCGTCGGCCCGGCGGCTGACGTGCTGCCGGACCCGCCGGGCGGGAAGTTCGCCCTCGACATGGAGGAAAGCCCGCTGTTGATCCCGGTCGGCGGCGAGATCCCCGAGCCGGCGCCGCTCCCGCAGCCCAGACCGGCGCAGCCCGATCCCGACAACATTGCGGCGCGGGCTGATCCCTGCGCGCAGCGAGGCAGCACATGAAAGCCAGGCGAGCTGACGTCCGGCAGACCGCCACACGGAAGCAGGCCGCCGCCCGGGCGGCCGTGCGCAGGCCGACGAAGGCCCCCCGCGCAAGCGTACCCCGGCGTAAGCGCGAGAGCCGGGCCGAAACCCTGGCCCGCGCGGGCCGGATCCTGGCCGGGCTGCGATCGCTCTACCCCGAGGCGAACTGTGCCCTGCATCACCGCAATGCCTACGAGCTGCTGGTCGCGACGATTCTGTC
Source organism: uncultured Planctomycetales bacterium (assembly GCA_964629745.1). Lineage (GTDB taxonomy): Bacteria > Planctomycetota > Phycisphaerae > UBA1845 > Fen-1342 > JAAYXS01. Next base: position 12,900 of record CAZVRR010000001.1, on the reverse strand, counting down.
CGCGCAATGCACTGACGAGCGGGTAAACCTGGTGACGCCGGAGCTGTTCCGGCACTATCCGGATGTGACGCACCTGGCGGCGGCCGATCCCGCCGAGCTGGAGGAGCGCATCCGCTCGACCGGGTTCTTTCGCAACAAGACCAAGAGTCTACTGGGGATGGCCCGCCAAGTGCGCGACGAGTATGGCGGGCGGATTCCGGACGAGATGGCGGCCCTGCTCACGCTGCCCGGGGTAGCCCGCAAGACGGCGAATTGCGTGCTGGGAACGTGGTTCGGGAAGAACGAGGGGATCGTCGTGGACACGCACGTCGGCCGGCTCGCCCTGCGGCTGGGTCTGCTGCGCGCGGCGCGGGACGATAAGGACGCTGTTCGGATTGAAGACGACCTGGTGGAGCTGTTCCCGCGCGCGGCATGGACGTACTTGGCCCATGCGTTGATCTGGCACGGCCGACTGGTCTGCACGGCGCGGAAGCCGCGCTGCGCCGAGTGCGTCCTCGCGCCGGACTGCCCCTCGGCCGGCACGTTCGGTTAACGCCAGGGTCGGCCGCTTTTGCGCGATCCGCAGAAATGCTTTCAAATCCGCAGCCGCCTCGACTACGATGTAGCGGGCGAGATGAGCGGGCAGACCGCACCTGCCCGGCTCTTGGATGGGCCAGAGGTGTGCACATGTCCGGGCGCGTTTCCCCAGCGTCACGGATGGCACGGCGCCGCACGGCGTCATCCGCCTTCACGCTGATCGAACTCCTCGTCGTGGTCGCGATCATCGCGCTGTTGATCTCCATTTTGATGCCCGCGCTGGGCGGGGTGCGCGAGCAGGCGCGCCGCGCGAAGTGCGCATCCAACCTGCGGCAGATCGCGATGGGCTGGCTGCGCTACCTGAGCGAGGAAACGGGCGACGTGTTTCCGCCCGGCGACAGCAACTTCAACTTTCTCTACGGCGGCAAGACTCTCGGGCGCGTGCCGAAGTTTCATCGCGACTACAACCCGCGACCGATCAACCGCTATGTCGGGTACGACCCCTTCGGCAACCGGGCCGCCGAACTTTTCCATTGTCCGTCCGACGTCGGCATGACGCATGACGTGGACTACACGGTCAACGGGCAGACCACGTACGAGCGCCTCGGCAACAGCTATCCGCTCAACTCGAACCTGATGCGCGGCGAGATCGACCCGGAAACCTGTGATCGGCTCGTGCCGTACGTGCCGCTGCGCGTCGACGTCATCGATTTTCCGCCCGAGATGTTTGCATTGGCCGGCGATCAGCAGTGGCTCTACACCACCGGGGGAAGCCGCCAGTACACCGCATACTGGCATGACCAAACCGGGCTGAAGGTCAACCTCGCGTACCTGGACGGCCACGCGGAGTTCACGCGCCTCGAGTGGGGGGAGTC
>CAZVRR010000001.1:0-11409 GCA_964629745.1 uncultured Planctomycetales bacterium | reverse complement strand
CCTACGGCCGGATGCCGGTCGAGTTCGTCAGCCCCGTGAAGCGCCGTGAGCCGACCGTCCACTCGGGCACGCCCTCGGGCCACATCGACAGCGAGATGCTGAAGTCGTCGTCGATATTGTCGTACTCGAAGGCGATCGCCCAGTACCAGCGTGGCAGCTTCTTCACGTAGGCCAGCGAGACTTCCCCCAGGTCGCCGCGATCGATGTCATACCAGGCCCGGAACGAGGTGAGGTGTTTCTCGTTCAGCCGGTAGTTCCAGCCGCCGCCGACCAGGTTCAGGTCGATGTCGCCCGCCCGGCGGTAGCCGAAAATGTAGGCCAGGCGTGGCGAGCGTTCCACGGCCAGCGAGATGTTGTTGCGGTCGGCGCTGCAGTCGTCGAGGTCGAGGTTGAAGTCGTACAGCAGGCTGGTCGTGTCGCTCAGGCGGTAGACCGCCTCGGCCGCGAAGTAGTTCCGCGCGCGGCTGTTCTCGGGCCGCCAGTAATTCACCCAGCCGTTCGATTCCTCGTCGCGGCCCGCCGTGTTGCCGAACGCGCCGACTTCCAGGTTCAGCGTGAACAGGTCGACGCTGCGCCAGTTGTCCGGTCCGCCGCGCTTGGTCTGCCAGGTCTGTTCGATGCCCGCCATGGCCCCGTAGAACTCGTCGATCGTCTCGATGCCGTAGTCGAACGGGTGGATCAGGTCGCTGCGCGCGTTGCTGTGGGACCACCACGCCGCGAACTCGGGCTTGACGATGTGGCGGATCTGGTGGATGTCGAGCAGATCCGACTCGACGTCGGAGAACACCCGGCTGAAGGCGGTGCTGCTGCGCAGGCCGTACGTGCCCATCCCGCGCCACAGGCCGCCGGCCCGCAGCGGGCTGCCGTCCCAGTACGTGCCGCGGAACGTGGCGAACGGGACGACGCCGACCGGGCCGAGCTTGAGCGGCAGCTCGATTTCCTGGCGCGCGTCGCCGCGGGCCGTGACGTCGCTGAGCCCCTCGTTGCTGAATTGCCGCTCGTCGAGCACGTGGCGGTCATCCGGGCGGTAGCGGACGGCGCCCACGCGCGACTCGTGGTACAGGATGAACGGGGCGGCGAAGGTGTCGCCGATGCGCCGGTAGACGAGGTCGGGCAGGTGCTCGGTCTGGGTCACGAAGTCGAGCAGGCGCCAGTTGGCCAGCAGCGTCAGCGCGTCGGTCTCGCCGGTGCGCTTGAGGTAGATCACCGTTTCCTGCTGCTTGCCCTCGTTGAACTCCTCGCGCTCCCATTCCTCGAGGTAGTTCGGGTCGCTGATGTAGGCCAGCTCGAAGGTGGCCTCCCAGTTGCCGGGCATGTAGTGACGATGGCGCCACAGCACGCGGCCGCGGTTGGGCGAGTCGGGCTCCTCCTCGCTGGCCCGCAGCGGGCCGAGCGTGTCCTCGCCGCCGTCGTTGATGTAGTAGCCGCGGAACAGGCCGAAGTAGTCCTCGCGCTGGTAGTCGAGGTCGATGCCGGTGCCGGGGCCGCGATCGGAGAAGAAGTCCATGCGCAGCCGGCCGTCGAAGCCGGGCGGCGCGGGCATGTTGAGCAGGTTGAACAGGTACCAGCTCGTCTCGAGCTCGGCCCCGAAGCGATCGCTGTAGCCGAAGCGCAGCCGGCGCAGCGAGGTCTCGCTGGCCTCGAGCCGCCCCTGCGCGTAGGGCCACCAGAGCAGGGGCAGCTTCCCGACGTTCACCGTCGCGTTGTGCAGCTCGTATTCGCCGCTGGCCACGCCGGTGGCTCGGCCCGCGACGTCGCGCGTCGTCAGATCGCTGAGCACGACGCGGTCGACGCCCACGTGGTAGTGCGGCGTGTAGAACTCGCTCGTGCTGACGCGCGCGTGCAGGGCGGAGAATTCGCGCGCGGAGAGCTGGCGGATCTCGTCGGCGCGCACGTAGAGCGGGATGTTGCGCTGCGGGATATCGGTGCGGAACACCGCGTCCAGGATCAGGGCCCGGTCGCGCTCGAAGTCGTAGTACAGGCGGCTGGCCCGCACGAAGCTCGTGCCCAGCGTCAGCAGCACGTCGCCTTCCAGGTACACCCCGCGGACGTTCTGCTCCAGGTTGCGGAATTCGGCCGCGGCGCTGGAGTCCTCGGGCGGCGCCTCGGCCGGAGCCCCCGCGGGAGAAGAGGGCGCGGGCGCCGGCGCCGGGCCGGCGGGCTCGACCGCCTCGCCGGCGGTGTCGTCGGCAAACACGGACCGGGCGAAACGCGGGCCGGGGAAGACGACCGCGTTGTCCGCCAGGATTTCGAGCATGGGTGCGTCGGGGCCGCCCTCGCGCGAGAAATACACGCGCCGCTCGGGCGTGGCGCGGACGACGTAGACGAGTTGCCCGTCGGCGGTCTGGGCCGGCTCGATGCTGGGCAGGTCGTAGCGGATGACGCGCGGGGGGCGGACCGTCCTGGCGGTGGCCTGGCCGGGACGCGCTACCGCGGGCCCCTCCTGCTCCTCCGGCGCGGGCCCGGCCTCGATCAGGGCCCGGTCGCGCAGCGCTTGCTGGTACAGCGGCGAAGCGGCGCCGACCTCCGGCGCGTGCGCGTCGTTGTATTTCGCGATCCGACCGTAGGTGCGGAGGTTGGTGACGAGCAGGATGCGATCCTCGATGCTCGTGCCGCCGAACTCCTCCACCTGCGCGCCTTCCGACAGGTACACCGTCAGGTCGTGGAAGGTGCGGCCCTCGGGGCTGCGGCCGCGCGTGATCCACACGACGCTGGTCGTGGCGCGGAGGTGCCGCGCGCCCATGTCGAGCTCGAAGCCGCCGGTGAACATGACGACCAGCGTGCCGTCGTCCTCGCGCCACTGGCGGGCATAGCGGCCGCGCATCTCGACGTCCTGCTCGCTGATGGCGGCGGGGAGCAGCGGCTCCTCCAGGTCGGCCTGGCCCCGGGCGGGAATGGCCCCCGGGCCCAGCGCGAAAAGGACAAGGCAGCCCGCTATGATCAGGCGGGTGGGAGACCGCCGGGCGCCGGACTGGCCGGCGCAGGCCGTGCGCTGCTTACTTCTTTGGGTTGACCGCACCAAGAGCCCTCGCTCCGGCGGGCATTATCGAGCGCCGCCGGCGGTGGTCAATGGTCGCGGCGGCTCCGGAGCGGTCCCGCGCGGCAGGTGCGGGCGTGGGCGGCGGCGGATCGCGTGCGGGCGGCGTTGCGGTTTTCGCGGAAATGCGGTATAGGTCGTGAATGACCCGTGAGGTTCGGCACTATTGCGGCCTGTTCGGGATTGCTGGCCACCCGGACGCCGCCCAGCTCACCTACCTGGGACTCTACGCACAGCAGCATCGCGGGCAGGAATCGGCGGGGATCTGCGCGTCCAACGGGCGCCGGATCGTGCGCCTGGCCGGGATGGGGCTGGTCACCGATGCGATTTCGCAGGCGGAGCTCCAGGACCTGCGGACGCCGCTGGCGATCGGCCACGTGCGCTACTCGACCACGGGCTCGTGCAGCGAGTCGAACATCCAGCCGCTGCTCGTGCAGTGCTCGATCGGCGAAGTGGCCATCTGCCACAACGGCAATCTCGTCAACGCGGGCGAGATCCGGCGGCGCTACGAGGAATTCGGCCACATTTTCATTACGACCTCCGACACGGAGGTCATCCTGCACATGCTGGCGGACCAGCAGTTCGCGGTGCAGCCTGACCCGCTGGCGAGCGTGCTGCGCCAGCTCCAGGGCTCCTACTGCCTGCTGCTGATCTACCCCGATCGGATCGAGGCGGTGCGCGACCCGTCGGGCAACCGGCCGTTGTGCCTGGGGCGGCGCAACGGGGCCTGGATCGTGGCGAGCGAGACCTGCGCGCTGGACATGGTGGATGCGGAGTACGTGCGCGACGTGGCGCCGGGCGAGATCGTCACGCTGACCGAGCATGGCATGACCAGCCGGCGCTTCGTGGAGCCCGCCGCCTGCCGCAAGGCCCATTGCGTCTTCGAGCACGTGTATTTCGCCGACCCGGCAAGCCTGGTTTTCGGCGACAACGTGCACCTGGTGCGCAAGGAGATGGGGCGGGCGCTGGCGCGCGAGGCGCCGGCCGATGCGGACCAGGTGATCCCGGTGCCGAACTGTGCGCGGTGCGCGGCGCTGGGTTTTCACGAGCAGTCGGGGATCCCGATGGGCCGCGGCTTCACGACGAACCACTACGTGGGCCGCTCGTTCATTCAACCGACGCAGACGATTCGCGACCTGACCGTGCGGATGAAGCTGAATCCGATCCGCGCCGCGGTGAAGGGGCTGCGGCTGGTGGTGGTCGAGGATTCGGTCGTGCGCGGCACGACCACGCGCGGCAAGATGGCCTCGCTGCGCAAGGCCGGCGCGAAGGAGATTCACCTGCGGGTGGCCAGTCCGCCGATCCGGCATCCATGCTACTACGGCATCGACTTCCCCAGCCGCGACGAGCTCGTGGCCAACGGACGGACGATCGAACAGATCCGCGATTATCTCGAGGTGGACTCGCTGGCGTACCTTTCGCTCGAGGGCATGCTGGCTTCGGCGCGCTCCGCGACCGGCGATTTCTGCCACGCCTGCTTCAGCGGCGCCTACCCGATCCCGATCGACCCGGATTTCCAGAAGGACATGTTCGAGCAGCGGCAACTGCGGTTCTTCGAGGTAGGCGTCAACGGCAACAGCAAGCCGCGGCTCGAGTCGCAGCCCGCGCAGGGCGGCACAACCTGAGCCGCGGCCCGTGCCCGGCCCCCGGGCCACCGCACGCGCGGTGGGCACAGCGGCCGGGTGCGGCGATCATTCCGGCTTGCGCTCGAAGGTCGCCGTGACGCGCCGACCCTCGGCGTATTTCTCGAGTTCGAGCTCGTTGCCCTGGAGATCCGCGCCATACGTGTAGCGCGGCCCGCGCTCCTCGTTCAGCGTGAGCGTCCTGTCCTCGTACGTGTAGGTGCCGGAGACGCTCTCGCTGCGCGGCGCGACCTTCTCGGCGTAGAACGTGCCGTCCTTCTGCAGCGTGAAGCTGGCAAACTCGAAGTCCCGCCGCTCCGCCGTCGGCTCCACGTTCGCGAGGGACCACTTCCCGTTGATGCCGCAGCCGGTCAGCACGACCAGGCCGGCCAGCAGAGCAAGCAGCGATGTCCTGCGCATGCGCAACCTCCCAGGAAAACAGTTTCGTAACGTTGCAGTCCTCGCCAGGAAGTGTGCGCAGCGGGCTTGAACCGTGCGTGAATTCCGCCTGAATGGGGCGTCAGCGCGGCGCTTTGCGCCGCGGGCGCTCACCAGCCCTGCGGGCGATCGCGACCCGGGCCGATCGGGGGCGTGCCGTACAGCGTGCCCTCGGCCGTGACCCGCTCGGGCGGCGCCATGTGCATCTCTTCCTGCGTGGTCGGCTGACCCGCCAGCGAGCGATCGCGATCGAAGCGCGCCAGGATCGTCTCGACCGCCACGTCGAGATCGTCGGTGATCGTGAAGAGATCGAGGTCGCCCGGCGAGATCGTCTCGTATCCCTTGAGCATGATGTCGCGGGCCCAGGCCCGCATCGGCTCCCAGAACTGCGTGCCGATCAGCACGACCGGCATCGGCTTGATCTTCTGCGTCTGGATCAGCGTCATCGACTCGAAGAATTCGTCCATCGTGCCGAAGCCGCCCGGGAAGCACACGAACGCGACCGCGTACTTCACGAACATCACTTTGCGGACGAAGAAATGGTGAAAATCGAGCGAGACGTTCTGCCAGGGGTTCGACTGCTGCTCCACCGGCAGCCAGATGTTGAGCCCGATGCTCACGCCGCCGCCCTCCGATGCGCCCCGGTTCGCCGCTTCCATGATCCCGGGTCCGCCGCCGCTGATCACGCCGAACCGCGCCAGCGCCAGCTTGCGAGCCATCTCGCGGGCCTGCTCGTAGTACGGGCTGCCGGGCAGCGTGCGCGCCGAGCCGAAGATGGAAACCGCCGGCCCGATCCGCGACAGCACATCGATCGCTTCCACGAACTCCGCCATGATGCGGAAGATGCGCCACGTTTCCTCGGCCGCGGTGCGATAGGAGAATTCACCCTGGGGCATGCGGACTCCTCTGCGGCCCGCGCGGCAGCGCCGGCGGCGGTGGCCTGTCCCGCGCGCCGCGGGGTCCTACATCATAATTCCATCGGCAGACGGGGCCACCAGGCCGGGCGGGCGGTAGACTGGCCGCGGGTGAGCTGTGGCAGGGAACGTGGTGGCACACGGCGTCGATCTGGTGCGCTGCGAGCGAGTCGCGCAGCTCTGGCGCGACCACGGCGCGCGCTTCCTCGACCGCCTGTATACCCCCGCCGAGCAGGCTTACTGCCTCGCGAGCCGCAACGCCGCCGAGCGCCTGGCAGGGCGCTTCGCCGCCAAGGAAGCCGTCTTCAAGCTGCTGGGCACCGGCTGGCGCGGCGAGATCCGCTGGACCGACATCGAGACGCTGCCGGACCCACTGGGCAAGCCGCTGGTGACATTGCACGGTGCGGCGGCCCGGGTGGCGCAGGCGCTGGGAATCGCCTGCGTGCTCGTGTCGATCTCGCATACCGCCGAGCATGCCTTGGCGTCGGCGATCGCTATCGCGGCGGGGGAGTCTCGAGATCCGGCAGCAGGAGCGCGTGCGCCGGATGCTGCAAAAAGCGGCGCTGCGCCGCCGCCACGAGCAGACCCGCGGCGGTCAGCACCGAAATGACGATGCCGAGCGTCAGCCCCGGCGGTTCGTACCACGCGTAGATCCCCACGGGCCCGGGATGGAGGCCTGCCAACGACAGCTCCATCAGGCCGTCCGCATCCGCCCGCACGGGTATCGGTTGGCGACCGTTGCGGGCGTGCCAGCCCGGCCAGCCCAGACGCGCGATAGCGAGTCGCGCGGGCAAGGGCCCGGCCAGCGCGACCGTGAACCGTTGCGCGCCGTCGGCGCGATACGTCGCGGTATCGGGCTGTGTCATGGATGTCGGATGCGTGCGGCGAAAGAGCGGCCAGCCGGCGTCGGTCGTGCCGGCATACGCGCAGCCGGTCGGCGGCGACAAACCCGGTCGGGCGAGCAGGATCCACCCGACGTGGAACCGTTCCATCCAGCTCGTGTCGTGCAGCAGATCCAATGCCCGGTCACTGACGCCCCAGGGGGTGAATGCGAATCGCGCGCGGAGTGCGCGGGGCTGCAACGGCCCATAGTCCGCCAGGCTGGCGACATGTGCGAGCGAATTGGTGTTCGGCACGCGCAGCGCGAGCGGATCGGCGTACACGCCGTGAGTGTCGGTGACGACCCACAGACGCTGCCCCGATTCGCGAATCGCGGCCAGCCAGTCCTGGTCCTGTCGGTTGCGCAGGGCCTCTGCGTCGAGCACGCCACGCGGCACATCCATCGTCCAGCCGATCACGCCCAGGTCGAGCAGCGCGACGAGGGCCGGCAGCCAGAGCCAGTTCGGCTGCCGGAAGCGCCGTGCGGCGCTGCCCAGCGCCGCGAGGCTCACGACGGCAACGACGACCGGGACCCACAGCGCCGGATTGCCGGGCCATAGCGCAGCCAGCGCCGCCGCTCGCGTCGCTGATGGCAGAAACGCCGAGCTGGCGAGCAGGACCAGTGCGGCCGCCAGGACGGCGCCGACCCCGGCGGCCAGCGGGCTGCGGGTCCAGCGCTGGAGCGTCGCGCGCAGCCGCGCGCGCTGCGGCGTGAGGTCTGCGGTCAGCTCGTTCACGACCCATGCCGCGAGCACGGCGGTCGCGAGATGGAACAGCAGCAGGGCGCGCGCGGGCACACGGAAGAGGCCGCTGCCGGGGAGCCAGTACAGTAGCGGGCAGACCGGCCCGTACTTGCCCAGCGCGGTGAGCAGCGCCAGGACGAGCAGGACGACCCAGGGCCGCCGCCGGGGGTCATGCCAGGCGCCGCGCAGCGCCAGCGCCGCCAGGATGAGCGGGACAATCCCGGCATAGGCGAACTGCTCCGTCTGGTGCGAGGGACCCCACCACGCCTGCGGGAAGAAATTGGGAGTGCGCTGGCCGAAGATCATCGGGAGCAGCCAGCCCAACGCGGATGCGATGGACCAACTGTTCTCGACGAAGTCGCGATACGTGCGATCCACCCGCGTGCACAGCACCACGTACGCGGCCGTCGGCACCCACTGAATTGCATACAGGCCCGCCGTCGCGAGCCAGACCAGCACCCAGCGCAGCAGAGCGATCCGCCGCGGTGTGGCTCCCGTCGTGAGCGGGCCCCGCGAAAGCGCCACGGTCAGCGTGCCGAGGGCCGTCAGGGCCGCGACCTGGACATGCCCGGAAAGACACTGCAGCGCCGCCACGCCTGCCGCGGCGGCAAGTCGCCGGATGTCCGCGCTGCGGTCGCTTTCAACGTACCGGGCCATGCGCCAGAACACCCAGGGCGCCCAGGCCGCCGCGTGCTGCATTGCGAAGTGAGCGCGGTGTGCGAGGAGGAATCCGCTGAACGCGAAGATGGACCCACCCAGCAGCGCCGCGCCGCGCCCGAGGCTTTGCCCCCGCAGCAGCCGGTACGCGCCCCAGATCGCCAGGCTGTAGTGCAGCCAGAGCGAGGCAGGGTATGCCCACTGCGGCGGCAGGAGCGCGAACAACCAGGTCGGCGGGTACCAGACGGCCGATTGCGGGTCGGCCATGAACGGGCGGTCGAGGCCGGTCCATGGATTCAGCCACGGCCATTCACCGCTCCGGATGCTCTCATGGAAGAACGTGCGCGACGGGTAGTAATAGAGGATGTCGTCTTCGCCGGCTCCCAGCCCACCCAATCGCCATACCGGCGCGAGCATTGCGCCGGGCAGCAGCAGAATGGCCAGGGCGATTGCGACCCGCACAGACCGCATGGGCCCAGAATAGTGCGCCCGCGGCACGCCGGACAGGTGCGCCGGCTGTCCGCGTGGCGCAGCCAGCCGTACACTGCGACGACTCGGCGCTGAGAATCCAATGCACGTTCTGCCGCCCTATCGCCGCATGCTGCTGCTGACCGAGGGTCGGCTGGGCGTATTCAGTGCGAAGACGGCGGCCTCGATATTGCGCTACCGCGGCGCGGACGTCATGGCCCTGGTGGACTCGGTCGCGGCCGGGGCGGACGTGCGGGAGCTGGTTCCCTGGGCGCCGGCGGTGCCGATTGTGAGCGACGTCGACGCGGCCGCCGCGCTGCACCCGGAGGTGCTCGTCATCGGAATCGCTCCGCCCGGCGGAGCGCTGCCGGCCGAAATGCGCAAGCAGATCGGCCGGGCGCTGGAGCTGCGGCTGGACGTGGTCAGCGGGTTGCACGAGTTCCTGTCGGACGATCCGGAGCTTGCGGCGACCGCGGCACGCAGCGGGTGTCGCATCATCGATCTGCGCAGGCCGACGGGGGTGCGGGTGCTGGCAGCGGCTCGGGCCAAGGCGACGCGCTGTCGGCGCGTGCTGACGGTCGGGACGGACGGAAACGTCGGGAAGATGGTCACCGCGCTCGAACTGACCGCCGCCGCCCGCGGGCGTGGATTGCGGGCGGAGTTTCTGGGGACGGGCCAGACGGGCATCCTGATCGCTGGTCGGGGGGTGGCCGTTGATGCGGTCGCGGCAGACTTCGCGCCGGGAGCGGTGGAGGAGCTTGTTCTGGGTGTGAGCGACTGCGACATCTGCTTTGTCGAGGGGCAGGGCAGCCTCGCGCACCCGGGCTTCTCGGCGGTGACCCTGGCGCTGCTGCACGGGGCGTGTCCGCACGCGCTGGTCCTGGTCCATCACGCGGGCCGGACGAGTTACAAGGTCAATCCGGAGCTCAGGATACCGCCATTTCGTGAGCTGTGCGCGCTGTACGAGCAGGCGGCGAGCGTGCTGCATCCCTGTCGCGTGGCGGCAGTGGCGCTGAATGCGCACGGCGTGGACGACGCGACGCGGAATCGCTGTACGCGCGAGGTTTCACGCGAGCTGCGGGTGCCCGTTTTCGATCCACTGGCTGACGGAGCGGCGGAGTTGCTGGAAGCCGTGCTGGCTGGCTGCGGCTTGCCAACGGGCCGGAATCGTCCATAATGCCGCCTGCAATGGTGCGGTCTGACAATTCCTAGTGGAGATTACACAATGAAGCAGCTCATGGGATTGGCGGTGTGCGCAGCCTTGGTGGTGCTCACGGGTTGCAGCGGGATTCACGGCACCTGGACGATGACCAAGATCGATCCGGATACGGCCAAGGGCAAGTTCGAGTTCTCGCGGCTGACCCTGAACAAGGACAACACGTACAACGCCTGCGCGATGTACGAGGGCAACTGCCGCAACATGGCCGGCACGTACGAGTACGCGAAAGGCACGGACACCCTGACCTTCAAGACCCCGGACGGCAAGGCGCGGTCCTACAAGGCCAAGCTGGTCGGCATGGGCGGCTCGATGCGCGTCTGGTACCAGGGTGAGGACTGGAAGGCCACGCTCAAACGGACGAAGGCCGATGCGACGCCCTGCTGCCCGCAGGCCAAGCCCGGCGAGCCGCCGCACGGCCATCCGGACGCCGCCAAGCCCGCACCCCCTCCGGCCGGTAAGCCTGAGCCGCAGGACAAGATGCAGATGGAGTCGAAGCCGGAATTGGCCAAGCCAAAGCACTGATCGGCGGTTCGGCGGCGCAGAATCATGAGCGGGGCTTCCGCCCGCCGGGGCGGGGGCCCCGCGTCTATAGTTGTGCGGCGGGCAAAAACGCCCGAAGAACAGGGCGGGATGATGCGCGAAGGCGTTGTGGCAGTGGTCCATTGCGATGGCCGGTTCCTGGTGATCCGGCGTGCCGCCCACATTCTGGCCGGAGGGGCGTGGTGCTTCGTGGGTGGCGCGATCGACGCGGGCGAGACCCCGCAGCAGGCGGTGGTCCGCGAGTTCCGCGAAGAGGTCGGAGGCCGGGTGAGGCCGGTGCGCCGGGTGTGGGAATACGTGCGCCCGGACGGCGGGCTGCGCCTGGAGTGGTGGCTTGCGGAATGGGACGGTGGCGCCCTTCGGCCGGACCCCGCCGAGGTGGCCGAGCTCCGCTGGTGCACGGCAGAAGAGCTGGAAGCACTGCCGGGCCTGCTCGACGGCAATATTGAATTTGTCCGCCAAGTCGGACGCGGGCTGCTCGCCGGGGAGGACTGTGCCAGCCGCGTGAGCTAAGTGGCGCGGCGGGTGCAACCAGCGTACACACCCGCACGGGCGGGCTTACGTGGTTTGACGCGATCGGGCCGTCTTTTTTGACACTGGGTAATTGATTTTCGTAGCACCTTAGGGTATATTACTTAGGGTGCAGCGCAAGGCAGCACCCTGACGAACCACGGGCGGCATGCTCGGCTGCGGCGTTTCCCCCCGGCGCCCACCGACGTCCGCCCACTTTTTTTTGCAGGAAGCTCCGGCCGGTGGGGGGAAACTCCTCACTGATCACTCGACTGTGGCTTAGCGCGCCCGGAAGGCGCGTGGTCGCCGCCCGGCGCCCGGTCCTGACCCGCGGCGGGCTCCGCCGGTGCGGCGCGACATGTCGCGATTTGTCGTCCGGCTG